>JAILRO010000025.1 GCA_024698145.1 Lachnospiraceae bacterium
CCGGCACTTAACGAACACGGAGTGTGAGTTTAGTACCGTTGCGTTCTTATACGCAGCGAAAGCGGCCTGCGATGGAACTGTAATCATAAGAGACGCCTTAAAACAATTAGAAGTTTCGCTCGTAAAACTTAACTAAACAGCGATTTGCATAAATTAGGATATGTGTATATAATGTAGGAAATTGTATAGAGGAAGGAATAATAATGAATTACATAGATTTACACGTGCATTCATCATGTTCAGACGGCTCACTTTCGCCGGAAGAGGTTGTTGAATTAGCAAAAGAAGCAGGACTTACATATTTCGCACTCACAGACCACGATACCGTAAAGGGTGTCGGACGCGCAATCAAACACGCAAAAGAGATTGGTGGAATCAATGTTGTAGCCGGTGCCGAGCTTTCATGTTATACAAAGGACAGGGAGGTTCATGTACTCGGTCTTAATATTAACTATGAAGATAAAAATCTGATTCATGAATTGGCTAATCTTGAGACTGCAAGAAATCGCAGAAATGAACAAATGATCCAAAAGTTTGTTGACGCAGGCATACCAATGACGATTGAAGAATTAAAACACGGCGACAGTTCAAGTGTTATCACGCGAGCTCATTTTGCAAGACTGCTTGTAGAGAAAGGTTTTGTTAAAGATAAAGCGGAAGCATTTGATAAATATATTGGCATTCATTGTCCTTTCTACATTCCCAAGCCAAAGGTAACACCTGAACACGTGATATCTCTTATCAAGAGTGCCGGTGGCAAGGCAATCCTTGCTCATCCATTCTCATACAAGTATTCCAAAGCCGAGGTTGAACAACTTATTGACAGGCTGATTCCGGAGGGTCTAGACGGAATCGAATGCTACTATTCGACATATGACGAAGGTCAGATTTCCGAACTTAGAAGTATAGCATTTAACAGAAATCTCATTGTAACAGGTGGATCAGATTTTCACGGTGCAATCAAGCCTGATATATCAATCGGTACAGGACGCGGAAGCCTTCGTGTTCCCGAAAAACTTATAAGCGCAATATTGGCATAAAAAATGACCGGACTAAATGTGTCCGGTCATTTAGTAATGTAATCTTATCAATTACTCTTCTGTCTGCTCTTCCTCATCGCGCTCTATCTCAGCGATTGCATTCTTGTGCATAGGAATACGGCAGTTCTTATTGTTACCAAACTCAACGATTACTGTATCGTCAACAACATCAAGAACAACTCCATAAAAACCACCGGTAGTCATGATATTATCTCCGGCCTTAACTGAGTTTCTCAAAGAGTCCATTTCTTTCTGCTGCTTCTTCTGTGGACGAATCATGATAAAATATAACACACCAATCCAAAGAGCAACCATAACGAGTGTCATTACAATTGAACCTCCTGATGCCTGTGAATTAGCGCCTGATGTAAGTATCATAGATAACATAGTGTAACTTCCTTTCTAAATATATATTTAAATAATTACTCGCCTTGAGCAAATCCATCAAGACGCATCTTTTTATACTCGGAAAATCTTCCTTCGTCAATAGCGTCCCGAATCTCACTCATCATATTATTATAAAAATGCAAATTATGCAAGACACAAAGTCTCATTCCAAGCATTTCTTTTGCTTTTAATAAATGTCTGATATATGCCCTTGAGTAATTCCTACATGCAGGACAATTACATTCCTCGGAAATCGGACGTTTGTCAAGTTCGTATTTTGCATTGAAAAGATTGAGTTTTCCGTGATTTGTGTACACATGTCCATGTCTTCCGTTACGACTTGGATATACGCAATCAAAGAAATCAACGCCTCGGTCTACCGCCTCTAAAATGTTAGCAGGCGTTCCGACACCCATAAGGTACGTCGGCTTGTCCACCGGAAGATACGGCACCGTCTCCTCGAGTATATGGTACATTTCCTCGTGAGTCTCACCAACCGCAAGACCGCCAACTGCGTATCCGTCAAGATCAAGTTCTGCTATTTCTTTGGCATGTCTTATTCTAACATCCGGGAAAATCGCTCCCTGATTAATACCAAACAACATTTGGTTCTTGTTGATTGTATCCTCAAGCGAATTAAGTCTTGCCATCTCCGTTTTACAACGATGAAGCCATCTTGTAGTTCTGTCAACTGAAGCCTCGATGTAACTTCTCTCCGCTGTACTTGAAGGGCATTCATCAAAGGCCATTGCAATGGTCGATGCAAGATTGGACTGAATCTGCATACTTTCTTCAGGACCCATAAATATTTTTCGTCCATCTATATGAGAGTTAAATGTCACCCCTTCTTCTTTTATCTTTCTAAGACCTGCAAGCGAAAAAACCTGGAAGCCGCCGGAATCGGTAAGTATCGGTTTATCCCAATTCATAAACTTATGAAGTCCGCCAAGTTGTTTTACTATTTTATCACCCGGTCTTACGTGTAAATGATAAGTATTGGATAACTCTATCTGCGTACCTATCTCCTGTAAATCCGTTGTAGCAACAGCACCCTTAATAGCCGCCGCTGTTCCAACATTCATAAACACTGGTGTCTGCACCGTTCCGTGCACCGTTTCAAAAACTGCCCTTTTGGCATTACCATCTTTTTTGATTACTTTGTACATACTATTAATCCTTATTTTTATTTCTTACTGTAAGTATCGATGACGATTATATCACATCTAATTCAACAATTACATCATAAATTTCGGTAAAGCTTTTCAATACCGTTTCACCCCTCAAAATACGACAAAAACCCGACATCCACCAATTGATGAATATCGGGTAAATAATAGACAAATAACATATTACAAGCGGAATCTTTCAACAATCTCCTGTAAACTCTCGATACTACCGATAACGTCCTGTGTCTCTGCTGAAACATCCTCACTTGTTGCCGTAATATTAGTCAGGTTATCATTGATTGCACGAATTGCATTATTAAGATCGTCCTGTGAAACGCTTATCGCATCAAGCACTCTTGTGATTTCTCCTATTGAGCCATCAAGTTCATTTGCGCTATTACCAAGTGTTTCGCTTATATTTCCGTAATAACTTGCATCTTCCATATAATTCTCGGCAAGTGTCTCAAGGTTATCGTAATCCTTCAGAACAACATCCGTAAGGAAAGTAAGAATCTCGTTGCTGGCTGATGTAAGATCGTTAACGCTTTCTGTGACCTTCTTTGTAAGCTCATTAACCTTAGTGATTTCATTGTTTGTTGTGGTACTCAAGTTGTTAATTTCATCTGCAACGACAGCGAATCCTCTTCCGGCCTCTCCTGCTCTTGCCGCCTCTATAGATGCATTAAGTGCAAGAAGATTTGTCTGACTTGCTATATCACTGATTGCATTTGACACATTTACTATCTCTTCGATTACTTTAACACCTTCTATGGCATTAGCTAATTTCTCTTTTGAGTCCTCCGTTACCGATACAGCATGTCGTTTGTTATCAAGGATTTCAGGAACCATTCCCTCAACTCGAGTAATAATCTCGTTTGCACGCTCATTCATCTGGTCAGTATCTCTTGAAAGTTCATCAACTGCTGAAGTTACTGCACCACATGTGCTATCAATATTCTTGATACTGTCAGTCTGTAATTCGATATTGGCTCCGGTCTCCTGCATAGCAGATGTGATTTCCACAATATTATCATTAATTGTAGAAATATGATCACTTGTTCCCGACATCTTATTCTGTATATGAGATGATTCATCTCTTGTCTTTATAATCGTATCTATAAAGTTGGTCTCTAATTCGTTAATGAGATAATTAATCTCTTCAACCTCTGTGCCATGAGACACAAGATTCTCCACGCCGATTATTTTCTCTCGTATAAATGATTTCATAACCTCGAGCGGTTTTAACTGCTGACTTATCAGATTTGACATTATTATATTCGCGATTACTATTGCGATAATTGCTATCACAATTGAAAGGAATATATTTCTGTAAATGCTGCCTGTTACATTTCCTTTAGGCTGTGCAAGACCAAGCATCCATCCGCATCCATCAATAACAGCTGTTGCAAAATAACAAGTCTTTCCATTATAGTCTTTTGTCTTTAATATTTCAGAACCCGGATTTGATATAATTCCTGAAATATCAGACATTGCATCGGAAACCGTCGTAACCTTATCCTCTCCCGGAAGGAAATCAGCATTTTCATGTATTACGTAATTGCCGCTTGCATCTACAAGAAATCCATACTCACCCTCATCATAAGGAACGCTGTTGACAATTCCCGTAATTGTATCCAACGTAAAATCCGCACCAACAACACCGATAAGTTCGCCGTCCTTATATAC
The DNA here is from genome assembly GCA_024698145.1 of Lachnospiraceae bacterium. Taxonomy (GTDB): domain Bacteria; phylum Bacillota; class Clostridia; order Lachnospirales; family Lachnospiraceae; genus CAG-590. The sequence continues at coordinate 4,280 of JAILRO010000025.1, forward strand.
AGGTGTTGCAACTGTTATACACATTCCGCCAATAAGAACATCCATATAAGGGTCCGTAACGACAGTAGTTTTTGACTTCTCAGCCAACTGATACCAACCGCGCTGTGTCGGATCGTATCCTTCAGGCGTAGTTGCATCCGGTGATGATTGAACAAACAACTTATCAGTTGTACCATAATACAAATTGAGCAAATCGCCTCTTCCTTCAGCATGTGATACAACAATCTGCTTAAGATGTTTTTCATCCATTTCGTTTGCAGCCAGCGCTTCTATACTAGAGCCCGTACCGTCATTTAATCCCTTTTCCTTCTCTATCCAACTATTAATAGAATTAGCATATTTATCCGCTTCCAATTGTAAGTTGTTTTTGAGTTCTCCGGTACTTATACTACTTGAAATACCAATGATGATTGATGCTGTCACCAAAATAGCAAGTGCTACGATGACAATTACTGCTGTTGTTAATCTGCCTTTAATTGTCTTAATGTTCATCTTACGTTCCCCTTTTCAATATGCTTTCTTATAATGTATAAATAGACTCGGATAATAATGATATTCTTCACATTACCCTACTATAATTTTACCAAATTCCTCGCTGTATAACAATACATTATTTCCAAAAAAAGAACCTTTTTTTGCATAAAAATACATCCTCAATTCATCTGTTTAATAATTTCAATCAAACCGTTAATCGCCCTGTTTTCATGTTTATCTTTGTGAATTAAGACCTGTGAATATACTGGAAAATCCTTTCCCTTCCAAGTAAGCCGTTTCAGCTTACCGTTTTTGGTTTCATTTTCCGTTGTCATCTCCGGTATAAATGCCACCCCATAACCATTAATTGCAAACTGTTTCAATATTTCTTTACTGCTCGTTTCCAATACTATATTAGGCGTTATCCCCTTCGCATCAAGATCTGATACCAGCATATGCCTGAAATTGCAGTTATGAGCGGTCAACAGCAGTGGCACATCCTTCAAATCTTCTTCTTTAACAGTTGTGCCTACCATAGGGTGTTTATCAGATGCATAAAAACCAAGTTTTTCTCTTTTCTTGTGCAGGATTTTAAGTCTATCATCCTCAAATAGCGGGTTTAATGTGTAAACCATATCGAGTTCTCCTTTTTGAAGAAGGTCAGCAATATTGTCATGCGTAACAAACTGCAATCTAATCTCAGTTCTTGGATTATTCTTATTATATTCCATCAAAATCTTAGGAAATCTGCTTACACATAAAGACTCCGACACACCTAACTTCAGAACGCCGGATGGATTCTCTTCATCCGTCACATCAAGATGAATATCACGTTCTAACTGAAGCATCTTCTCTGCATAAGTTATAAGCCGCTCTCCTGATGATGTCAGTGAAATCGTTTTACCGAGGCGTTCAAACAACACACACCCCAATTCTTCCTCAAGTTGTTTAATCTGTGTCGTTACCGTGGACTGAGCATATCCTAAACTGTCTGCCGCAGCAGAAAAACTATTCATTTCCGTAATTTTCAAAAATGAAGCCAACTGTGTAATTGTCATATTCACCCTCCTTAAAACGATATTGTCATTATCGGGTTTGAATTGCATTCATTTATTTTGAATTATATATTAGATTATTTCAATTTTACTGATACGTTGTTTGATGTTATTATACAATCATAATAAAATAAATGCAAGGAGGTTTTCCCATGAATGAATTATGTATGATAATCAAAGACACCATAAAACCAAATTTTCTAAACATCCGCACTTCCATACAAGCATACGACCGAGATGCACTTTGTTGCGGAGCCCCCTGCTGGAGATGGGCATATCACGCTCTTCACTCAGCTGATAAATGGTTTATCAATCCATTTGTTTACGAAGAGCCTTCATTTCATGAGGATGGAATGGATAATCCGGATAATCCGACAAGTGTTGTTTTATCGGACGAAGAACTTCTTAATTATCTGGAAAAAGTAGAAAAGAAAACATTAGATTATCTGGATACACTCACAGATGAGATGCTTTACGAAAAACCCGAAAAATGCATCTATACACGTATGGAACTGGTTTTGCGCCAATATAGACACCTGTCGTTCCACACAGGAATGCTTAACGGCCAGACCGCAATAGCAACCGGCAAATTCCCTATGTGGGTTTCCGAGGCAGCTTCATACATTGACGACGGCATTTTCTTCGGTCGTTACAGAAAAGGGCCCATTACAGCAAAATAGAACTAATATTACATAATGTTATATTACCTTTTTTAAATGAGCAATATATTTTCGTGTGAGTGGTGAGGGCTTGATTGATTCATGCAAAATGTAGCCGATTTCCATATGTTCATCAACATCAAGCGGTTTTGCGATTATGTTGGGTCCGTTAAGCTCCTCACTGATTACACCGGAACATATTGTGTATCCGTTCATTCCTATCAAGAGATTGAATAATGTCGCTCTGTCTCGTACAATCAATTCTTTATCGGCATCTACAACACTCAATATTTCTTCTGAAAAATAAAACGAATTATGATCACCTTGCTCATAAGATAATCTTGGGTAATGTGCAAGGTCTTCTAATTTTATCTTCTTTTTGTTTGCAAGCGGTGAGTTTTTCCCAATAAAAACATGAGGCTTTGCAGTAAATAACGGTTCAAAAATAAGGTGATTATCCCGCAACGTTTTCCTTATGATAGTTTCATTAAAATCATTGATAAACAACACACCTATTTCGCTTTTATGTCTGGCAACATCTTCAATTATATCGTAAGTCTGGGTTTCTCTGATGTGAAATTCATACTTACTGCCTTCAAACTCTTTCAATAGTTCTACAAACGCCTCTACAACAAACGAATAATGTTGAGAAGAAACACAAAAACGCGGTTTGCCGGATATATTACCTGTATATCTTTCTTCTATAAGATAAGTCTGCTCAAGCACCTGGCGTGCATACCCCAAAAACTCTTCTCCATCAACAGTCAACTCTATTCCTTTCCGGGTTCTGTTAAAAATGGTTATATCGTATTCTTTTTCCAATTCCTGTATTGCAAAAGTTAGACTTGGTTGTGCAATAAAAAGTTTCTTGGCTGCTTCTGTTATATTACCTGTTTCCGCAACTGCAACAACGTATCTTAACTGTTTTAATGTCATTTAAAAAATCCTTTCCTGCTTACATACATAGAAATTATTATACAAAACGATACTACCATAGATTTTTTCTATTGTCACGACATAATTTTATATATTTTACCTACTGGATAAATAGGTTTATACTCCTTAATCAGAAACACTTATAAAAAGGAGGCATTTAAAATGAAAACAGCCGTAATAGGTTATCCACGAATTGGCGAAAACAGAGAGTTAAAGTTCGCATCAGAGAAGTTTTTTAAGGGCGAGATTTCAGAAAATGAATTGAATGAAATCGCAAAAGAGATACGAGTACAGAATTGGTTCAAACAATTAACATCCGGAATATCATTTATTTCCTCGAACGATTTTTCTTATTACGATAACGTTCTTGATACTGCGGTATTATTTAACATTATCCCAAAAAGATATAGCAATCTCGGGCTTTCAGAAAAAGAAACATATTTTGCACTTGCAAGAGGATATCAGGGCAAAAAGGGTGATGTAAAAGCGCTTGCAATGAAGAAATGGTTCAATACAAATTATCACTACCTCGTACCTGAAATTGATGATGATACAGAGGTTAAACTTGTTGGCAGCAAGCCATTTAACGAGTACCTGGAAGCAAAAAAGATAGGAATAGAAACAAAAGTAGCTATTATTGGACCTTTTACTTTGTTAAAACTTGCACGATATACCGGAAATAAGAAAAAAGAAGATTTCAAGAATGCACTTGTGTGCGGATACACCTCATTTCTTGAGAAATTAAACGAGCTTAACGTCAAATGGGTACAGTTTGATGAGCCCTACCTTGTAAAAGACATCGACGAGACCGACAAAGCGTTTTTCGTTGAGATTTACAAGAAGCTGCTTAACAAAAAGGGGAATGTAAAGACACTTATCCAAACATACTTCGGCGATGTCAGAGACGTGTACAAAGAATTAACATCACTAGACTTTGACGGTATCGGTCTTGATTTTATAGAAGGAAGAAAGACTTTTGAACTTATTGAATGTAACGGATTTCCGAATAACAAACTTCTTTTTGCCGGTCTCGTCAACGGTAAAAATATTTGGAAAAACGAGTATTCAAAGACAATAGACAGAATTAAATCCATAGAGACAAGAGCAAACGTTAATGCCGAAAAAATTGTTATAAGTACTTCCTGCTCCCTTCTTCACGTCCCCAACTCTTTGGACAGTGAAAAGAAGTTATCAGATGATTACAAAAAACATTTTGCATTCGCAAAGGAAAAGCTTACAGAATTATCAGAACTTTCTATTTTGGCAGGAATTTCAGGTTGTGAGTCTGACGCAAGGTATATCAAGAATGTTGAACTGTTCAGAAACAGAAAAAATGTTATCGATGAAGCAGTCAAAAAAAGAGTCACTGCTATAAAAGATGAGGATTATACAAGACTTCCGGCATTTGAAGAACGCGAAGCAATACAGAAAGAGAAACTTAATCTTCCTGCATTTCCTACAACCACTATTGGATCATTTCCTCAAACAGCGGATGTCAAACGCAACAGAAAGTTATTCAAAAAAGCAGAGATATCTAAAGACGACTATATTGATTTTAATAAAAAGAAGATTGCAGAGTGTATCGCACTTCAGGAAGAGATTGGTCTTGACGTAATCGTGCATGGCGAATACGAAAGAAACGATATGGTGGAATACTTCGGCGAACACCTTGCAGGATATGTATTCACAGAGAATGCCTGGGTACAGTCGTACGGAACAAGATGTGTAAAACCACCTATTATTTGGGGCGATGTATCTCGAAAGGAAGCCATTACAGTTTCATGGTCGAAATATGCAAAGAGCTGTACAGACAAGCCTGTGAAAGGAATGCTTACCGGACCGGTTACAATTCTCAATTGGTCGTTCCCAAGAGAAGACATCTCTATCAAAGAGAGTACACTTCAGATAGCACTTGCAATACGTGATGAAGTCTTGGATCTTGAGACAAACGGCATAGATATTATCCAGATTGATGAAGCTGCACTTCGCGAGAAACTTCCACTTAGAAAAAGCGATTGGTATTCCGAATACCTTGATTGGGCAATCCCGGCATTTCGACTCGTACACAGTGGCGTAAAACCACAAACGCAGATACATACACATATGTGCTACAGCGAGTTCACAGATATCATCCCCGCTATAGACGCTATGGATGCAGATGTTATCACATTTGAAGCTTCCCGTTCGGATCTTTTGATATTAGACTCTCTCAAAGAACATAATTTCAAAACCGAAGTTGGCCCCGGTGTATATGACATCCATTCGCCAAGAGTACCTTCAACCGAAGAAATCGTTGAAGCTCTCAAAAAAATGCGTGAAAAAATTGATGATAGCAAATTATGGATTAATCCGGATTGTGGACTTAAAACAAGAGGCGAGCGTGAAACAAAAGAAAGTCTTATCAACCTTGTAAAAGCAGCAAAACTTATACGCACTGCATAATAGTGTATTAACAAAAAGAAACAGGTATTCCATATAGTTTCAGTCATATGGAATACCTGTTTCCTTTTCTATACTAATTGTTACCTACATTGCGCTATCCTCATCTATCCTAGCAGCTGCAGCCTCCAGATCACCATAAAACCAATTATATATTTCATCTGAATAACCGTAGATGATTCCCTTTCTTACCGGACCGACAACGCTCTGCATGTACTCCAATGCATCGCTTGCCGGAGTCTTCTTTGTAATAGGACCTGTACTAGCCTGACAAATAAGGTGCTGTTCTCCATTTCTTTCCATAAGGAAAATCTGGTGACGTTTGCCTGTCGGAATAAAGTTCATGCTTTCCTTTATTATTCTAGGATAAGCCCAAACAATATCCTTCACAGGAACGGCAAAAAACACACCAATACTGTAATAGCATATCGCAGTAGGGGTTATGACCGCTGTCTTCATAAGAATCGGCGCATCCTGTATTTCCCTTTCAAGTTGCTCAAGTTCTTCCGGAGTGAAACGCTGCCATAACTCAACCGCCTCCGCCATACGTTTCTTGTTAAGAAAATTCTCTTTTACCTTTCCTAACTGCTTTACCTTATCCATAATTCCCGGATAACGGCTAATCTCCTCATTTAAATCCATCTTTCTTTCCTCCATTTATATATTATGCCACATGCGGCTTTTTATCATTTAAACGCACAATAATCAGGGTTTATTATAGAATAATACATCCTTCCTTCATATTCTCCATCTATAAAGAAATAATCTCTGAGAGTTCCTTCATACTCAAAGCCACATTTCTCAATCACTTTCTTAGACTTTATGTTAGAAGATCGGACAGAGATTTGTACCTTATTAAAGCCGATTTGATCGAAGCCGTATCTGATAACCTCTTTTGTTGCTTCCGTCGCATAACCCTTGCCTTGATATGCACTTCCGATACAATATTCAATCTCGCCCCAACTGCCCGGTTTATATACTAAAAAATAAGCTATCTGTCCGATACATTCACCGGACTGTTTTTCAATCACTGCCCATCTGTAATAATAATCTGATTGGTACGCAGTAATATATTTTTCAAGAAGACCTTGCACTTCTTCTTCAGTCTTGTAAACCGGCTCACCATACATTTTCTGGACCACTTCATCTCCTGCCCAGTTATTATGTGCGGACTTCACATCACTTAATAGAAATGGACGCAACAGTAATCTTTCTGTTTCAATCTCCTGTGTACCGCACCCAACAATTCTATACGGATTTTCACTCTTTTTGTAGTTATGTATCATTTCCAATGCAGCAGAAACTGTAGGACACGTTGCATATCTACCCGGCCACATATTCTTATTATAGAACTCATACGTTGTCTCTGCATCCATATAAGGATTGCTTCGAGTGGAGTTACAATACTGTGGAACAATCATCTCATAGCCTTTGTCGAAACCGCTTTTTATAGTGGCATCCATACAATAATCCGTCTGAAGTCCGACTGCGATTACCCTTTTAATGTTCCTTGATTCCAGGTACAAATCAAGTCCGGTAGATTCATGAAATGCACTGTTGACCTTCTTATCAAAAACCTTTTCCCCGGGCAAAGGAGCAATTCCCTCATAAATCTCAAAATCCGTATCCCCCTTCGAAAAACCCGAACCCGGACCATCATCATGTCTGACGTAAACCACTTCAACACCGCATTTATGGGATGCATCAATCAAAGTCTTCAAATTTTCTTCGAACTTTTCAAATCCATACAACCTCTCATCCGTTATGCCTTTTTGAACATCTACAACAAGTAAAACCATTATATTTTTCTCCCCTAAATTCATTTCTTTACAGTTTTTTTATTACGCCATTATCAAAATAATATATGTCTTCCCTTTTATAGCCGTAATTCGATCCGCTGACGCTTATATGTGGTTCAAATGTAAAGAAGTTGACATCACTAAGTTTTGCAGTATTGCCCTTCTCAATGTATATCCTGTCATCTTTCTTACGTACTATTGAATGTCCAAGATTTCCCATGAAGTCAAGATTAATATAGCCCTCGTCTTTGATGTATTCATTCATTTGATAATACAGATCTTCAAATGTCATATCAGAACTTACAATTTCCGTCATCTTGTCGTGGAGTTTCTTCTCCATGAGAAGACCCTCTCGCCACTCGGGATTCTTGATTTCATTGATTGATTTCACAACGCTTCCATCCTCAATAATAATGGTTCTTGCATGATCGCCCCATGTATCACCAATCTGTGGACTGAGATCTATGGTTATGATATCGTCAGATCCGATGATTCTGTCTGATGTAGTGTATTCCCTTCCCGATACTGAAACAGTTGTTTCATCACCGGAAAACACAAAAGCTCCTATGTCGTAATACCAAAATGAATCTGCACCGAGGTGTTTCATGTTATCTTCGCATAACCTGCGCACATCCATAAGCGTCATCCCGGGTCTTATTTCAGTTTTAATATATTCTATTGTCTCTTTTGCAATATTTTGTACATCACAATATTCCGGAAACATTTTTCGTACCTCCATAATCCTACAGTAGTCCGCGGCATCTATATTGATACCTTACCATAACAGTTATAGAAAAATGTTAAATACTATCTATTTAGCCGTTTCCTTCTCGTTAATCCCGAATGAAAAGTTTATCTTCTTCAAATAGAAATACTTACATAGTTTTGGATCTTTGTCTTTCCTAACAAATTCCAATTCATATCCAAGTTTTTTATAAAACTCCGGTGCCTGAAACCCAAATGTTGTAAGCGCTATTTTTTCATAGCCTTTTCCTTTATATGCATCCTCAACAGCCGCAACAAGTTTACTGCCAACACCTTCTCTTCTATAACTCTTGCCAACAATCAGATCTCCGATATGTACTTCGTTATAGTATGCTCTGCCTGTGATAACTCCGGCAATCTTGCCATCATCTTCTGCAACAAAACAAAACTCTTCATAGTTAAGTGCCACGTCACAATCCATCGCGTAATCAGTAAACTCCTTGTTTATAAACTCGCCTATTCTTTCATTTTCAGTAACTCTCTTAATTTCCATGTCTCTCTCCTTTTCCGCCGGCAACCCCAAACTAATTCCTTCTCACGGATTATTCATATTTCAACCCCCGAAAACCATTCACCGGGAGGATATTTTTTATTAACTGCTTCAGTCACAACTTCCTTTATAGCGTCAATAACTGTTATTGCACCACCATCAACATATCCAAAGCTACTAAGACTACTATGTACTTCTAATATCATTCCGGGTTCTACTCCTAATTTGACAAGACCCATTTTAATATTATCTTTACTTACCATAATCAATGCCTTCTCCCAACATCTACAGGCTCAAGTTTCAATATTATTTCTTAATAGCAAAATTCATTATTCCGTTAATAGTATGAATCACGAAAAACGGAACTGCAGTCACAACCAACAGGTAATTGCTCTTCCATAGTCCGAAAAATAAGTAATACATTGGAACAACGGCAAATTGACTGATTATAATCAACCATCCATGCTGGTAACCCATATAGTATAGCGTCCATCCTATAAAGTTAATCAGAATCATGAGAATCATCAGAAAAAGAAATGTCTTTTCTTGGGTTGTGTCTCTCGGTATAAGCTTAACATCATCCCTTACGATCAACATCAGCAGGATCATTGACATCATGCCAAATATTCCCTGTACTTTCTCAAGCCATTTGATTTCATTTTGCATATTCATAATTGGATTTGATGCGGGTTTTATCAATGGCATAACAATGTATGGAATCTCTTGTATCACAAATGCTGCTATACCTATAAATGATATTCCCATATAGTAATTTTTGAACAAATGTATAAATTTCAACATATTTATTAATCCTCAATCATCTTAATCACGTTGATTAATCCCAAGTTTTTTTATTTTAACAATTCACCATGAAACATACACTCATATACCTTATTAACACGTATTTTTTTTAATAACCGTATTCACCTTACAAGGTTTAAAACCTACACTGATTGCTGTCTTTTGCGACCCTTCATTGGACTCCGCGTGTGCCCACACCGGAGTCTTCCCCTGCGCTCTGATGTCCTCACACATCAGAGAAGCCAAGCATGATGCCAAGCCATGATGTCTACAAACTTCTGCAGTCTCAACGCCAATATCAACTTCTTCAGGACTGACCGCACTTGAAAACGCTATTGCCGCAAACTCAGCATCTTTTCTAACTATATAACCGAATCCATTCTCAAGAAATGCTTTGTCGTTTTCCCACGAAAAAGTCGGAACAATCCTTCCTCGAACACATCCAATATTATCTTCAGTTATTCGTTCTATTGTAAACTGCTTATCAGGGATTGACGATTTCTCTGATATCAAGATGTGCTCATACTCAAGTCTTTTATCAAACTGCAATGATTGTTGATTTTTATAATAGTTAGTCACAAAGTCTGAATCCGTGATCAGGAAAAATCTCCGTTCTGTGTCAGCCACAAGGAACTCTCGATATACCTGTTCAAGAAAATTCGGATCGGCATTCCACGAGATATATGCAAAACCGCAATAATGCCAGAACAATACATTTCCTCCGTCATCAGCATAAATATCTCCCGTCTGAACACCAGTGACGATTGACAACGGATAAACCTGATTAGCTGTACATCCCCTTGCTGCTTCTATGTAATCTATATAGTTTGTTTTATTAATCTTTTTCATGTATCTACACCTCATACTCGCGAGAGCAAAACTACTGTCTCGACGATCATTATTTAAGGTGACAAAACCGACATTTCAGAATTCCAAAAACAGACTCTCCTGCATGTCTATCCAGGATTCCTGCGGTACTTCATGTATCTTATCACCGTCCATATAATTCCCAATCAGGAATGGTGAAGTGGGATCATGTAATCTGTTCTGTGCGTATACT
>JAILRO010000026.1 GCA_024698145.1 Lachnospiraceae bacterium
TGTATGAAATATCCTGTGACATCTGAAAGGTACTTAGAGGTTGTTGGTATGCCGTGAGTACCTAAGCGAATGCCTGACATGGATGTCAGGCAAGGCATGTTGAGACAGGATGTCGAATCCATAGCCGGTCGCGTATTATAAGAAAACGTAGCCGGCATACCTACAACCTCTTAGTGCGTTTCACTTGGATACAGGATATTCATACATCTGATAATCCATACGCGTTTGTTAGGGATAAAAGTGCATTAAACATCAATTTATCTTGTATGTGTCCACGGCATAAGTTTCTTCTGCAGCACAGTGACGCACGCCATAAGCAAAAGGCTTATTGCCGAAACGAAGAAGATGACCGCAAACATTTTGTCGTAAGCCATCGACTTCTTAACCCTGGTCATATACACTCCAAGTCCCGAAAATCCCCCCAGCCACTCGGAAATAACCGCTCCGATAACCGAATAGGATACCGCGATTCTTAATCCCGAAAAAAACTGTGGCAGGGCAGACGGAAGTTTCACATGCATAAAGATTTGCACTTGCGATGCCTTCATAGAATGCATAAGTTTAATCATGTCCGGGTCCACTGACTGAAATCCCTCATAAAGACCAACTGCCATAGGGAAAAATGAAACCAACACCACAAGCACAACCTTGGGTGCTATTCCATAAGAAAACCATAAGACGAGTAATGGTGCTATCGCCACAGGCGGAATTGTCTGACTGATTACAAGAAGCGGATACAATCCTTTTCTCGCTACCACAAACGCATCCATAATAACTGCGCAGCCAAAACCAAGCAAAACACCAAACAGTAATCCTAACATCGCCTCAAGTAATGTAACCTTGGCATGACTCATAAGCAGAGAAAAGTCCGCTACAAATGCCTTTATCACTTGCACGGGCGAAGGTAACATATACCCGGGAACCCACTCAAATCTGCATGCAGTCTGCCACACAAAAAGTAATGCAGCAATTACAACAACAGGTATGAAATTGAGTCTTCTTAAACCATTGTCCTTCATACTATAAAACTTCACTTTCGTTCAACTATGCATTTTCATTATTATCATTTAAATGATGCTTTGCAGTTTTTCTTTCGATTGTAAGTGTCTCACCGTCAGGCTTATATGTAATCTTCACATAACTCATAACACTCGGTGCACCCGCTTTGACTGCAATGTACTGACACTGCTTGACTATCTCCATCAATTCTTCGTAATCGCCCTCCATAGCAGTCTCACAAGGTCCGACATAATATGTCACACCCGTACTTTTGATATAGTCGATTACTTCATCAACAACTCTTACAATTTCTTCGTCGCCCTGCACTGACGGCAGAACTTGAATTGCAACATTGGCGTTCATACGCACTCCTCCTTTTGATTATTATTTATCGGAGTTTCCAAAGAAAAAAGACTCGCTTCTTATCGAAGCGAGTCCGTAATGTACACTCAAGCCACAACTGACATTAAAGTTGTAGCAATCCTGCATTCAATATCAACTCCCTCCGCCGGCATTATCCGGATCAGGTTTTTGGGATATCCCCATAGGATTGATGACAGGAACATGTCACCTCTCAGCCTAATTCCATAAGCACTCCTGTTTATTTCGCAGTCATTATATAGTTTGTACAATTGGTTGTCAAGTATCACAAATCAAAATCCAAGTATCTCTCATACAGAGTCACAAGTGCCTTATTATCGCGCTTGATTCTAGCTACGTTGCCAGAATCCGCCGCCAATTCAAGTTCTCTGGCAAGGCTTCCAAGAACATTGGCTCCAACAATATTGGCAGAACTCTTTATTGCATGAACACACACACCATACTGATTCCAATCCTTTGCTTCATAGGCATTCTGCAATACTTCAAGTCTCTCCTTAATATCGTCCTTAAATGCATCAAACACCGTCTTATATATTTCTTCCGAGCCACAATTCTTAATTCCCTGCTTCGTATCCAAGGATACCGCCTTCCAATCAGTAAGATCCACTCCGTCTTGCGGCGTTATATAATTGTTGCCATCCACGGTGCCACCACTTCTCTTAATCTTATCTCCCGGAAGATACATAAGAAGAAGATTCTCCAACTTCTCACCATCGATAGGCTTTGTCATGTAATCGTCAAAACCTTCCTTAATGAACTTCTCTCGAGCACCGGATATAGCATTAGCGGTAAGTGCAACAACCGGCGTGTTCTCATTAGGACTATCAGTAAGTTCACGCATTTTCTTAAGCGTCTCGATACCGTCCATAACCGGCATTCGATAGTCAAGGAATATAATATCATAATGCTTCTTGCTAACCATATCGATACATTCCATACCACTCATAGCCTCTTCTACCTGAAGCTTTGTCTTCTTAAGAAGTTCCCTTACAACGACGAGGTTCATTTCCGTATCATCTACAACAAGTATCGTTGCCTCCGGTGCCTGGAAGCTCTCTTTGTATTTTGAAATGTATTCATTATTCTTATTAAACTTCCTTCTGAAATCTCCCACAGTTTCAAGACCAACAACCTTCTGTGGTATTGTAACGGTAAACTTCGAACCGTTGCCATATGTACTCTCGACATCAATATCACCGTCCATAAGTTCAAGAAGATTATGAACGATTGCAAGTCCCAATCCGCTACCCTCAACAGTTCTGTTAATTCTCTGGTCAAGCCTCTGGAACTTAGCAAACAACTTACTAAGATCCTCCTCTTTAATTCCGATACCCGTATCTCTTATTGCAATTATAAGCTTGATATTATCTTTATCTATTCTTTCAAATGATAATTGCAACGACACAGTACCACGATTGGTATACTTAACCGCATTATTGAGTATGTTAAGCATGATCTGGCGAAGTCGCATCTCATCTCCGAGCAACCTTTCCGGTATTTGAGAATCCACATCAACCAACAGTCTAAGCTCTTTCTGATCTGCTTTAACCTGTATCATATTAACAACATCATTAAGCACCGCCGAAAGTTCATACTCACTTTCAATAATGCTCATGTTGCCCGCCTCAATTTTAGAAAAGTCAAGGATATCATTTATAAGCGAAAGCAACGTACGTCCTGCTCCCTCAATTGTTCTTGCGTATTCAAGTATTCGTTCATCATCACTTTCACGAATAATCATCTCATCCATACCAAGCACGGCATTAATAGGTGTTCTTATCTCGTGAGACATATTAGCGAGGAAATTACTCATTGCTTCGTTCGCAGCAATGGCACGTTGTTCCTCAACGCGCGCAAGCTTAGTTGCTTTGAGGACACCGATAAACTCATTTTGTGAGATTGGATTAGAGAAATAAAATCCCTGCAGATAATCAACCCCAAACTCACTTGCAAGTTCAATCTGTGCCTGGCTCTCAACACCGGAAATAAGAATCTTCTTACCCATACGTTTTATCATGTTAGTACTACTCTCCATGATAATACGTCCTATATCCGACTGTTCTGCCTCCCAAAGAATTGTTCTGTCAATCTTAATAACATCCACATCAAGAGAGAATATCGAGTGAACATTGGAATAGCCGATTCCATAATCATCAACCGAGAAATTAAATCCATTAGCCCTTAATTTTTTAACAAATGCTTCAAGACCTTCAAACTCTGTTGTTGCGGCAGATTCCGTAATCTCAAAAGTAATTCTGCACGGTTCAATATCATATCTTGAAACAATCTGCATTATTCTCTCGGCATAACTTGGCTGGATACACTGTACTACCGACAGGTTAACATTTAACGTCTCAACTCCCATCTCAACAGGAATACCGCTGTTAATAAACTTACAAACTTCATCAAGAACGAAATCACCTATATCAAATATAAGTCCGTTTCTCTCTGCAATCGGTAAAAACTCATCAGGGTAAATCTCACCGATTTCCGAGTCATGAAGACGAAGAAGCGCCTCGCCAGCATGAATTGTCATTCCGTTAGCATCATATATCGGTTGATAGAATACTTCGAAACTATGGTTATCAAGGCCTGACATTATCGCCTTCTCAACCCTGCTTCTTCTAAGAATATAATTAAGATCGCTGCCATGGTACACATCCGGCTTGCGGCTCCTATCCGGTATCATCGGGCTCATGACAAGAGCCATGATCTGATCCTGACTCTTAAGGTCTTTGGGCACCTCAACGCAGAATACCGCCGCGTGAAAAATGGTCTCTCGGCCAAGGAAATGCCACTCATGTTTGAAACGCTCATTAACTTCCATAGCCTTTTGGAAACTGACATTACCGTCAGCGCCCTCTTCAATTACAACAAATGTTCCCGGACTCATATAGTAAAGATTTTGACCCGGCATTACAGATTTTAAATAACCTCCGGTTACCATTGTCAGCTTCTCAATGTTCATAGGACCTGCTATCTGCATAACGTTTTGCGGATTAAGCATTTTAAGGCATATCATGTTAAACGGCCTTTTCGCAGCGATAAATGTTCTAATATCCTCCACAAGTGCGACCTGATTATATATTCCGGTTCTGGGATTCCTACGATCATCCTCATTCTCAATAGTCACCATAACTCCTGTCATGGCAATTGCTTCCATGAATAGTTCCGTGTGAATACTTGGATAAAGAAATTGAATAAGTACACCAACCGTCACGAATATAAAGAAGAATACAAGCGTTTTCTTCTTCCTTGCATTGATCGCTCTCCATGAAATCATGCTTATAACAACTGTTGCAATAAAATACCCCATTCCTACAGCATATATAATCATCTCTCCCCAAACTCTGACGAAATTTCCTTCATCATCAAAATAATATACAAAATGGGTAAGCGGGTTGATTATTGCAAGAAACTCTGTAAAATACATCGGAAACTCAAAAACAAACTTTTTACGCTTATTAATGTGATAAGCCATTCCTGTTACAAGGGAAAAATATAGACAAAAAGACGGTGCCAAAAGAGTATGGAACAGAAAATATACATATTGATTGACATCACGAATAAGGCGTGCCGCTTTACTTACCTCAACATAAGGCATCGCCATAACAATACTCATGTCAACAAGTGATGAAACAAGTATATTAAACAATATAAAAAGAAACATCCTGTTCTGCGTCTTTTCAGGTCTTGAACGCATAAATGTATAATACATACATGCAAGGCACACAGTTGCCGCACAAATGTGAAAACCGCTGGCATTGACCTGACGCACCAATGTAGCTATGTCCATACGCACCCTCCCATACTACAATTTTACTAATATTTTACACCATATTCCGTTATTTTTCCACAAAAAGATACTTTCATACAAAAAATTATTGTGGTATACTTGTGTGGTTTTCAGATAGGAGGTTTTTTATGTCAGATAATACACAGACAGAGAACAAGATGGGCGTTATTCCTGTAAAATCACTCATCATTTCAATGTCGCTTCCCATGATGATATCAATGCTTGTGCAGGCTCTATATAATATTGTTGACAGTATATTCGTGGCAAGGGTATCAGAGGACGCGCTGACAGCAGTAACACTCGCATTCCCACTGCAAAGTCTTATGATTGCACTGGGTTCGGGTACCGGCGTTGGTATCAACGCACTTTTGTCACGTTCACTTGGAAAGAAAGAGTTTGATAAAGCAAATGATGCCGCTAACACAGGAATACTTCTTAACATTATCAACTACCTTGCATTCCTTATTATCGGAATCTTTGTTGTTAAGCCGTTTTTGGCATCTCAAACCGACAGCGCATCAATAATAGCATACGGTAACACATACCTTACTTATGTTTGTACTTTATCTTTTGGATTGTTTTTCCAGATGACTTTTGAAAGATTATTGCAGTCCACAGGGCTTACTTTCCAGAGTATGATATCTCAGCTTACAGGTGCTATTATCAATCTTATATTTGATCCGTTACTCATCTTCGGTATTGGTTTCTTCCCGAAGCTTGGCGTTGCCGGTGCAGCACTTGCTACGGTATTCGGTCAGATTTGTGCAGCATTTGTCGGACTGTTCCTTAACATTTCAACCAATCACGAGATAAAGATAAGTATTAAAGGAGTCTTTCACCCCAATGCATACACCGTCAGCCAGATATATCTTGTAGGTGTACCTTCAATACTTATGATGTCAATCGGTTCGGTGATGACATACTTGATGAACAAGATTCTTGGAATATTCTCGACAACAGCAGTTGCTGTATTTGGTGTTTACTTCAAGTTACAGAGTTTCTTCTTCATGCCGCTTTTCGGTCTTAATAACGGAATTATTCCGGTACTTTCTTACAACTACGGCGCAAAGAGAAGAGACAGAATTGTTGAAGCGCTTCGTTTTTCAATAATATTTGCTTTTGCAATAATGACTTTCGGAACAATTGTTTTTGAAATGATTCCGGCAACATTATTAAAACTGTTTGACGCATCGGTTCACATGATAGAAATTGGCGTTCCAGCTCTCAGAATCATTGCAATCCATTTCCCTGTTGCATCACTTTGCATCATATTAGGTTCAATGTTCCAGGCATTTGCAAAGAGTTACTACTCGCTTGTCGTATCACTAGGAAGACAGCTTGTCGTTCTCATTCCGGTTGCATGGCTACTTGCACAATTTGGAAATGTTAACTATGTATGGTTTGCGTTTCCGATTGCAGAAATAATGTCATTTACGATAACGATGTTATTCTTTAGGCGAATAAAACGAAACGTAATTGACACATTATAAAAAATTAACTCCGGCTAAAATAGGGCCGGAGTATTTTTTTTAAGTCTTTCTTCCTGACATACTATCCACTCATCAAGTGTAAGCGGTTCATAATCGGAATACATGCAAAAGCAATTAATCATATTGCATGGTATATACATTTCTTTTTCTCCTTCAGGAGTAAGTGCACGCTTGCTTGTATTTTGGGTTTTTTCCTGAAACATCTCCAAAAGACGCTGGTCTGTCGTATCATGAACATGACCGTAAAGCATATAAGTTAAAGCTTTGCCCTTTTTATCTAATCTGTATTGTCCGTTATAACACATGATCGGATAATGACTTAGAATAACCTTACGCTTGCTGTCATGTATCTCGGCATAATCCTTAATCCAAACAAATCTGTCCGCGTCAAACTTGGCATTGTTTAGATAGTGATCGTGGTTACCCTTTATGAGATACAGCGTACCGTTTAAATTTTTTAAAATCTCATTGGTCGGTTCTGCCTTGCCCCACGAAAAATCTCCCAAAATGACAACCTCATCATTTTTTCTGACTTTATTATTCCACTTTTCTATCATGTAGTTATTCATCTCTTCCACATCAGCAAAGCCACGCTTGTCCATTCTGTCAAGCATTGCCTTATGGTAAAAATGACAATCTGCAATATAATACCTCACCTTTTAATAACTCCAATTCTGTGAATCCTCTGATGTTGCATTACATCTTGAACATTTATAAAAATATGATCCGACATTCTTTTGCCAATCATGTCCAAGTGAAGGTTTTGTTGTCTTCTTTTCCGTTTCACCACATCCCGGATTAGTACATTTTCTTTCCTGCACCTCTGCCGACTCACAACTTTGTGTGCTTATCGTTGTCCAGCTTCCCCAATTATGTCCGGTTGCAGGAATTGTTTCTGTTTCTACCTCACCGCAGGAACACTTTCGTTGTTTGCTCCCGGCAACCGTACATGTTGCTGCTTTTGTAACCTCCCAAGAGCCAAAACTATGCGTATGAGTTGTTGTCTGTTCCGTATTATTATCCGAAGTTTCCGTAGTCTTTTCCGTGGTTTTCTTTTTCTTGTCGGTTTTCTTTTCAGTAGTCTTTTTTTCTGTTGTCTTTTCTTTCCCGGTCGCTTCTTTAGTTGCTTTCCCGGTCGTTTTCTCCGTTGCCTTTTCTGTTATTTCTGTCGTTTCATTACTACTTTTATCTTTGTCATCGGAATCATTTTTTTCATCGTCTTTATCCTCTGACAAGTTGTCTTTTCTGTTATCAACATCTTCTATTTCTTCATCTTCAAGCAATGCTATCAATCTCTCCACACTATCAGTCGGAAGATTATCATAATCCAAATGTCTTTCTACATTGCCGTCCTTATCAGTCACAAATTCCGAAAAATCATCGTTACCTCGTATAAGGGCACTTTCTCCTGACTTAAACTCCCTCTCAACGCCGTTATAAGTTCCGTCTGCAATCTTAAGTCTTGCAAGTACCACACCTTCTTCTACTTCAAGCAAAGTATAAACCATGCCATCCTCACCGGTATAAACCGTAACACGGAAGGTTGTCCCCCTTACTGACATTGTAGAATTAGGCGTATCTACTTCATAGGAATCATTCGGATTAAGCTTTGACTTAAGGACATTAAGTTCAGAGCCGGCATCAAGAACTATCTTTATTTTACTGTCTTCTCTAGGAGAACTTGCCACCAACGAAAAATGCGTATTCGCATCTGCATATACATACTTGTCGTTATCCATGCACATTGTCAACGAGGAAGAATCATTGACACTGACATCATCGCCACTATAAAGACGCTGTCCGGCATATGCCTCCCCATTGTTGCGCTCGCCAACAACATTGACCGTGCCTTCCACCTGTTGCACCAAAATACTGCGATAACTGCGATTATTTAACAATATAATTGCTATTATCACTATCACGACTACAGAGGCACCGACAATCGTTATAATCTTACCTTTTGTAGTCTTTACGAATTCTGCCATTCCTAATCCTCCGTTTTGTTACGCTGCGTGAGACAGTAATACAGATATTCCACGTACTTACCGTCAATGTTGCCTTTTTCAGCCATATCTCTCATTATTTCAAATGCTTTCTCCATCGGAACAGGTTTCTTGTATGGCCTGTCCGTTGCAAGCAACGCATCGCATATATCAGCAACCGCCATTATACGTGCCCCCGAAGAGAGCTCTTTCGCAGTAAGTCCTTCCGGATAACCTTTGCCGTTAAGGAACTCGTGATGCTGTCCCGCAAGCAACACAGTATCCTTAAACTGCCTGTTAAAATGAACCTTCGAAAGGATACGTTTCGTAATGACAACGTGACTTTCCATTATCTTACGTTCCGCCTCTGTAAGCGTACCCTTAACTATTCTAAGACAATCCTTTTCCTCATCTGTGAAGAACGGTTCGCCCTCATACTCATACTGCATAACTTTTTCGAGCTCATTTCGAGTTTCCTCTTCTATGAATCCAACACCGTTAACTCGTCCTATCAAATCCCAAGCTTCGAAAGTTTTATTGGAAATATCCGCACACCAATCTTTGGATTTGCCCTGTTCATACATTGCAACACGCGCCTGCAAACGGAACTTTTCAAATCGCTTTTCTATATCCTTTTCACGACCGCCCAGTCTTGTCGACTTGTTCATAACCGCAAGAGGAACCGCCATTTTACCGATATCGTGAAGAAGCGCTGCAAATACAAGTTGTTCCTTCTTACTTTGAGAATAGTATTCTTTCTCAAGACCCTTGGCGTTAAGCGAATTAATATAATCCACAACCATTCCACAGTATCTTGCAACATTTCTTGTGTGGCTGGCATTGTAAGGTGTTCTTTCATCGACCGCGGCCGCCATAGCCTCGGTAAATGACCACATCTGCTCCTTCAGCTCTTTTTGATAGTTATCAACCACAAAATAGAAATCTATAATCGCAATCATTATAAGCATATACACACACGGTATGCACAAGCCTGCCACAGCAATAAGTCTGCCGGCAAACAGATAACCACCGGCAAAAACAAGCGAACTACCCATTCTTATCGGAAGTTTATATCCATGAGCAAGCATAAAGAACAACTCAAGCAAAACGACCGTCATAAACGCCATGATAAATCTGTTGGCAACCACCATCGTTTTCCCTTGCATGTATGCCTGAATAATATTCGCATGAATCTCCACGCCATACATGGTGCTTCCTCTATCGGAAGCCGGCTGATATGAATCCTGAAATCCCGGCGCATACGCACCCACCAAAACAATCGCATCCTTAAATGCTGTCGAAGGAACACGGTTGTCCAAAATCGCTTCCAATGACAACTTCGAAAATTCCCCGGTCTGTCCCGAATATCGGAACTGGAATTGACTGTTTGAATTCTTACCCGGAATATTTATCTTCTCACCCACAACACTGTAATACTGTTTGTACACAGCGCATGCAAAACTATCCTGAAAACCTTTACCGATATCTTCAGGCAGATTAATCGCATTCATTGCATATCTGACATAACCGTCCTTGGCAATACACTCATTAGTAAAACCCGGCGTAACAACCTCGGAAAGACCATCAAACGGCATCTCGATCTTGTCGATATGCTCCGTATTGTAATAAATGCCACCCTTACTATCGTGCTCAACTCTTCCTCTGTACACAATGTTTGTACCGGCAACAACGTTAGCCTTATTATCCTTGATTGCATCGACAAGCATTTTGTCACTGGACTCATAATAATCGTCAGCAAAAATGAAATCCAGTCCGACAACCGCCGGTGCATTCTCCGGATTCTCATACATTTTGTTGATGAGTGCCGCCATTTTTTCTCTGGACCACACATTAAAATTACCATATGCCGCAAGTGTCTCCTCATCCACTCCGACTATGACTATCTTACTGTCCGTTCCCGATAACTTGGTGTAGAGATGATCCGTGATAAATGAATCAACTCCGTAAAGCGGATTGAAAATTACCAGTACCGAAGCAAATACGGCAATGAATACAACCATCGCTTTTCTGAAGTTTTCGCTCATAGGTGCAATCCCCCATATACATCTAATCGTTAGTAGTTACTGATATAAATACGGCAACGGGTCAACCGGCTCGCCGTTTATTCTTATCTCAAAATGAAGGTGCGGACCGGTACTTCTTCCCGTATTGCCGGAAAGTGCTATCTGTTCGCCCTGTTCAACATACTGCCCAACACTTACAAGCACCTGACTTAAATGACCATATCTTGTCTGCACTCCGTCACCATGATCGATTATTACGCAGTTACCGTAACCGCCAATCCAACCTGCACTGGTAACCTTACCGGCTCTTGAAGCACGAACCGTTGTGCCGACATCCGCTTTGACGTCAGTACCTGCATGAAGTCTTCCCCAGCGGTATCCGAAGTTGGAAGTCACCTCCCAATTGGTAAGAGGGAACATATAAGTCGGCTGCGACTTGGTTCCGCGAAGCACTATCTCTGCAACAGCAGCAACCTCAACAACCTCATCAAGTTGCTGTCTTGAACTTTCATTCTCTCCCTTATAGGTTACCATGTCCGTAACCGTATGTACGCCGGGTGTACCTTCCTGAACCACAGATGTCTCCCCTATAAACATGCTGTCGTCATCCTGATATTGTACATCGGCATAATACTTCTCACTGTAGGTTTCTTTCTTTTCAACCAACACCTCAACAGGCGGTGTCGGAACAACTATATTCAAACGATCGTCATAATAAATGTCGTCGTCATTCTCTATACCATCATTTAAAGCTTTGATGTCATCAACCGACATTCCCACTTTCTCTGCAATAATTGAAAGGCAGTCACCCGGCACTACCACATAGATTCCCGGTTCATCTACCGGATTGGTAAGTTCGGTATATGCTGTTGCTCTGTCTTTGATTATTGAGTTGTTCACGTAGGTCCCCACTACTTCTATCTTATCTGAAAATCCGACATACTTGATACCATCATCTGTACTTAACCTGGCAAATGCTTCCTTGACCGCCGGATCATCCTCTATGTTCTCTTCGGTAGTTGCTTCCTCTGTCGCTTCTTCACCGGTGCCATCTCCCTCTTCTGCTGTTTCGGAAGATTCTGCATCTGTTGCCGTCTCTGTTCCTTCTGCTTCCGGCTCGCCTGCTGTCTGAGGCTTGCTTTCATCATCCGGAATTATTGTTTCTTCGGAGTTTTCGGTATCTGCCTCTGTTTTTTCTTCTGCCTGCTCTTCTGCCTGCTCTTCTGTTTGTGTTTCCGAAGATGTGGTTTCTTCTGTCATTTCTTCAGTATCACTTGCCGTATCTTCAGTTTTCTTGTCAACTTCCACCTCGTACATAGCAACATTTTTGCTGGCAGGAGTTTTGAGTTTTACCTGAAACTCGTTGTTAGTGTCATAAGCACTCTGCGTCTCCTCCAAAACGGAAACAACATCTTCAAAACTCTTAACGGTAATTGTTGTATCATCTATACGCATCGCATATGCAAGACTGTTATTGCCTCCCATACTTTCGTATTTTCCAAGAAGCTCATCTGTAAGTTTGTCTTTTTTGTAAGTTCCAAACTTCTTAACAATCGCTTTGTCTTTCTCATTCTCCGGATCAACCGCTTCATAAGATATATCGCAAAATACCGGTTTGATTCCATCTTTGTTATATTGAAGGCCGGCTGTTTTAACTGCCTCTATGGCCTCATCTTTATTCCTGGCAACGGCAAAAACCTCACCGTCAATTAAAACCTTGACTTTATCTCCACCAGCAAAAACATCTGCAACCGACATCGCACAATCAGCAACCTTTTCCTTAACGCTTAAGTGCGTGCCATTCTCATAACCTTTAATAATATCCGAAACCCCGGGTGCGATGAGCATTCCAATAGCAAGACCTACAAAAGCTGACTTAAAATATCCCCACTGCGCACGCAGTTTCCAATCCTGTTTATTCAAAACAATTCCTCTTTTCAACAATTATCATTAACAATTACGCATTTCTAACCTTGTCCTGCGCCGGCTTTCTAACCGAATAACCAAATGAACCAAGTTTGTTACCAAGTTCATAATAAACGCCATGTGAATATGCCACAAGTTCTGTATCCTCAAGATGAAATGCGCCTTTCTCGTCCATGTACTCTTCTGACACCTGTACATTAACGACTTCGGCGATAAACATATCATGACTGCCAAGTTCTAAAACCTGCTTAACGACACACTCAATATTAACCGGGCTCTCCATAACAATAGGTGCGTTTATCTTAACTGCCTCGCCCTTGGTAAGATGTGCAGTTTCAAACTTATCCTCATCACGTCCACTCTTAACACCACAGTAGTCTGTTGCTCTTACAAGACTCTTTGTAGTTAAGTTGACAACAAACTCTCCGCTTTCCTTAATCATCGGATAGGAATGTCTTTCCTTTCTTACTGAAATAGAAAGCATTGCAGGATCGGAACAGATTGTTCCTGCCCATGCTACCGTAAGTACGTTGTCGTTGCCTTTCTTGTCTCTGCAACTTACTAAAACTGCAGGAACAGGATAAAGCATGTTACCGGGTTTCCATGATTGTTTGCTCATATTATATATCCTCCGTCAAACAGTATATGTCTTAAAGCGATAAAAAATCATCAAAATAACGCCTTTCAAACAAAATAATTCTCTCTATTTTACCATATATTTAAGATTTGCGAAACTCTATTTCTTACAACAATGTAAAAAAATACATGTTTTTTCAAAAAAATGTTGCATATTCTATAAATAAGATGTATTATGAGCATGTGCATGATGTAGTATTCAATACTACGTTATGGATTATTCATTAACACATTGAACTTTTTTATCTTCAATCTATAACATTTTTCAGAAAGGACGTGATCGGTATGGAAAGAAGATTTCACGTAAAAGATCCGGGAAGCGCTTTAACACATTTCATCGCAATGCTTGGTGCAATCATCGCGACAGCGCCTCTTATAATCAAAGCATATCATGGTATTAACCATTCATATCTGGCAGCATTTGTAATATTTATTGTAAGCATGATTGCATTATATGCAGCCAGCACGATATATCACACCTTTGATATATCAGAGAAAGTCAACAAAATGTTAAGAAAGCTCGACCATGCAATGATATTTGTTCTAATCGCAGGCTCTTACACACCGGTTTGTATAATTGTACTGCCAAAGAATATAGGCATTCCGCTTCTTATAACCGTGTGGGCTGTTACAATACTTGGAACAATATTCAACTTATGCTGGATTACCTGCCCACGTTGGTTATCCTCAACCCTTTATATCGGCATGGGTTGGCTTGTAGTATTTGCATTTTCTTCAATTATGAAAAACCTTTCGCATGCTGCATTTATGTGGTTGCTCGTTGGCGGAATCATTTATACAATCGGGGGAATTATATATGCGTTAAAACTTCCGTTACTTAAGAAATTCAACTGGAAAAACTTCGGTAATCACGAGCTTTTCCACTGCTTTGTAATGATTGGTAGTTTTTGCCATTTCATTATGGTTTACAACTATCTTGCGTAAGAACTTAAGATTTTCTTTATAATTTAATCACTTTTTGGTCACACTTTTGGATTATAGTATGTATTGTAAGCTTTTCATATCGGGTACACGAGCATATCGTGCCATGTGCCCCCTCCCCCCCTTATACAAGAAGAGAAGGACAATTGCCCTTCTCTTCTATGTTTTTTATCTAATTGGTATCGTAATCATGAACATCTTCTCATACTTATCAACCTTCTTATATCTTGCAATATCCGGTTGCTGAACAAGTTTTATTTTGTAGCCGTGCATTTCCACTATCTTTTTCGCTATTGAAAGTCCGAGTCCCGAACCGCCACGACTGTTTCTTGATTCATCGCCCATTGTAAATGGTTCAAATAAATGAAGTGCCTTATCCTCCGGTATTCTCTTGCCGGTATCCGCAACCATTACAAGTATCCTGTCATCTTCTGCCACAACAAAAATCCCTATTGCGTCACCCTTGTCATTATGTTTTATTGCATTGGTTATAAGATTGGTGATTACTCTTGATAACTGAACCTTGTCTGCATTTATCTTCATGTGCACTTCCGGTATGTCTGCATCAAAACCCATTCCGGCATCTTCTATATCCGGATACAACATAGCACCACACTCTCTTACAAGTTCACATATATCAAGCGTCTGTCTGTTAAGTTCAAATCCCTCACTGTCTAATTTTACATAGTCGAACAACAGCTGAATCAGGTCATTCATTCGAACAGACTTAGCCATAATGGAATCAAGGTATTCCTGCTTCTTATCTTCTGATACCATACCATCGGATAATGCCTTGGAATATCCTGCAACCGTTGTAATCGGTGTCCGTAGGTCATGTGCTATATCCGAAAGCATAAGGTTACGGCGTCTTTCGTATTCCTTCCTTGCTGCCACTCGACTAGCTGCAATTTTCCTAAACTCCTTCATCGTAACCCTTGTATAATACAAAACACCAAGTGCATACGGCAGAGCAAGCATTAATACAACACCGACGAGAATTAAGAAAAGTTCTGTCTGCTGAAGACGGTTCAAATTATTAAGAACTTCCTCACCACCCGAGCCAACTATCGTATCTCCACTGCTTTTTTGAAGAAACCGCGAAAGCCAGCTTATAGGTGTCCTTACCGGTTCAGGTATTATTATTTCAAAAATACCGACGATTGTTGCGGCTATTACCGTGAACAATAATATCAGCAACGTTGCCATATTAATAAGCTCCGGTCTGTCATATCCGGGAAAAAAACTTTTCAGCACATACGGAACTATGTTGTGATTAACTACCCACAGTGCACCGGTTTCGACAATTCCGACCACAAGCATTACAATTATAAACTTTTTGATAAGAAAAATCTGTAGCTTTTTTTCCTGCTCCATGAAAACTCTCCTGCATCAACCCTCTAATCTGTATCCAAGACCACGAAGTGTCTTAATATATGCTGATTGATCATCATCTAATTTGCTTCTAATCTTGCTGATACACACCATTATATTGTTATCCGCAATTATGTACTCATCGCCCCAACCATGCTCGTATATCTGCTGCTTGGTAAACACCTTGCCGGGATGCGTCATAAAAAGCTCCATAATCTTATACTCAACTGATGTAAGCTCAATCGTCGTGTCTCCCTTTTTAAGGATGCATGATTCAGGATCAAGGCTTAAATCTCTAACCTTTATCACTTCTCTTTTAACCTCATTGGCACCCAAACTGTAGAAACGTCTGATGTTTGAGTTAACCCTCGCCACAGCCTCAAGCGGATTAAAAGGTTTTGAGAGGTAGTCGTCCGCTCCCAGATTAAGACCTAATATTTTCTCGGAATCCGCATCTTTGGCAGATAATATAATTACCGGAACATTGCTCTCTTTTCTCAATTCCTTAAGAACATTATATCCGTCCATCTCCGGCATCATAATATCCAAAACACACAAATCGGGATTCTCTTTTCTAAACAGCGAAAGGGCAGCTTTTCCGTCTGCTGCCTCAATCACTTTATATTGTTCGTTTTCCAGATACAGCCGAAGCAGGTCCCGAATCTCCGGCTCGTCATCTGCTATCAAAATCTTATAGGACATACAAATCTCCTTCTTATTTTTCTGTTTACATGCACTTTTATTCCTAACAAACGCGTATAGATTATCATATGTATGAATATCCCGTATCCAGTTGAAACGGACTAAGAGGTTGTAGGTATGCCGGTTACGTTTTCTTATAATACGCGACCGGCACCTGATTCGACATCCTGTCTCAACGGGCCTTGCCTGACATCCATGTCAGGCATTCGCTTAGGTACTCACGGCATACCAACAATCTCTAAGTACCTTTCAGATGTCACAGGATATTTCATACACTGATAATCTCACGCTGTTTTTTCATATACGAAAGTGTGTCAAACCATCCTGTGCGCCACCCTCTGGGTTTTATATGCGAAACTCTTAAAAAATATATTGCGTCTCTTGATGTTACAGCTTCCATAAGCAGGTGCTCATAAGACGCCGGCACTTAACGAACACGAAGTGTGAGTTTAGTACCGCTGCGTTCTTATATGCAGCGAAAGCGGCCTGCGATGGAACTGTAATCATAAGAGACGCATTAAATGTGTAGTAAGTTTCGCTCGTAAAACTTAAGCAATCTCCTGATTGTTTGGTGTAGGCTGTCCGTATCTTAATGCATCATAGAGTGCTGCCTGTGCAGAACGCTTATATGGTGCTACGAAGAAGATTGAGAGAAGTCCCATTGTAAACAATACTGATAAGAGGTCCCATCCGATAAATGACAAGTCTAACACGAATGCTCTCCACTTCTGGCCGTCCATCATACGCTTACTCTCTGCAAAAGCCTCTTCCTTAGTCATCTCCGGATTGTCTGCCAAAAGGTAAGGAATCATTTTGTACTCGTATCCCTTAACAATACCGGGGATGATTAAGAGTAATGACCAAAGGAATGTATAAACATCTCTCCAAAGCATAATCTTAACGTTGTTCTTGTAACCGTAGTCAAAACCACATGTAACATTTGAAACGTTAGCAGGCTCATTTAAGTTCTTGTAGAAGAACTTTGCACAACCGATTTCAAGTGGGTTGATAAGGAATGCATCAAAGAGTATTCCAATTGCAACAGCTATTAATACTATTATAGTCACTATGATAACAATTACAACTACGAATGCAACCATAGCTGATTTGTCAACATTTTTTAATTTGTCAGCAATCGCATCAGCTTCCTCGTTGGCCTTGTTGGCATCATCGATTGCATCTCTTATGTCCTTGCCTATTTCACTGTCATAAGCTGCTTTTACTTTAGCATCGTCAGGATCCTTCTCGTTGAACAATTCCTCATCATCTTTGTCTTTTTTGTCATTGGTTGTTTCAGTAACACTGCGGTTACCAAAGTTGTTAAAATTGTAATTACCGCTGTATCCGCCGTAGCTTGCGCCTCCCATTATGAAACTGAAAAGCAATGCCACCAGCACACACTTCCAATAATTTGCCTGAAACTTTTCTTTTGCGACTTGTTTTAATTTTTTTCTATCCCACATAATATTTCCCTCCTTATTCATCTATATATCTATGGGTTTTTTGTTGTTTGTTGAAGTATCTCGTTCAACCTTATGTGCTTATAATAACAGGCAAACCTTATCCGTAAAATCGACGAACCTTAACGTTACCTTAACAATATAATATCAAATGATAATAAACCCGGTTTTGCTTTATCGGAAACGAAGTTTCATATAAATAAAAAAGCCACCGCATCCTCGACAAATCGCAGGTTTACGGTGGCATATATTATATTATTTACTCTTGTGGAAGTTTAACTTCAATACAAAGCTCTTCCAACTGCTTCTTATCAACTCCTGACGGTGCATCAGAAAGTAAGCAGCTTGCATCCTTAATTTTAGGGAATGCGATAACGTCACGGATTGACTCGGCACCGGTCATAAGCATTATCATTCTATCAAGACCAAATGCAAGTCCTGCGTGAGGTGGTACACCATACTTAAATGCTGTAAGCATGAAACCGAATCTGTCATTAGCATCCTCTTCACTGATTCCAAGAAGCTTAAACATCTTCTCCTGAATATCATCCTGATGGATACGGACAGAACCACCACCAAGCTCAACGCCATTTAATACTATATCATAAGCCTTCGCTCTTGCCTTACCCATATCTGTGTCAATAAGATCAATATCCTCTTCCATCGGCATTGTAAATGGATGGTGCATTGCCTGATATCTTTCTTCCTCGTCAGACCACTCAAATACAGGGAACTCTGTTACCCATAAGAATCTGTAATCATCCTTGCTAACAAGTTCAAGCTGCGAAGCCATCTCGCAACGAAGTGCACCAAGTACAGAAAATACAATCTTATCTCTGTCGGCTGCAAAGAGAAGAAGGTCTCCGTTCTCACCGTCAAGTGCTTTAACAAGGTTATTCATTTCTTCATCTGCCATGAACTTAGCAAATGATGACTTAAATGATCCGTCTTCGCCGATTGCAATATAAGCAAGACCCTTTGCACCATAGCCCTTTGCGAAATCAACCAGCGCATCAATCTTCTTACGAGGCATTGCACCCTGTCCCTTAACGTTGATACCTCGAACAGAACCGCCGTTTTCGATTGCACCTGTAAATACTCCGAAACCGCAGCCCTTAACTACATCTGTCACATTCTTAAGCTCCATGCCGAATCTTATATCCGGCTTATCCGAACCGAAACGCTCCATAGCCTCTGCCCATGTCATTCTCTGGATAGGAAGAGGAACGTCTACGCCGATTGCCTCTTTGAATACTCTTGCAAGAAGACGCTCATTTACATCAAGTACGTCATCTATATCAACAAATGATAACTCCATATCTATCTGAGTAAACTCTGGCTGACGGTCAGCACGAAGGTCCTCGTCACGGAAACATTTCGCTACCTGATAGTAGCGGTCATAACCTGATGCCATAAGTAACTGCTTAAATATCTGCGGTGACTGTGGCAATGCATAAAATGAACCCGGATGAACACGGCTTGGTACAAGGTAATCTCTTGCGCCCTCCGGTGTTGACTTGTTAAGTATAGGTGTTTCAATCTCCAAGAAGCCTTCCTCTGATAAGAAGTTTCTAATGATACTTACAACCTTGCTTCTCAAAATAAGATTTCTCTGAAGGTCAGGACGACGAAGGTCTAACGTTCTGTATTTAAGTCTGATTTCTTCCTTTGTTTTAGAGTTCTCCTCAATTGGGAACGGAGGTGTCTCTGACTCTGAAAGGATTCTTAAGTCCTTTGCGATTATCTCTATATCACCGGTTGCAAGATTCTTGTTGATTCCACCGGCACGAAGACTTACCTCACCTGTGATAGCAACGACAAATTCACTTCTTAACTTTTCTGCCTTTGCAAAACTTTCAGAACCACATTTATCCTCTTCAAAAATAACCTGAAGCAAACCGCTTCTATCTCTTAAGTCTACGAAAATGATTCCGCCCTTGTTACGGCTCTTGGCAACCCAGCCCATAACGGTGACTGTCTCATCCACATTCTTATTGCTTACTTCTGTACATCTGTGAGTCCTTTTAAGACCCTTCATTGATTCTGCCATGATATATACTCCTTACTTTATCTTTTTATATATATTAATCTGCTTCTGCAGCTTTCTCATACAAATTATCTAATAGCATGTTAAATGCCGGTATAAATGATTCCTTAATTAAACCAATCATTTCATCTATTTCTTCTTCATTATAAATGTGTGTAGAAAGATTCCTCTTTTTCAGCATCAATAACCATTCTTCTTCCTGTGTCACAAAACCAACCTTATATCCCAGTTTAATTATCTCTCTAGGCGAACCACTTGCCGCCTCCTGTATCGAATGTCTTTGCATTACAGCTTGCAATGCCTTCCATGCCAATTCAAAGGTAAGATTAAACTGACCAATAATTCCTGTTCGATATATTTCATCATCAGATACCCTGTCAAAATCTGCCTTTTTCAATACTTGCAAAGCATTGTTAAAATTATCTATTTTTTTCATATATTGTTACCCCATCTCTATCTATCTCACTTATCAATTCAGCGGAACACTTATCAAGTTCAACAATATCAAATGAAAGCAACGACCATACATCTTCATTGATATCCCAGTAAAACGAGTCCACATCTCCACCCGTTACTGCTATATCTATATCGCTCCTATCGCTGTTATCTTTTCTGGCTCTCGAGCCGAACAGAATTATCTTTTGAATATTATTTTTTTTAGCAATAGAAATAATATCACTTAATACATCACCCGGAAGATTATAATCCATCACTATATTATCCTCTCATACTAGAAACCATTGTTTCCTCAAAACCGCAATTCACGTACTTCGCCCATTTTATCACATCATCCGTGATTTGTTAATATATTTTATTCTTTTGTCCAATCATGAACATACTCATCCGCATGTCCCTGTTTTTCAAGCATATTTCTATCGGCATCACCGTACACTGCAACAATCTTTGCCGCACCTGCTCTTTTTGCAGCGAGTATTCCATTAAGTGAATCCTCATATACAACGCAATTACCGATATCCACGTGCAGTCTGTCTGCTGCCGCAAGCCACATATCAGGTGCAGGTTTCCCCGGAAGAGTCCCATTATCATATACTATCTGCTCCCACGAAAACCATCTCTCCAGATTAAACACTTCAAAATAAAGCTCAATATTTTCCTTCGTTGCAGCAGACACAATGGCACACTTTATATCCTTTGTTTCAAGCTCATCAAGAAAATCAGCAAGTCCCGGCGCAAGTTCTATCGTATCCAATTCCCTGCAAAGCGTTCGATACAAACTTTCCTTTTTCTCAGCTATTTCTTTTGCAAGTACGGTAATCTCTTTATTAATTTGCTCAGACGTACCGGTTCCAGCCTTATCCCAACCATACTTATCCGAGAAGAAATGCTTTACTATATCCCTGTTGTTGCAACCATATATATACTTCCTGATATCTTCATCAGTTATAGTCTTTCCTATTTCTTTTGATATTGTTTCTCGCCACGCCTTATCATGCAGCCTGCCGTCAAAAAACATAGTTCCGTTAAAATCAAAAAGACACGCTTTTATCTCTGTCATGTTATCACCAACTCCTCGCGTTAATTATATGAAAGAAAGTCAAACTAGGAACCGGCGTGTCTATGATTCGACTGTCCTGCCGTTATATCCTTCTCAAAACTATATTCCCTTATATAATCCTCAATCCTTCCGTTATCAAGACCTTCGCCGATAACAATTATCACTTCCTGCCCGTTGTCGGTATGTGTAATCTCAACACGTTCCGACGTAGCATTTATCTGTATGTATTTATTGTAAGCTGTTTGGGCATATTCATCCTCTGCTCCCGACAACCCATCTCCATCATCTATTCCATTATCATCAATTGGAACAAAGCCCTTCACACGATAAATGTTACCCAGGCTCTTGTCAGCAAACAACCCCTCTGCCATTCTCTTAAGCCCATCCTCTGTCATCTTTGCGTGATAATAAAAAAGCGACTTATAACCGTTATCCTCTGCAACATGCAATTTGATATGGTCTTCCGGAACATAACCGCATTTCTCTATCCGTTCAAAATCATCTGCGGTTAAATTCTCCCACGACTTAATCATGATATCCTTCGAAGCCTTGTCATATCTTCTGTCACACTTAAATCTATCAAGAGCTTTGTTCATATGAGCAATGACGTTCTCGACATCATTAGATACTTCATTATCCATCTTTGAAAACACAACCATTCCCGCCTCCGCAATCTGGGAAACAAGAAGATAATCCGACTCCTTGGAAAGCTCATCCGAAAGCCCCGAATCCACAATTGCAATCACATTGCCAATCTCATAGAATCTATCAAGCGGCTCCTCATAGAGAATATCAAAGAACTCGTCCACATCATATATTCCGGAAGGCTCAACGATAACGTGGTCCAGCTTCTCACTCTCCATACCCATTGCAATAAGCTTCGTCTTGAAACGTCTTCTGTGACAGTCAGGATCCGCAGCAACGACCATCTCCATTCTGCACTCGTCGCCAAACTCCGAATCAAGCAACAACATATCCACATTGATAGCACCATAGTCATTCTCTATGATTCCAACCTTTTCGCCTTTATCAAGCAGATATCTCACATATTTTTTTATAAATGTTGTCTTTCCGGAACCTAGGAATCCGGTAATCAAATCAACTTTAGTCAAAATAATCCTCCAAAAAATTACTACCTAAAATGTTAATATCTTAGGTAGTAATTTAATCTTAATATATTAATCTGTAACTACAGCCTATCTGCAAAGAACTCCTTAAACTGGCTGTATCCCTCTTTCTCCATCTGCTCTTTCTGGAACTTCTTGTTCTTCTTCATGATTGCTATATTAACCTGTGTTCCGTTCTCACGCTGCTTTTTTGCTTCTTTGAGCACCTCTAACATCTTTTCTGTAGGCATGTTCTTCTCAACAAGGAAAGCTACCTTGTCACCGCCTGTCGGTACCTGATATTCTCTTTCAAGCAAGAGCATAACTATTCTCTCAAATCCAATTGAGAATCCACATGCAGGGGTATTCTGTCCGGTGAACTTACCTATCATTTCATCATAACGTCCGCCACCGCCGACAGATCCGCCGTACTCATCCATAGAGATTTCAAATATCGGTCCTGTATAATAACTCATACCACGAACAAGTGTCGGGTCAAATACGATTTTAAAGTCTGCAGACTTCACCGCATCAACACTTGTCATAATAGTCTCCAAATCCTCGGCAACTCCATCCTCCAAAAAGTCTCCGAGTGTATCCTTTAAGAAATTAACACCTGCTATATCCGGTGTCACCTTGTCAAATAATTCAAGATACTTATCAACAGACTCCTTCGAATAACCCTGTGCTACAAGCTCTTCATTTACACCCTCAAGACCAATCTTGTCCATCTTATCAAGTGTAATAAATACGCTGTCATAATCCTTCTCTTCAAATCCGCTGTATGCAGCCATTGCCTTGAGCATCTTTCTGTTGTTGAGTCTTATAGTAAACTTCTCAAAACCAATCTTGCCAAGAAGTGTTGTTGTTGCTGTTATGAGCTCAATCTCTGCAAGAATAGTAGGCTCGCCAAGTATATCGATATCGCACTGCATGAACTGACGGTATCTTCCTCTCTGTGGACGGTCTGCTCTCCATACATTACCCATCTGCAATGCCTTAAACGGACTTGGAAGTTCGTTGGCATTGTTCGCGTAATAACGAGAGAGTGGAAGTGTAAGGTCGTAACGAAGTCCACTGTCAGTAAGTACACCTGCATCCGCATCATCGGCTCCTGCCTCTGCAATTTTTGACACAGCAGAAGTTAACTTATCTCCTCGCTTTAATACCTTGAATATAAGCTTCTCATTCTCTCCACCCTGATTAGATGAAAGGTTCTCAATATGTTCAACGCACGGTGTCTCCATTGAAGAAAAACCGAATGTTTTGTAGGTCTCCTTAATTTGTCCGATTACATAATCGCGAATCTCCATCTCCTTAGGTAATATATCCTTCATGCCTGTTACAGGCTTCTTCTTCATTGCCATTATTCCTTGTCCTTTCATATCTTAAAATGTCAATTTGTCAGGCACACCGCCTGCTTCCATCTTCTTTGCCAATTCCTTGGCCTGAATTTCTTCATGCACAATACTCTGGAACGGCAGAAAAACCTTCATGTCAAAATGTCTTACTTCCTCTATCAGCAATTCAACCGCAGTCTCGCTGTCAAATGCCTTACGGTATGGTCTGTCTGATGTAAGTGCTACAAAGACATCACACACGCGAAGTATTCTAGCACCAAGAGGAATCTCTTCTCCCACAAGATTGTCCGGATATCCGGTTCCATCATAATTCTCATGATGATGCAGTACTATCTCACACACTCTGTCAGAATATCCCTCTTCCCTGACAACTTCATATCCAAGACCTGCATGAAGACGAACATAACGCATTTTCTCAACATTTAACGTGTCCTCCTCGCCTCCGTACAGATATGTACTTGCACGCAGCTTACCTATGTCGTGTAACATCCCGGCTATTTCTATATCATGGCAGAAATCCGGGTCAAGCTTAAGTTCCTTTGCAAGACGTCCTGCAAGGCGGCTTACCTCGATACCATGTGCTATTTCTGTTTCAAGGTCTTCTGTCAGATATGCCGACATTTCATCGACTTCGAGATTGTCTTCTCCCAAATCAATCATACGCTATCCTCCATATACAACTACCAATATTACTACATTTCTTTTATTATCTCAAACATCTGCTGTTTGCGTCCAATCATCTCATCTATTCGAGCGATATACTGTTCAACATTTTTCACATTCTCAACTCTTTCAATGCGTCCTTCCTTACGGAAAACAAACTTTGATGAAGCTCCCGCTCCCATTGCCAGGATATCCATCTTCTCTTCCATGATAAGAACATTGTAAGCGCACTCTTTGCCCCGGATCGCATAACCGATATTTTCCAGTTTCCCGGGAATATTCTTCTGACGATACAGATAATACGGAACCAAATCAAGTCTTCTTGCACATTCATCAACTGCCATTAACATCTCATTGGTACTGCCCTTTATAAGTGACCTGTAATTCTCCATCTCAATATTAAGGTTGGCTGCCCTCTTAATGGCAAGCGAATGAACAGTCAGACTGTCAGGCGCCATTTGTTCTATTTCAGATAAAGTATGGCGTACATGCTCTATGTCTTCGCCCGGAAGCCCGACTATCATATCCATGTTGATATTGTCAAAACCGACCTGTCTTGCAAGCGCGTATGCGTCCTTTGTCTGACTTACGGTATGCGCTCTTCCTATAAGCTTAAGCGTCTCATCCGACATTGTCTGCGGGTTGATGCTTATACGTCCGACTCCGCATTCCTTAAGAACCGTAAGCTTATCCTCGGTAATACTATCCGGTCTTCCACACTCTACGCAAAACTCTCTTACATAACTCATATCAAACGTCGACTTGACGTGTGTAATAAGTTCACGCAATTGCTCTGCCGTTAATGCACTCGGCGTTCCCCCGCCTATATATATCGCAACCAATCGTTTGTTACTGTAAATGTCGCTTGAAGCCACAAAACTAATCTCTTTACAAAGTGCATTCAAATAATCCTTAACCGTGAAACCTGTCTTCTTTTCATCCGCATATAACGCTATCGGGTATGATGTGAATGAACAATACAGACACCTTGAAGGGCAGAAAGGTATGCCGATATAAACACAATACTCGTTCTCATAATCGTAATCCGCAAAAAGCTTCTGCTCATTCTTAGCGACCTCTATACATATGTCCGCTTTCTGCGAAGTTGCAAGATACACATCCGTATAAAGCTTATGTATTTCCTCCTCACTCTTGCCCTGTTCGATACACTCCGTAGCAATTTTAGTAGGGCGCACTCCGGTAAGACTTCCCCACGGAAGCTCTTTCTTCGTGTATGCTGACAACATTTTATAAAGAGCACCTTTTATCGGGTTCCTTGCTATCTTCTTGTCCATGAAGTCGATTACAACGGTCTTCTCGTCAACATATCCAAACTCGTCTTCAAGAGTAAATGTTACATAACCGCCACGCTGCATACTTGGCACTTCCACGTCCGTGTCATACGTAAATACAGCTTTGAGGCCAAGCCTTGTATCCTCTTCCTCTGTCACAACCTTCTCATTGTCAAAGAAGGCCTGCAACATAACCCTTATGTCATTGTTATATAATTCTTCGTTCTGATACAGATAAATCATAGCATCTATTACACTATGCCGGACAGGCATAGTTATGTTTCTTCTCCCACTCTATAGTTGTGGTATCCATGTGTCCGGGGAAAACCTTGGTGTTATCCGGAAGCACATAAAGCTTCTCTCGTATGGATCTTTCAATCTCCGCACCACTTCCGGTCGGAAAATCCGTTCTTCCCACACTCTCACAGAACAACGTATCGCCTGCGATAAGCGATTCCATCTCCGGAATGTAGAAACACATGCCGCCACTTGTATGTCCCGGCGTAAGTATGCATTTAATCTTTGCACCTATAATCTCAAGTTCCTGTCCGTCTTCTAATAACTCGTCCGCATGTACGGTTACAGGAAATCCAAACATAGACGACAGATTAATAGAAGGATTTGATAGAATCTTCTCATCCTCAATCCTTGACGCATATACAGGAACGCCGAACTTTTCCTTCAAACCGTTAACTGCACCTATATGGTCAAAATGTCCATGTGTAAGGAATATCGCCTTTAAATTAAATGCAGGATCAGAGAATATCTCTGTTAATGTTCCAAGCTCATCACCCGGATCGAACACGATACACTCATCGGTATCGTGATTAACAAGTATATAACAATTAACTCCCATGCTTCCGAGAGTCTTTCTAAAAATCTCTAAATTTGCCATACTACCAATCCTATTCTATATCCGATTGCTTAACCAACACTTCTTTCAACATCGATAACGCCCTGTATCGCACGCAATTTGGCAATTATTGAATTAAGCTGTTCAACCTTGCGAATCTGAAACTCAACAACTATTGTTGCCTTGTTATTCTTGTTGTTTGTCTTACTGTTAATAGCCGTCACATTGATATTAGCTTCCGTAAACAACTTGGTAATGTCAAACAACATTCCTGTTCTGTCCGACGTAAATATTCTTACTTCAGTGGTATATACCGAATCTGCATTCTCCGCAGTCTCCTGCCACTCTGCATCTATAAGACGTCCTCTGTCATGTTCACTCATGCCCATGATATTGACACAGTCTGTTCTATGAATAGATATACCTCTTCCACGAGTGATAAATCCTGTTATCTCGTCACCCGGAACCGGTGAACAACATTTTGAAAAATGAACCGCAACGTCGTCGATACCCTTGACTCTGATACTACCCTTGGCAACCGATGTCTTTCGAAGCGCACCAGTATGATTGAGCTGATCAATAAGCTCATCCTCCGTCATCTGTGCCTTCTCATGACTGTTCTTCGCCTCTAACATGCGGTTAACTACCTGACCTTCTTTTAACGCGCCATGTCCTATTGCAGCAAGCACCGAATCCCAATCAAGGAAATTATACTTCTGCATAACTTCTTTCTGGTATTCCTGTTTGTTAAGATCAGCGAAAGTGTATCCTTTGCTCTTGCAGTAATTAAGAAGAAGCTCCTTACCTCTATTGGTATTGTCCTCTTTAAACTCCTGCTTGAACCATTGATTAATCTTGTTCCTTGCCTGTGCAGACTTAACGATTGTAAGCCAGTCTCTGGAAGGTCCTTTCGAATTCTGTGATGTAATTATCTCCACGCGGTCACCATTTTGCAACTGATATGTCACCGGCACAACGCTTCCGTTAACTCTTGCGCCCACCATCTTATTACCGACCGCAGAATGAATACTATATGCAAAATCTATCGGGGTTGAACCAGCCGGAAGATTCTTGACGTCACCGTTAGGTGTGAAACAATACACCTGCTCGGCAAAAAGGTCAAGGTCAGTCTTAACCGCACTCATGAACTCCTTATTGTCTTCAGTTTCTCTCTGCCAATCAAGAATCTGACGAAGCCAGCTTAACTTCTCTTCCTCTTTATCCTTGGTTGTTCCCGAAAGATTCTCTTTGTATTTCCAATGAGCAGCGATACCGTATTCAGCAATCCTATGCATCTCATAGGTTCTTATCTGAATCTCAAAAGGTTGTCCGTTCTTACTTATAAGCGTTGTATGAAGCGACTGGTACATGTTCGCCTTCGGCATCGCAATGTAGTCCTTGAAACGTCCGGGTATAGGCTTATACTTCTCGTGAATAATACCGAGTGCCGCGTAACAATCCTTAACACTGTCAACGATAATTCTTACTGCAAAAATATCATATATCTGATCAAGCGTCTTGTTCTGGTTCTTCATTTTCTTATAAATACTGAAGAAATGCTTGATACGTCCGTTAATCTCAGCCTTAATTCCGGCCTCCTCAACGCAGTCCTTAACCTCTCCAACTATACTTTCGATAAATGCTTCCCTCTCCTCGAGACGTTCATCAAGCTCGGTCTTGAGTTCTTTGAATTTCTCAGGTTCAAGGTACTGTAACGATATATCATCAAGCTCTATCTTAATCTTACTGATACCAAGTCTGTGTGCAATAGGAGAATAAATGTCAAGCGTCTCTCTCGACTTCTCTATCTGCTTAGCCGGCGACTGATACTTAAGTGTTCTTAAATTGTGAAGTCTGTCGGCAAGCTTAATAAGGA
Organism: Lachnospiraceae bacterium; assembly: GCA_024698145.1. Classification (GTDB taxonomy): domain Bacteria; phylum Bacillota; class Clostridia; order Lachnospirales; family Lachnospiraceae; genus CAG-590. Next base: position 28,424 of record JAILRO010000026.1, read on the forward strand.
CAACTCGAATATCCTTGGCCATCGCAATAAACATCTTACGAAGATTCTCTGCCTGAAGCTCTATCTTATCCTGTGAAAAATTGAGCTGTGTCAACTTGGTAACACCGTCAACAAGAAGTAATATTTCCGAAGAAAACTCCTGCTCAATCTCCTCCGGTGTCATTATTGTATCTTCAATTACATCATGAAGTATTCCGGCAACAATTGTTTCTTTATCAAGCTCAAGCTCTGCCAAAATAATGGCAACACAAAGAGGGTGCATGATATAGGGTTCTCCCGACTTACGGAACTGTCCCTCATGCGCCTTGTCCGCAATATGATAGGCTTTCTCAATCATAGAGATGTCTGTGTTAGGGTGGTACTTAAGTACCTCCTCAATAAGTGTCTTGTATAACTCCTCCGGTGGTGTAAAATCCTTCGGTGTGCTCAATTTCTTATCCAGATTGACTATTCCTGCCATACTATCACCTTCTTACTCTATCAGGTATATTATTATCATTTACTTTCAGAAAATATAAAGTAATTATATCTTATATACTCTTCGATGTAACCAAAAAAATGCACCAAATACACAAGTTTGTTATATTTTTACATAAATCAACTAATCATTCCTGTTATTATGGCAATTCTGCCCCTAGAGAACTTCTCTTACTGCCGCCATTGAATACTCTCTGATTTGGAACTGTATTGTTCTGATGCCGTTAAACTCGTTGACTGACGGGTAGTATACAACGTTAAGCATTACATTGTTAAGCCAGCCGTGAAGAAGCTTGTCGTACTCCTCCTGACCAAACCATTCCACAATACTGTCGGAAAACTCCGGTGCATTGAAATATATGGCTTCGCCCCTGTATCCGTCCGGTGTCTCAAAGGACATCTTAACCACATTCTGTTCCTTACCGAGAATCTTGGCTGACAAAATATTGACATCCTTCTGTGCAAATTGTGGCTTGGGATTACCCTGGCCAAACGGTGCTAATGAATCAATCTCCTCAATGAGTTTCTCTGTGACATAAGATGTCGGCATCGCTATATCTATATAAACTTTAGGTATGAAATCTTCCTCTGTCAAAGTGCAGTTTTCATTAAGTCTTCTTCTTAATTCATCAATGTCATCTCTGTTAAGCAAGAATCCCGCAGCTCCTGAATGTCCTCCATAAGCAAGAAGAATATCCTCACACTCAAACAACGCGTTTCTCATATGGTAACCATCCATTGAGCGTCCCGAACCTTTGACAAGGTCTTCATTATCGCAATCGGTTACTATCAACGTCGGTCGGTTGTATTTCTCACGTATTCTGCCTGCGATAATTCCGGCTATACTTTCGTGACAATCCGGAAGATATATCACATAAACCTTATCATCTTTCATTGTATCAGCAATTTCAGAGGCTTTTTGAACAGCGATTGCTGTCATTTCTTTTCGCTCATCATTTATTCTCTTAAGATTCTCCGCCTTAACAAGCGCATCCTCTACCTTCTCCTCTAGGAAAAGGTCCATTGCTTCCATGGCACTTTCCAATCTTCCCGAGGCATTAATGCACGGTCCGATTCTAAAACCGATATGATATGCCGTAATCGGAATATCACCAAGCTCATTAACACGAATGAGAGCATTAAGTCCGGTATTATCGGTGTATTTTATCTTGGCAAGTCCTTTAGCAACAAATATTCTATTCTCGCCGGTAAGCGACACAACATCACATATAGTCGCCATAGCAACAAACTCAAGAAAGCTTTCAAGCTCCTCTTTTGGAATCTCTCTTGCCTCATAAAGACACTGCACAAACTTATATGCAACACCGGCACCACACAAATCCTTAAACGGATATTTGCAGCTTTCCTTCTTCGGATCAATCACCGCATCCGCAGGTGGCAGAATAAACTCTTTGTTGTCATCAACAATAGTATATGGCACATCATGGTGGTCTGTAACAACGACAGCTATTCCCGCCTCTTTGGCTTTCGCTACCATGGCATACTCGGATATACCATTGTCACACGTTATTATCGTGTTAACTCCGTCATTTATCGCATTATCTATTATCTCTTCACTTATACCGTAGCCGTCCTTGATTCTGTGTGGTATCACATAATCAACGTCGGCGCCGACACATTTCAATCCCTTGTACAATATATAATTGGACATAACTCCATCGACATCATAATCGGATATGATACGCATCTTGTGACCTTCTTCAATGCTGTGAATGATCACTCTCACGCCTCGATTCATATCCTCCAAAAGGTAAGGGTCGCAAAAATCACTCTCTTCCGGGTGAAGAAAGCTCTCAAAGTCCTCTATGGCGACATCACGATTTATGAGCAGTCGTGCCGTAACAGGGTCTATATTATATTGTTGTGCAAGCATGTCAAAGTCCGCACGCTTCGCTTTCAATATCCATTTTCTGTCCGTCATATATACTCCCCAATCAAAAAACCGGCTAATAATACGATAGGGACATGGTTAATTCCATGCCCCTATATGATTAAATGATTCCGTAATTATTACTTATTCTTCTTTGCGACTTTCTTAGATCCGGCATTCTTCTCTTTCTTTCCGAATCCTGTCTTGAACATGTACCACAACGGTCCTGTGATACAAACTGATGAATAAGCACCGCAGATAAGACCGCACATAAGAGTAAGTGCAAAGTCTTTAATCGATGTAACACCCATAAGGTATAACATGAATATCATTACGAATGTTGTAAGTGTTGTGTAAATGCTTCGTGTCAATGTCTGTGAAATCGAAGTATTAACTATGTTCTCATATGTTTCGCCCTTACCGTTCATAATAACAAGATTCTCACGGATACGGTCGAATATGATGATTGTCGCATTGATTGAGTAACCTACTATTGTAAGCATACATGCGATAAATGTGTTACCTACTGAAAGTCTTCCTATTGAATAAACCGCAAAAACAACAAGTACGTCGTGCAAAAGTGCTACAACCGCAGCTGCACCGAACTTAACATCAGAGAAACGGAACGCAATGTATATAAGCATAAGTATTGTAGCTATTACTACAGATACGATTGCATTTCTCTGCATCTCGCCACTGATTGTTGAACTGATATTCTCTACGTTAATCTCCTTAACCTTGAAGCTGTCATTAAGAGCAGTCTCAACTGCATCACGCTGATCAACCTTCATTTCAGGTGTTTTAAATACGATTTCATTGCTATCCTGTACGTTCTGAACCTGAACATCTGCATCAGATATTCCGGCTGCCTCACATATAACAGGAAGGATTTCCTTCTCAGCCTTAGCAAGATCGTAGTGATCCTCGAAATCAACTGTCATAGATGTACCACCTGTGAACTCAAGGCTGTAGTTAAGTGTTGAACCTGTCTTGCTCTTGAATATAGGAAGTGCAACAAGTCCTGCAAGTACAGCGATAATTGAAATTGTAAATGTTACCTTTGAAAGCTTAACGAACTTACCAACGTTAGGCTCTTTCTTAAATCCGTATAACTTAGGATTAGTAGCACCAAGATTGTAAATAGCTTTTAAGAGGTGCTTTGTTACAAACAATGCAGTGAACATTGAAAGCACAATACCGATTCCAAGTGTAAGAGCGAATCCCTTGATTGAACCGATACCCATTATATAAAGTACAACAGCTGCAATAAGTGTTGTAATGTTACTGTCTAAGATTGCTGAAGCAGCCTTGTGGAAACCTGAATCTATAGCTGACTTCACTGTAGCACCGTTACCAAGTTCCTCTTTGATACGTGTGAAAATGATAACGTTGGCATCAACCGCCATACCGATTGAAAGCACGATACCGGCAAGACCCGGAAGTGTAAGGCTGGCATTAAAACCATTAAGGCAAAGAAGCATAAGTACGACATATGCAACAAGTGCAAGTACTGATACAAAACCAGGTAAGAGGTAAAGAACAATCATGATGATTGCTACAAGTACCATACCAACTGCACCGGCCTTAAGAGTAGTAGCAAGAGCGTCCTGTCCAAGTGTAGCTCCAACCTCGTTAGAACGAAGTTCTTCAAGTGAAAGTGGAAGTGCACCGATACGGATTGTCTCGGCAAGTCTGTTAGCTTCCTCATCATCTTCCATACCGTTAATTACTGCAGCACCACCTGTGATAGCTGTCTGAACTGTAGGTGCCGAAGCAACCTCGCCATCATATATGATATAGATACGCTTACCAATATTAGCTGTTGTAGCATCTGCAAACTTCTTGGTTCCTTCATCAGTAAATGCTAACTGAACAACATATTCCTGAACTGCTCCGGAATTATCAATAGCTGCTGCCGCATTCTTAACGTCCGAACCTGTAAGTACTGTCTCATACTCTTCTCCGGCTGCAAACTTCTGATAGTTATCTTCATCCATGAACTCCAATGCACCCGGCTTACCAAGATCCTGAAGAATCTTATTAGCATTAGACACACCAGGAATCTCTATACTAAAACGATCTGTACCTTCCTGATATACACTACTGTCTGTAGAATACACATCAGCACGCTGCTGAAGACGTGTCTTTGTATCACTAATCTCCTGTGCTGTAGGATTCTCATCTGTAATTCTGTAAGTAATACTTACACCACCTGCAAGGTCCAAACCAAGAACAATGTTCTCTGCCTTTCCGATATGATGCTTTCCAAGACCCTGAATAGTTGTGAATGCTCCGAGAACCAATGCCACAAGGAACACGAGTATGGTAAGCAAACTGTTTCTCTTTGTCTTTCTCATTTTCTTTCTCTCCTTCTTTGACAAAGCATGGTCGCCCCCGCCTTGTACTAATTATCTGCCAACGCAGCTTTTATCATAATCGCACATTCTACTCTCTTCTTCTCAAGCTCGCATCCTACTTCATAAGCATCTGTAAGATTGCCATGGAAATTATACGAGTTGGCAGCACATCCGCCACTACAGTAGAATCTCGCAAAACAGTCTCTGCATTTATCCTTCGCATATACGTTGCAAAGTTTAAACTCATCGACTACCTTTGTGTTAACGATTCCGTCATCAACGTTACCAAGTAAGAAATCTTCCATACCAACAAACTGATGACATGGATACAAATCTCCCCAAGGGGTAACCGCCAAGTATTCCGTACCGGAACCGCAGCCGGACAATCTCTTATACACACAAGGTCCGCCTGTCAAATCTATCATAAAATGGAAGAAATTAAATCCTTTTCCTTCCTTTTCACGTTTCACCATTTCACGTGCAAGTTCATCGTATTCCTCACGAAGAACCGTTACATCCTCGTCGGTTAACGCATAATCCATATCAGGACCTGCAACAACCGGCTCCATTGAAATCTGCTTAAAGCCCATATCCGCAAGATGAAGCACATCTTTTGCGAAATCAAGATTATGATGAGTAAATGTTCCTCTTACATAATAGTTTGTCTGATTCCTAAGTTCTGCCATCTTCTTGAACTTATCTATAATAAGGTCGTAACTTCCTTTGCCGTTTCTTGTCGGACGCATAGCATCGTGCACTTCTTTTCTTCCGTCTATGGAAAGCACGACATTAGCCATCTCTTTGTTGGCAAACTCCATAACCTCATCATCTAACAACACGCCATTAGTTGTAAGCGTGAAACGAAACTTCTTATTAAATTCTTTTTCTTTGGATCGTCCGTATGCAACAAGATCCTTGACTACCTGGAAGTTCATAAGCGGTTCTCCGCCAAAGAAGTCAACCTCCAGATTAACTCTGTTACCTGAATTGGCAATCAGAAAATCAAGTGCTTTTCTACCCACTTCGTAGCTCATAAGCGATCTGTCACCATGATACTCACCCTCTCCCGCAAAACAATACTTGCAGGCAAGGTTACAATCATGTGCTATATGAAGACAAAGAGCTTTGACAACGATCTTTCTCTTCTTGAAGTCAATAGCAGGTGCTTTGCCATCCTTTGGAATGAGCGCATCCCTGTATTCATCTTCAGTAAAGAGCTGACCCATCTTCTTAAGTTCTTCTATCTCTTCAGAAGCTTCCAAGATATCTTCTTTGGAATACTGTCCAAGCTTACTTGCTATCTCTTCGGGACTGTTATTTTCATACAGAGCAATCACATCATATACTAGATCATCTACAACGTGAACTGAACCACTGCAAACGTCTAGTACAATATTATAACCATTATTCTTATATTGATGTATCACTTGTTTTCCCTCTTAAATCGTACCGACTTTACGGCACAACGAATGAGCTGTCACGCTGACGTTTTTAAAATCAACAGTGTAACAGCCCTTTGATTCTTAATAATTATACTGTTTGAATCCTAATTACTTATTCTCGCAAGTCTGATTTCCTACAGTACATGATGTCTTACATGCTGACTGGCATGAAGTCTGACACTCGCCGCATCCGCCTTTTTCCATTGTGCTCTGAAGTGTCTTGTCTGTTAAAGTCTTGATATGTTTCATCTTATCTACCTCTCACTTTACAATAATGATTAAGTATAACACATGGTTTTTCATAGGTCAATGTTATTTTCGCCACTATTTATGCGTTTTACACGTTTGGGCTAGCTTAACATACCACCCAAAAGTCCTCCCCCGACACAAAGCATCGCCGTCGTTAGATTAGCCGTATCCGTTACATGAAATGCTTTGGAAATCAAAAGGCCTACCACCGTGATAATGAGGATATACATTAATCCAAGTATAAGTCCCCAGAGGAAGCGTTTTTCTTTCACCTGCTTACCTACCACAAATGCTCCTACAAACGTGACTATTACGTATATTGCAATAATTATAAGGCTTGAGAGTGTTTCCTCTAACCTAAACCGATATACTGCATATGCCAATGCAAGCAACAATACACCAGTCACCGCATAAGACACGATTAGTCCCTTTATAACAATACCTATTTTCCTGCCTATACTCATATACACACTCCTTCACATGCTTGCTAATCAACCACTTACCATAGTGCAATATATGAGCACACGTTTCGTATTATACCTCTAATTTGAGTCCTCCAACATAGATTGCAATATATCTTGAAGGCGTTGCAATTCTTCCATATTCCTTTCACCGCCCTTACAATATAATGAATACAATATATTATAAGGGTTATCTTTTGTCGTGTAAAGTTTCTAAATAGTCTCGCACATCAAATAATGATTCGCATATCATGTCCGCATTTTCCCTTGCCTCATCGTTAGGTTTTATGAGGTCCACAACCATAACTGTGTAAAGTCCCGCTGCATGCGACGACTTGAGCCCATTAATCGAATCCTCAACTCCTATTGCTTCTTCAGGCTTTACATCTATAAGTTCACAGGCATACTCGTAAATATCCGGCGCCGGCTTACCGTGAGGAACAATTCCGCCATACATTATGCCATCAAAATAATCTATAACGCCCGCACGTGTCAGATTGCCTTCCGCTCTTTCCTTTTGAGTCGATGTTGCAAGCGCAATCTTATATCCGTTATCTTTTAGGTAATCAAGCAATTCAAAAACTCCGGGTTTTAATTCAACGCCGTTTATACGAATATCCTCATCCATACGATTCATTGTAAGCGTACGAAACTTCATATAATCGAAATCTTCGCCAAAATGATCCTTCATTAGTCTTTCATTTCTCTCTTTTGTAGCACCTGCTATTTTATCAAGAAGACCTTCCATTATATCCATTGGAAGATTGTTCTCCTGCGCACTTATTTTCCAATGTTTGCGGTAGAGTTTTTCCGAATCAAAAATAACACCATCCATATCAAACACGACAGCCCTAACCATAGTAATATCTCCTTTTTCATGCTGGGATTTTTTTCCTCATCATTATATACCATTTCCTCGTCGTGTGCATCTTTTTGTTCTGTCGTGTTCTTTTCGGTGTAATTTTTTTCGTCACTTGGCGTTTCGTCCAGCATGGTATTCTCTGTTGTCCTGTCCTGTGTATTGTCTTCTTTTACGTCAGACTTCTCATCATTTGCAACAACAAAGCTTGCCGCTCCGGACGACTTATGTCCGAGCTCGTCCATCGCTTCAACGTAAAGATTATATCTTCCGCTTTCGGTAATTCTCGTCTTGCCGTCATATTCACAACCGTTTAATATCATTTTGCTTTCCACCAGTGTCAAATCCTTAAAGACCGGCCTACCGTAATCAGCAAACCTGAAACTTTCGTAAGTCTTGCCGGAAATAGCACTTATGTCCGGCAATGTCGGTGCCGTTTTATCTATGAGGAAATGAAGTTCCTTATCCGCCGTGTTACCTGCAGCATCCGTCACGCCCATATGTAGTTTGTATATACCATCTGTCGTTAATACCAATGAGAGTTTGCCACCATTTTCAGTTCTCTCAATTTCAGAAAAGGAAACCAAATGCTCCTTACCGTCAATATCGGTTCTTACACCAAAGGCTTCTACCTTATCAGGTTGATAATTAAGTTCCGAAACACCCACAACTACATTAACATCACTATCATACAACGTATTGTTATCTATACTTTCATATTCTATTACCGGTACATTCTTATCAATGTGTATCCACCTTAGAAGTGTTTGTGTTTTTCCTTTAATGTCCGTGACAATAACCTTTATCGGTATGCCCCTTCTGTTTGTCGAAGTTGTCGACACCAACACTTCTTCGCTTACTCTTGAAAGTTCTTTCTTCTTTTCTTCAGTCACTTTCTCTGTTGTAATTTCCTCTGTGGTGATTTCTTCCGTGGTTGTTTCTTCTGTAGTTATTTCCTCCGTCGTTTTTTCTTCCTGTGTCGTCGCTTCTTCTGTGGTCGCTTCCTCCGTCGTACTTTCTTCCTGTGTCGTTGCTTCTTCTGTGGTCGCTTCCTCCGTCGTACTTTCTTCATGTGTCGTTGCTTCTTCTGTGGTCGTTTCCTCCGTCGTACTTTCTTCCTGTGTCGTTGCTTCTTCTGTGGTCGTTTCCTCCCTCCCTTCTTGTGTGGTGTTCTCTTCTGTGGTTGCTTCCTCGCTCGTACCTTCTTCTGTAGTTGTCTCCTGCGTCGTAGCCTCCTCTGTTGTGATTTCTTCCTGTGTGCTAACTTCTGTCGTCTTCTCCTCCGTTGTCACCTTTTCCGTAGTCTGTTTTTCAGTTGTAATTTTCTCCGCAATTTTCTCTTCTTCATAGCAATACTCTTTGACAACCGGCTTCCCATCTCCCACAGAATACTCAAGTTTTACTATCCTTTCTTTTGCGCTTGCATTTATTCTTATCTTTATATCCTTATTAGTCCATGCCATAGGCTCGTCGTCATCGCCGGCAACAATATACTTTTGCATATCCTCATCGACAGCTTCGATTGTTATTTCACCTCTTTTTTCCTTCTTGCTATAGGCATAGCATGGCAACATTCCTATACAAACAGCAACCAAAATACACATAAACCTTCTACCGTATCTTCTCATTGTTCTTCCTCCTGTTTAATTATTATAGTCAATCGTTTCTAACGATAATTTTTGCGTAAGCCGCCTCCATCGGTAGTCCTCTCTGATGTTATCAGCCGCTTCACCAACCTCATACAGTTTCATAATTTTCGAATACTCTTGCTTGCCTATCCTTTGTTCTTCATACATCAATAGCAACAACCTCAAATAACCTACGTACCCATCAACGCTTGCCGTTCCATATTCTTCGATAACCTTTTGATATACCTCTTCTGCATCACTATATCTTTTTAGTTTTGTAAGCAGAGCTGCTTTTTGGCAGCTTTTTACTTCCATCACAGTATCCTTTTTAATATTGTCATACCATACACTTCCTGCAACCGATATTGCATCAAGTATCGCATCACAATTCTTTATTGCAGCCTCATAATATTTGCCTGTTTGGTCCGTTGCTTCGTCACCTTTTTTCTCATTTATAAGAGATAGATAATTATTGAATATAACGACATATTCCTGCTTGTTGTCGGTGCAAAGATAAAGCGACTCAAGCCCTTTATTCGCATTCTTTTCAAGTTCTGCAAAAGCATTATCATCTGTATAAATGCAAGTCGAATACGCTTTGCATAACACCTTGTAATTGTCTGTAATTTGTGGGTATTTTTTTAAGATAGTGTTTCCACTGATTTCGGAAAGATTTCCGTATAAAGATTGATTACCGTAAAAGTATGAACCGATTGCAACACAAAAAGTCAAGACAGCAAATATCATTTTGCTTATGATTCCCTGTCTGCGACCACACGTTGCTAATGCATTGTACAACTTTTTGCAATTCTGATATCGTTTATTGGGATTTTCATCTGTACATTTAGAGATTATTCTTTCGAGTTTCTTTGAAAATCGGGGATTTGTTTTTCTGATAGGATTGGGGTTATAACCGGGAAGACATGGATCATTTCCTGTTAAGAGATAGTGAAGTGTTATTCCAAGACTGTATATATCTGCTCGTTTGTCGATTGTCACCGAAGAATCAAGTTGTTCCGGCGCCGCATAACCCTTCGTGCCGAAAACAACTCTTGGTTTCCTATTATCATCGGAATAAATGCAGGCTGCACCAAAATCCACAAGAACAACTTTGCCGTTAGGCTTAAGCAATATATTAGATGGTTTCATATCACCATATACGACAGACATATTATGCAAATAATCAAGAGCGTCACACAATTGCAACCCCCAATCAAGAACATGCTTCAAAGTTTGTGGTCCCTCTTCGCTTATCACATCACACAACGGCCTGCCTTCAATATAATCCATAACCACATAGACTGCATTTGTTTCGTAAATCACGTCAACCACTTTCGGAAGTCCCGGGTGGTTAAGCTTACCAAGAATTGTCTTTTCTATCACCTGCGATATTCGGATTATTTTTTCTCCATGTTCCGAACCAATATCCGTTTCCTTAACAGCCCATATATGGTTATCGCTTATGTCTCTTGCCAAATAAACGACCGACATTCCACCTCTGCCTATGGTTTTAATTATCCTGTATTTCCCGACTAAAACAGAACCAGACGAAATCAATAAACATCTCCCCTTTGCTAAATGCAGAAAAAAATAAAAGCTCCTTATAATAAGGAGCTTTTGTATTTTACAATTTGAATATAAACTCTTCGTCGCCGAGGACAATCTTTGCATTCTCTGTAAGCAGAACCTGTTCATTATCCTCCAGACTCTTGCCATCTACAAAAGTATGATTAGTGGACTTGTTGTCTTTGATGTAATATTCTCCGTCCTTGCAAGTTATAATCGCATGGATTCTGCTTATAGCCGCATTGCCTCGAATCGAATAATCTGCACCCACACTGGCCTTACCTAACTTGAAAGTCTGCTTATTAATAATAATCTTCTCGTCGGTATTGACACGAACCAGATAAGGATTAACCTTAGGAACTGATTTGGCAGCCGGTTTCTGTTTGTCATCATCAGCGGCTTCCTGTGCGTTATCCACCTTTGGCTTTTCATCAGCCTCTTGTGCTTTAACTTCCTCCAGCTCCTTATCATGTTCAGCAGCCTTAAGTTCTTCCTCATTAGTCTTAATTATGCTGGCTCTGTTAATCTTGAGACCCTTAGCAAACTTAACTGTACTATGGAACTTCATCTGATCTGCCCTATCCTGTTCAGCAAGGAACACATCGAGTTCATCCGGCTCACCGTTATCTATAACCTTCTTGATTCTTGGCTTGTCCTTTTTAGACTTATTTTTAAGAGCTAATGCAGGCTCTTTCTGGACAGGCTCTTCTTCACGTTCAGTCAACTTGGTATCTTTGTGTTCTTCTGCTGCTTCTGGATCAACTACCAATCTATCTTTCTTGGATTGTTCTGCATTATCTGAAACAAACACTGATTCTTCCTCTTCGTCCGACTCAAACACCGACTCTTCATCTTCAGGTTCATCAGATTCAAATATCGCTTCTTCTTCTACTGATTCTTCGTCAACCTCATCATAAGCTTCATCGACCATAGCTTCTTCCTGAGCATCATCTTCCTGTTCATCCTCAGAAATCTCCGTGTATTCCACAAAAATCTCATTGGATTCATCATCAGGAATCTCTATATCCATCGAACGCATAAGGTCTTCAACCAAAGACAAAAGATTGTGCAAATTAGACGTTTCACGATCATTTATATAAGTCAAAAGTCTTGCAACATAGTCACCACTTTCGGAAGGATCAAATCTAAGGCTTGCGATAAAGTTCCTTATAAAATGAACCAAATCCACCTCTTCCTTCATATCCTCAATAGGAATACAAACAAACTCAACGTTGTAATCCCCATCAATATATATATACTGACGATTAAGTACAAGATACGAAAGTGGAATTCTATATTCCGACATATTCATCAAATTAACTATAAGTCCACGCAACACCTTCAATACCATCTCTGAATTGATAACCTGCTGTGAGAGTTCTCTCAAACGGATCTTATCCGTTATGTCATATGAGAAAGTATCGAACTCATCCCCCTCTTCAAAAATTACCGGAACTATACCTTGAGGCTCCTCTTCTTCAAGATAATCCAGCAATTCCTCATCCAATTCTGCATCGTTATCAATGTTAAATGTAAGAAATGTTTCTTTATCAAATTGGCGAACCCTGAAACTTATATTCTTCATAAGAACTCCCCTTCTCCTTCGAGATTAACATAACTATTTCTATTATAGTAAATTCCCGTCAGATAAGCAAGCAATTTCTTCTACGACAAACTCCCTCCTGTTCATAATTATAATTTCAGCTGATAACTAAAATTGTACTCGCTGAAATTATAACAATCAATGGAATTTTTTTGAAAAATTTCATTATTTTTCGGAAAGTTTGTACTTTTGTACACAATTAGCCATTTTTGTACATAAAGTTATGTATTTTACTCCACAATTACTGCAGTTGCCGCTTTCTTACCGTTAGCTGCAATAATATATACCGTACAATTGCCTTTGCTTATTCCTTTAACTTTACCTGTCTTGCTAACCGTTGCCACAGACGGATTAGAACTTACATAAATAAACTGTTTTCCATTTGTGTTCTTCACAAGCTTCTTTTTGTACTTTTCTTTTGTTACTTTAGTTTTGAGTTTGATTGTTTTTCCAACCGAAACAGTGTACTTACTTTTGCCGGCTTTAACCTTCTTAACATTGGTATATTTCTTATTCTTTTTGCCACAAGCAGAAAGTATTCTGCTGTTTCCTATATATTCTTTGGTCTTGTTAACAATTCTGTATGCTTTAACTCTGAAATAATATGTTTTTGTCTTATCAATACTTTGACCATTCACCGTCTTAATATAGGCCACATTGCCCTGTCCTGTAACGCTGCTTGAAGCACTGACAGAATCTACAGTCTTAGAAGATGTAGTAACATACACATCATATCCCGCTGCATCAGTCACACTATTCCAACTAACTTTCCACGAATCTCCACTTGCCACTACTTTGGCAGAAATGTCTAATTTCGCAGAATTATTCGCCTTGACCTCGTCAGAAATCGGCGTCACTTCAACCTTCTCGACAGGTGTCGGCGTTACACCCGGAGTTGTCGTGGCGGTCTTGTAACAAGCCTCTACTGTAACATCTGAACCAACCATAGTAAATGACGTTTTAGCCGCTCCGGAATTGGCAAGAACAATAGAACCTTTCTTTACCTTCCAGCCGGTAAATGTCATGCCGTCTTTATTGTTGGCGGATACGGAAACAGATACACCGCTTGTATAATTACCGCTTCCTGTTCCATTAATAACATTTACTCTATAGTAAGTTGTTGACACCGGTGTAGCAGGTGCAAGTGTAAGCACCGTATCGTCCGTCGGTGCTCCGCAAACGACAATTTTCTTGGTACCGTATTTGAGAACTTTGATACCGTTGACTGAATCCACCTTGTAATTTGTCGAAAACTCGTATCCTGCATCAGCGGTAAACTCAACATTCTGCATAGGTCCTGTAACACCTGTTTGCATCAGTTTGTCTGAACTTGTTGACAACACTGTAATATGTCCACCCTTAGGTGTAAGAATACTGACTGTATGTCCTTTTGAAGGGTCAACCGTATTCTTCTCCCTAACTGTTACCGTAGCTGTCTTGCCGGCGAAGTTTGCTTCTGTAGCTTTAATTCGAACATACTTCTCACCCGGCGTAGTTATAGTATTACCTTCATCACAATTACGCCATACGGTAGGCGATTCTGCACTCGCATACTCCATCTTAGCGGTTGTTCCAATAATCTTTTCCTCACCTCCGGAAACCGCAGGTGCTTCCGGTGTTTCCTTAAGTTCTGCAGCCTTTAAATCAATACGTGTATTCGCTTCCGGAATGCCTTCGATTTTCAACTGTACCGGACTGATTTTCTTAACCTCAATTCCGTTAACCGCATCTACGTAATATCCGTCAGGGAAGCAGTAGTTGTCCTCTGCGTATATAATAACCGGCTCATAATTATCGGAAACATTCTCCTGCTTGGTAGCACCGGCATTAAGATTAACCTTCATATGACCGGCAGCATTTTTTCCGGTAGTTGCATCAAAATTAGTTCCACCCGGTCCATATACAAGAACATAATACTTCGGGCCAACTGCAACAGTCTTTTCCGTTCCTGCTTTCTTTGTATCTGTTTCCTTGTATCTTACGCGCCACTTACCGGTAGCAACCGTTGTCTTATTAGCAGTACACTCTGTCCATGACGTACTGTTAGGTGCCGCATACTCCATAGCGGTTGTAGTACCATCTATAGAATCCGTCGAACCCGTCACACTAGGTGCAAATTGCTCATCCTTCTCTGTCGGAAAGGCAAGCGTGATAGTAGTATCAGCCGTAGGTGTTCCCGAAACGACCACATGGGAATAACCATTACTTGATACCGTTACACCATTTGTTGTTCCGTATGAGGAATAACCCTCCGGGAAATAGTAGTTATGTGTATCACTCAAATCAAACTCAACGTTTTCCATTGCCCCCGTCACATTATTCTGTACAGCCTCACCACTATATACTTTAACAGGGGAACTGTATTTGATTTGTACCTTGTATCCTCCATCTGCTTTCGCCACGCTACCGGGCAATATCGGTAATACACCGCAAGCCATAACAAGCGAAAGTCCCCAAGCCAATATCTTTTTGTATCCCATTAGTCATCCTCCTTCGCAGATTATCTATAACATCTTCTTTTTCTTAAGCCACAAAAGAACAATAATACAAACTATAAATGTTGCAATCACTATCATCCCAAAGCCATATGGCGTACGATAAAGCGGAACCCATTCGCCCGCAACGTTCATACCGTAAAATCCCGACACTATATTCGGAATCGCCATTACGATAGTAATAGCCGCAAGATATTTCATCACGCTGTTAAGTCTTATATCAATCATGTTTGAGAGAAGTTCTCTCGTACCATGCATAATATCCCTGTAAATAATGGTCATCTCGATAGCCTGTCCGTTCTCGACCTTAACATCATCAAGCAAATCTTTGTCCTCGGCAAACTGTCTCACTCTGCTGTATCTTGATAACCTGTCAATCACGGCACCATTTGCTCGAAGCGAAGTTGCAAAATATACGAGATTGGACTCCAACTCGTGAAGCATTACCAAATCCTCTTCCTTCACTTCTTCATCCTGTGCACGTTGCTCTATCTCTGTTCTGTTATTGTCAATAGTACGAAGATATAACTGGTAAACCATACACGTTCTATATAGTATCTGGTATACAAATCTCATCTGCTTCTTCGTCGAAAAATCTCTTACCGTTGAATTAATGAAATATTGCAATACCGGTGTTTCTTCCGCACATATCGTTATCAATATATCATCAAGCAACAATATACCAAGCGGAATCGCCGTATATGCCCGCTGCTCATTTCTTATCTCTATAACCGGGATATCGACAAGAATAAGTGTGTAATCATCCTCTATATCCACACGCGAACTCTCGTCCGCATCCATAGCCGCACGAACATCGGCTATATCAATGCCAAATCGCTCGGATATCATTGTAATCTCATCAAGACTCGGATCTGTAAGTTGTATCCAGCTACCCTGTTCAAAGGTATGCAACTCACTTATTTTTCTGTCATCCGTTCTGTATATTTTGATCAATGTACATACCCTCCATTTCGCTGTTATTTTTAGCACCCACAAGGGCTTACAAATATAAGAATAGTTTAATGTTTTTGCACTTCATTGTCAATGATAACACCCTCTCACAAAGAGACAAAAATTACCATTTTACAAATCAGAAAAGCTTAAGTCCGGTAAGCACTCCGGCACTTATTAATCCCATAATAATTCCGGCAAGAATAACACCCAACAAAACTGCAATCACGCTGTCCTTAAAGTCCATATCCAAAATGCTGGCTGCAAGTGTTCCTGTCCAGGCTCCGGTTCCCGGAAGAGGAATACCAACAAAGAGCAACAGTGCCACAAAAAGTCCCTTTCCGGCTGATGCTTTAAGCTTCTCTCCGCCCTTGTGTCCTTTTTCAAGAAAAAAGGTGAAGAGCTTACCTATTATCTTCTTATCCTTACCCCACTCAAGCACCCTTCTTGCGAAAAGATAAATGAACGGAACCGGAATCATGTTACCTACAATACAGACAATGTACGCCTGCACTGTCGGAAGTCCCATTGTTATCGAATAGGGAACTGCTAATCTAAGCTCCACAAGTGGTACCATTGATATAAAAAACGCTATTAAATATTTCTTTAACATCTCTAATCTCCTTGCTGACATATATAGTAAAACAATACCAAAACGGTATTATTCGCACTAATATTATATTATAACACATAAATTTTTATCAATCCACAAAAAAAGCCACAAACCATAGAGGTTTGTGGCACATTCTTTTTGTTATAATTTGAAGTGATTAATCTCGTCAAACAATACATCCGTCATATCCTTACTTGAATCTGCTTCATCACCGATTCTCTTAAGATGCTCGGACATATCAAGCGTCTTCTCTGTTGCAACAGCAACACCTTGTGCAGCTTCTCCAACGACCGTATTTACGGTATCGGTATGTTCTCTTATATCATCCATATCCTTCTTAATCTCTGCACTGAACTTTGCACATTCGCGCATAATCTCATCGATATGCTCAGCGCTCTTATTGTAAGCCTCACTTGTTTCCACAAGGTCACCATATCCCTTCATCACATTCTCATTAATGAAATCAATCATGGCACCGGCTTCTTTTGCAAGCTCATTAACTGCTGAAATAACCTCTGCGGAAATTTTCCGAATCTCAGTTGCAACCGATGCAGAGTTAGTTGCAAGTTGACCGATTTCCGTAGCAACAACCGCAAATCCTCGTCCTGCCTCACCTGCTCTTGCAGCCTCTATAGAAGCATTTAGCGCAAGAAGGTTTGTCTGATCTGTTATATCTATAATATTGTCTGTAAGTACACGTATCTGGTCAACCGCCTTTGATCGTTCTATACGGCTCTTAACCGCAGCTTCCATGTCGCCCACGCGAACCGTTGCATTCTCCTGCTCTGTAATTGCATGCTTCCCAACACTTACAGCATCCGTTTTCATTTCATCAGAATAATCGCTGCCCTCTCGAATCTTATCATCTATGTTGGCAAATGCATCTGTCATCTCATTCATCAAATCAACTATGTGGTTCATTGAAGCGGATGTTTCGTGCATAGATGCCGAAAGCTCCTCCATCGCCGCACTCACTTCCGTCGCGTCAACTCTCGACCGCTCCATATCACCGGAAATGTTGCCTGCAGCCATCTGTAGCGAACCTGATTCATTTGAAATATTGACAAGTATTCCTCTGACAAACTCAAGAAGTTTGTTAATATTATCTGCAATAACCTCAAACTCATCACCGGAATTAATATCCACATTCTTTGTAAGGTCTCCATCGCCTTGAACTAAATCAACAATCTTGTTGTTAAGTATGATAAATCCGGCTTTAAGCAACTGACTCATTATAACGAGAATAAATGCTCCCATTACAAGAATTAAAATACAAACAGCAATGATTGTTCTAAGTATTCCCTTGGTCTGCTGGTTAACCCAGTCTACCGAAAGATCTATAACCGCAACTCCTACAATCTGTCCGTTACTTTTTACAGGGCTGAATGCACTTATATGTGTTCCCCATTCATCTGTGTAAGGCTCTGCACTAACCGTTGTTGCACCGTTAAATGCCTGTCCTAATTCTTCTGACCAATCATACTCATCACCAGGAAGTCCCGGCTCCTCAGGATCAGAATCAACAAGGAATATTGCACTGTCAGAACCCGACTTTCCTACTGTATATACATATTCAACGCCGCTATTATCAAGGAAAAGTGTAAGTGCTTCCTTAATTGCAGCATACTCTTCTGTTTCTTCAGATCCGGCTTCTATCAATGCAAGTTTGTCTCCATCAACAGATGCCGCAACACATTTATCAATGTTCATGGCGTTGTCTTTAATCTGAGTTTCCATAGAAACCTTGACTTTTTTGTATATCATCACTCCTATCAATAAGTCGGAGAAAATGAGCAATGCTACTACTGCAAATATTATTCTCCATGATACACTGCTTCTTCTTACCTTCATGCTTCAAATCCTCCTGTTACTGATTAATTACTTAAATATACTCAAACGGTCAGTAAGCTCTGTTGCAACATCATTAAGTTCCTTTGCAGAACTTGTAAGTTCATCGATCGAACTGGTTATTCTAATTGTTGTCGCTGATGTTTCTTCAGATGCAGCTGCATTTTCCTCGGATATTGCTGAAAGACTTTCCATTGCACATCCTATAACCGTCTGTGCTTCAACGCATTGTTTTACATCATCCTCGATAACTGCCACATGACCAATCGTCTCATTGATTCTTTTAAGGAGTGCCTCAAGTGTATTGGTTGTCTCCTCGAGAACTTCCTGCTGTTTTATTGTAAGTTCCTTAACCTGCTCTGATTCCGCAACTGTTGATTGAGATGTAGCAAGAAGGTTATTCATCTCATCCTTAATTCCCGCTGCAGTCTCAGCCGAATTAACCGCAAGCTTACCAATCTCTTCTGCAACTACCGCAAAGCCGCGCCCCATTTCTCCGGCTCTTGCCGCCTCAATAGAAGCATTGAGTGAGAGCAAATTGGTTTGTGAGGCAATCTCTGTAATAGCAGCAACCTTGGCGTTGATAACATCTACCGCATTGCTTGTTTCTTTTATTTGATCAGAGATTCTGTTAATGCCATTTACCATTGTTTCAGTCGAAGCCTGAAGATTCTTAATCTGATCCTCTGACTCTATTGAAGACGTCTGCATATCTTTGGCAATTACATTAAGCTGTTTGGTAGTCTCAACAACCGTATCAATTACTCTTCCGATATTATCTACATTCTCTGTTGCCGAAACAACATCCTGCGCCTGTAATGTTACACCGTTGGCAATATCCTCCATCGTGGAAGATATTCCGTTCATTGCCTCTGATAATTCATCCGTAACACCAACAAGACCTTCCGAATGACCGGTAACAGTACTTGCCGCGTCTTTGAACTTTGGAATAAGATTGTCAAGTTCCTCCATAAGTCCGTTAACACCGTCAGCTATCTGACCAACTTCATCCTCGGAATCTATATCGATTCTTGCAGAAAGATCACCTTCGCTGTTCTGAATATCTCGAACTATTTGAGAAAGCATACCGGTTATCTTCATTATCGGTTGGGTAATTCTCATACTCAATATCGAGACAACGACAACCGCAACTATACAGAATATTATTGTGAGCAGAACAAATATATTAATCATGCTATTGATTGGTGCATAATATGTACTCTTCGGTGTAACAAGCGCTACAATCCATCCATTACAAGGAACTTCTTCTGCCGTAATATAACTTACAGTTCCGTCATAGTCCTTAAACTCATCATCCGTTTCCATAGCATTTTTATACTGACCATCTATAACATCAAATACGTTATAAACAGTTTCGCCCTGAAGAGCAAACTCCGAATTAGGGTGACTCACTATACTTCCCTTTGCTGTAGCAATCATTATATATCCATCTGACGATTCAGGAATATTCTTGGTAAGCTCGTTAAGATTAAGATCAATACCAACAACACCCTTATCAGTAGCAATACAAGCGCTTATACAAAGCTCACCCGTAATCATATCAATGTAAGGCTCCGTATAATAAATACCGCTCGTCTTCTTTGCTTCCTGGTACCAATCTCTTTCAGTTACCACATAATCATCCGGTGCTTTAAACGAGCTAAATATAGCAGAATTATCATCCTTACCATAATAAATCTCATTTATGGAAGGGTGCGAGTCGGCATACTCTTTGAAAAACTCCTTCATACTTGCCGGCTTGCCCTCAAAATTCTTGGCATATGTCACAATCGAATCAAGTGCATCCTCATTGGTGATGAACCAATTCTCCATCTGCTCGGTATAGTACTTAACTGTCATTACATATTTCTCATCTGATAACGAAACAAACTTATTCTTCGCATTTTTCGAGCTAACAGCCGCATTAATCACCAATAGAACAAGAGTCATCAAAGTAACCACTACCGTTAATCTTAATCTTAAGCTCTTCTTAAACATGTCATTACCTCCAATCAATTATGCTGTTGCTTTCTCAAAATACTCTGTAAGCTTTTCCATAGGAATCGGCTTAGAATACTTGTAGCCCTGAAGATATCTTGCACACATATTCTTGCATTTCTCTTCATCCTCTATTGTTTCAACGCCCTCATAAAGAACCGAGTAGTCCATATCCGAGAACATTTTCGCAAGATGGTAAACCATCTTTTCTGATTTGTAATCACTTGCACACGCTATTACAAGTGACCTGTCAAACTTGATTATGTCAAACGGAAGCTCCATAATTCGCTCAAAATTAGAATATCCGGTTCCAAAATCATCTAAATAGAACTTAATTCCATGACCTTTCAGCTCATCTATTCTACTCTTTAACAATCTAAAGTCTGCTTCCGACTGGCTTTCTGTAATCTCTATCGCTATCTTCTCATAAGGGATTCCGCTTTCCCCGATTATATCATTAATATCCTTACAGAAGTTCTCATTTCTCACATCCGAAATGGAAAAGTTAACGGAAATCCTCTTGACTATATAGGAGCAGTCCAGCATTAACTTGATATGCATACAAGTCTTGTGAAGTATAATCTTACTGAGTGTATGAATATAATCATTATCCTCCGCAATAGGTATAAACCTGTCGGGATATACCATACCCATCTTCTCAAGGTTAAGTCTCATCAACGCTTCTGCCGTGTCATACTTACCATTTCTAATATTAAGTACAGGCTGGCAGTAAACCTCAATTCTGGTATCATCAAGATCATTCTTTGAATTAATGTCCTCAAGTTCCGATAAAATATACTTATACTCAATATATTCTTCAACATCCTTATCAGTAACATACCGCGCATCATTTTGCGACATTTTCGATTCCATATACTTGATAAGATTAACGTAATCAATCGCATTGGTTATTGCGTCATCAGACATTGCAATTACTATTTTGAAATCTTTTTGGAATTGCGCATAAGCGCCTTCGAAACTTTTAAGCATATTATTGACTACGTTCTGATAAGACGGATTCTTCGCTGTTTCCATAACAAGAATCATGCGTCCTGTTGTAATCTGAAACAAAGTGGCACTTTTGAAAAAGTCCATATAAAAATGCTTAATTGCCTGCTGTATCTCTACCGGATACTTCTTGCCTGTCCCGTCAAAATCATGCATATACATGCTCATCATAAGAAGCTGATTATTATGAACACGATTATTCTCAATCGTATCCTCAAATGCAGTAACATTAACCGCTCCGATTTCCAAATCATACGGATTGGCATGTACCAGATAAAGAAGTGTGAATACAGGAAACATAAATGTCGCCGTTGTAAACGATATCTGTTTAAAATGCCCTTGAACAATCATAATCATTACTGAAATACCAAAGCTTGCAAGAATACTGCGGTAAATCGGTTTGATCATCCTCTTTCTGTTCGCTATGATAACTATAGCAATATAAAGAATAAAAAAAGCGTAACCATACACAAATATATCCACTCCTTTGTGTATGGTATTATCCTCATTTATATAAAAACCAAAACGAAACGCCGTTGTTATAATCTCATGAAGAATTAATCCAACATAAAATATTGCCGGCAATATATGATATTGCAAAGCATTCTTCCAATCCAATTGAAGCGGAAGAAGTACATAGCCTAAATACATGTATAGATTCGAATAAAGAGCCATTCGATATCCAATACGGAAAAAATATATAAGTGCATGCGGACACGAGTCCAACATGTTAAGTCCAATCCTGTAAAAAATACCAAGACATGCAGCAATAAGAATGGAACCAACCATCGTTTCAAATATCTTAAAGCTTCTTGTCTTGTTGATATAGGCTTCCTTGATAAGAATAATAATAACAAAACCCAAGGCAAGCACTATGATGTCCCCTACAGGAGAATAGTTTTCGAAATATGTAATAACGTCTCCCCTCATATACTACACCCCTCATTTCATCCATGAAATAGATGCCGTCACTTCCCCAAATTAAGCATCAACTTACATAAATTATAATAAAATTTTTACAATTTAGCAAGAAAGAATTGTATAATTTGTCAAAATTTCATCAGTTATATGCACAAAAAAATCGCGAGGTGTTAAACCTCGCGATTCTTATCTTAATTAAGTATTCTAATTAAAGCTTTGGACCAGCCTCAACGAGTGCCTTACCAGCCTCATTTGTCTCATACTTCTTGAAGTTCTTGATGAATCTTCCTGCAAGATCCTTAGCCTTTGTCTCCCACTCAGAAGCATCAGCATATGTATCTCTAGGATCAAGAATCTCTGTACTAACTCCAGGAAGCTCTGTAGGAACCTCGAAATCGAAGTAAGGAATCTTCTTTGTAGGAGCCTTCTTGATGTCTCCGTTTAAGATTGCATCAATGATTCCACGTGTATCAGGGATTGAAATACGCTTACCTGTTCCGTTCCATCCTGTGTTAACAAGATATGCCTTAGCGCCGTTCTTCTCCATCTTCTTAACAAGCTCCTCACCGTACTTTGTAGGATGAAGCTCTAAGAATGCCTGACCGAAACATGCTGAGAATGTAGGTGTAGGCTCTGTAATTCCACGCTCTGTACCGGCAAGCTTAGCAGTAAATCCTGAAAGGAAGTAATACTGTGTCTGCTCCGGTGTAAGGATAGATACTGGAGGAAGTACGCCGAATGCATCTGCTGAAAGGAAGATAACATTCTCTGCGTCAGGTCCTGAAGACTTACCATTTACCTTAAGAGCGATGTTGTTGATATGATCAATAGGATATGATACACGAGTATTCTCTGTAACTGACTTGTCATCGAAATCAATCTTTCCTGCACCGTCTACTGTTACGTTCTCAAGAAGAGCGTCTCTCTTGATAGCGTTGTAGATATCAGGCTCAGATTCCTTATCAAGACCGATAACCTTAGCGTAGCATCCACCCTCGAAGTTGAATACTCCGTTGTCATCCCATCCGTGCTCGTCGTCACCGATAAGAAGTCTCTTAGGATCTGTAGAAAGAGTTGTCTTACCTGTTCCTGAAAGACCGAAGAAGATTGCTGTATTCTTACCTTCCATATCTGTGTTAGCTGAGCAGTGCATTGAAGCAACACCCTTAAGTGGTAAGTAGTAGTTCATCATTGAGAACATACCCTTCTTCATCTCTCCGCCGTACCATGTATTGATGATAACCTGCTCGCGGCTTGTGATGTTGAATACAACAGCTGTCTCTGAGTTAAGACCAAGCTCTTTGTAATTCTCAACTTTAGCCTTAGAAGCATTGTAAACTACGAAATCAGGCTCGAACTTCTCAAGTTCCTCAGCTGTTGGCTGGATGAACATGTTCTTGATGAAATGTGCCTGCCAAGCAACTTCCATAATGAAACGAACTGCCATTCTTGTATCTTCGTTAGCACCACAGAAAGCATCTACTACGAAAAGCTTCTTATCAGAAAGCTCTTTCTTAGCGATTTCCTTAACTGCAGCCCATGCCTCTTCTGATGCCGGATGGTTGTCATTAGGATACTCGTCTGATGTCCACCATACAGTGTCCTTAGAATTCTCATCCATAACAATGAATTTATCTTTAGGAGAACGACCTGTGTAAATACCTGTCATAACGTTAACAGCACCAAGCTCTGTCTCCTGACCTACTTCATAACCTGTAAGACCGTCTTTGGTCTCTTCCTTGTAGAGATCCTCAAATGAAGGATTGTGAACGATCTCTGTAGTACCTGTGATACCGTGCTTTGTCAAATCAATGTTTGCCATCTTGAATTACCTCTCTTTTTTTTATTTTTTCAAAGTCCATAAAATGATAAATGAATCAGATAAGACTTTGATTGTGTACATATTACCGTGCTTTTCGCGCGACACAACTAGTATAATTATTATTTATTCATAAGTCAAGAAAAAACTACTTTATAAAAGAAGGAATCCGTCCTCTACTCCACAACTCTGAATCTAAGCAGTCTGTTTGACCATTTGTATTCTCCAACCCAAAGGTTCTTACCGTCAAAACAAAGCTTGTTTGGCATATATAATGTATTATTATACAAAGTTCCTACCGGTGCATGGTAATCATAGACTCCGTACAAATCGTTCGTAGAATATGATTTCTCGGAATGACCGATAATTGTTGTGACCGGATTCTTTTCAATAGCGTCATTGATATTATCCCATATAACCACGCGATTATCGCCCATATTGGTTATTACAAGCATATTATCAGCGGTAATCAACATGTCATACATGCTGCTTATTGTCGTACGCTCATACATTGTCTTTGTGACATTGCCACCAACAGATGAATCGTAATACTCATAAGGATACAAGTTGAAATGCTGATTAATGTTTGAACCCGAATAATCTATACCATATTTCTCGTTGTCAGGATCATTGGTTTCGTTAATCTCCTCGCCAACATTGACAGTATCTATCACATTTTCAGCATCACTAACCGAAAGTGTCTTTGTCGTGTTACTTCCCTCAAACTGTGAAGTCTTATACACAAGAACCTTCGTACCGTTTGGATTGACAATCACATAGTTTCCGTTTGATGATACCTGTCCGTAATAAGTCGCACTAAAATCTTCTCCCGTAATCACAGCCACAGGTTCAGATTCCTTCGTCGGTATGCCTTTATATACCAGCACCTTGAGTCTTCCACTCTCCGATGAATGGGTGCCGGTAGTTAAGTAGAAGTATGTACCGTCATATTCAACATTTGTCACTTCTCCGGTAAGATACTCGGAACCGATTCTCTTACCGATCGTGACATCCGGCATCGCACCGTCAAACTTATAATCATTCCATATATGAATAAGTCGCATGGTTCTCTCGGTAACTATCATGGTAACTTTACCCTTGTTGTCCTTATAAAGCTTCACATCGCCAAGCTCATGATTGAACTCGTACGAATAATCAGGAAGTACTCCGGGCGAGCAAGGAATGTCGTTATACACACGAAGTTGTCCGTCAAGGTCATCTAATACTACAAAATGTTTCCCGTCAGATTCAGGAACAGGGTTGTGCATAAATGCAATCTTTGATGATGCTTTGGTGCTGTTAATATTATATGTGTCTGCTCCTACTGTGATATCAGGAATCGGACATGCACGCACATCTGTCGCAAACTCTCCCGAAGCCTTCGTAGCTTTATCAAATAATTCTTCAGGCTTACTCCATCCCACAAGCTGATTATCATTAAATGCGCCATACCACAGAACATCTTTATCTGCCTCATAGAAAAGCTGTCCCATTCCTCCGCCACACACGTAATATCCGACCTGCTTACCGTTATATCCTATGTATGCATTCTCATGCGTGTTCCACATGCGTAGGTCTCCGGCATCGTCGGCATTATTAATCTCGCCGTCATTGTATATATAAAGACCGCCATGGCATACAAGGTATAAGCGACCATTTATCATAGCGCCCTCACCGTAGGTATCAGCGTATATGAAGTCATCCATATTTCCGGCAACTGTCTGCGAAAATGTGTACTGGGTTTGAGTTGTTCCGTCTTCGTTTATCTTGTATTCCTTAGTTGTCTTGGTAATAGCTTTGCCCGCAGTAACCTTAGCAGTCATTCCCTCAACTGTTGGGAAACCGTTAAACACTCTATAACAAGAACGGTTACTACCATCTCCCGATTGGATATTCTCATCACCGACTATAAGCTGCTTTCCTGTCCATGTTATAGAACGAGGGGTTGCTCCCTGTTCGACAGTAAGGACAAGGTCAGGGTAATAGTTCTTTGTGTAAACCCCATTATCCTCATCAGCAAACTCTTCCCAAGTTTCAGGAAGTTCATTCCATATAAGCAGGTTGTTTCTTCCGAGATTTCCAACAATCATCTTGGTTTTGCCATCGACCTTTTCTATGTTGACACCCCAAGGATTAACGATGTGGGTTGAATTATCCGTATGCTCACCTGCGAACCAGTTAATTACATGGTCAGCAGCAATCCCTTTCTCACCACTGTTGACAATCGACACAATATCGTCAAACACAAGCAATCTGTCATTGTGCGAATCCGTTACAATAAGTGTACCGTCAGGATCAATAGCACAATCCATTGGATAATTCATTTTATCGCGGGTGTATCCCGGCGTTGAAGACGTATAGTCTTTTTGTCCAAGAACCGTAACAGGTCCTTTACTTGTGGCATCATTTATCGAATTGCCTTTGTATATAAGAACTCTCGAGTTCCATACATCACAAAGCGCATAATATACTGTACTTCCCACCTTGTAATATGCCATTCCGCTTACGTGGTTAAATCCACCATAATCTTCTTCTGAATCACTAACCGTTTTCTCCAAGTGCGCACTTCCTAAAACACTTTGGGCTTCTTTGCCATACGCCAAACCCTCGTCTTCTCCTGTGCAATCTTCCAATCTTAAATATTTATTTCCTTCGTTACGATTGACGCTTATATATTCGCCGTCTGTAACGGAATAAGCCATCAAATGATAAGCCTGCTCCACACCGTTATAAGAAGCTCTTATATACGTATCTCCTGCTTTAACAACGTCAACATATATATCACCATCAGAAATGGTGTTGTGAGATTCCTTCGCTTCCTTGCTGTATGGTTTGATTATTACCATGTCCTCATCATCAGCAGACCATTTAATCTTCGAGTGATCAATGTTAGCAGGAAGTCCGTTCTGCGCATTGCTCGAATCATTCCACGAAACCGAAGTGGCATATCCGACATATACATGTCCGTCACCCATTTCACATCTGACGTTACCACCGTCGCCGCCTTGTGACATCACGGCAGTAACATGACACATCAATGTTCTGCCCTCAACAGTAACCGTAACATCCGCCTCACCAACGCTATGTGCATAGAGTTCTATCACACCGCTTCCGATATATCTTGCATGGATTAATGACTCATTGCTACTTACTGCAGTCGCATTGTTTCCTGTATAATTCACAATGCTTATACTTGCCGTGTTGTCTCCAACATTTATAGTCTTGTTGGTTTCAGATAATGTGTAATTAACCTGCGCAGGCTCTGGTGTCACACTTCCTTTGACAACCGTCACCTTACATGTGTTACTCACTTTATTCGAAGTCGCGGTTATCGTTGCCGTTCCTTCCTTCATACCGGTTATCACACCGGCTGCATCCACCGTCGCAACAGAAGTATCACTGCATGTAAATGTTACCTTTGAAGAACTCGTTGCCGTGAGCGTACACGTCTTACCTTCCTCAACGGAAAGCGATGTTGCAGAAAGTTTTGGTACAATCTTAAACTTCTTCTTAACGGTTCCCTTATATCCGCCCTTACCTTTGATCTCAACAGTAGCAGTACCGACCTTCTTATTATTCTTGTACTTAACGGTATAATTCTTTTTGTTCTTAAGTGTTTTTGTCTTGTTCTTGACAACCACCTTCGGCTTGACTGCCTTCTTGGTGTATGTGTAAGTAGTTTGTGCAAGTTTAATCTTGCATTTACTCATCTTTGTTGCCGCATTAGCATTACCTGCAGGCATAAATGACAAAACAAGTGCAAAACATATTAACCATGCAATAATCTTTTTCATTCTTGTCATAGCAACCTCTCCTTTGCTTCCAACATTTATTACTATTCCAAAATTATCTTTTTTGAATTATTTGACCCTGATTTCTCGATGAGTTTTCTTGTTTTTTTTTTTGTTTTTTGCTACCGTATAGTTTTATCTTTAATTTCTTTGAATTCGTATCAAATGCAGATTTTCCAATATTTTTTATTTTCTTCGATTTGATTACTATTTTCTTCAGTTTTTTTGCATTTTCAAATGCACCTTCTTCGATATCAGAAATATCTGCATTTATCGTGATATTCTTTAAATGATTGTTATTGTAAAACGCATATTCCTTAATTGCCTTTACCGGATATGTTTTGTTCTCAATCTTATATTCATATGCTTCATAAAACTTTTCCTGTACGGTAATTTTATTCGGTATCGTAGCAGAGGAAACATCCTTAGCACCTATAACTTCAAGGTACTCCTTGCCGTTATCGCCTCTCTTGCAATAAAAAACATTGTTATCCTCTATTTTGTCCGCATCCGAACATTCTGCATATTTTCTAATAGTTTCGGGGATTGTAACAACCTTGGATTTATCTGTTTTTTTGAGGCAAACAAGGTCTACGCCCGAAAGTCCCGGAACCTCTTCTAACGCCTTAATATATACAATGTCGTTTCCGTTTACGGTAACATAGTAGCATACAGTCTCTTCTTTTGGTCCGTATTTCTTGTTATAGCTATCATTATTCCAATAATCATTTATAGAGATTTTTGCCCAAATCTTGTGACACTTATATTCTGTTTGTTTTTGGGTGTAAGGACTTTCTTGGGTTATGGTTTCTATCCCATCATAATGCCATGTTTCTCCGGCACAAAGCGTTGTACCTTTTCCATCAACAATCCAACGGTCTACAGGGGCTTCAAGGTCGGTTCTTTCCGCAACAATCCAACTCCATTTAGGATATTTTTTATCTTTTACATAAATGCGCCCACTCTTCAAATCCGTATAAAAATAATATTCACTAGACCCCGGATGAGGCGTTGTATAATCTCCACTGGCAACTGAGTTTTTGCGGTCATATAACATCCGCTTCCAGATGTGTTCACCCAAAGGATAATTTTTCATGTCTTCAACAAATGAATCCGTACTATAATCCTTTGACCATATCGTAGCGAATATCATTTCAGCATAATTATACTTGTCGAAGGCTTTTTTCATGATTTTGTCTGTATCTGGGTTTGCCGCCTTAACCACTCTGCTGTCCAAACAAGCAGATATGCAAACAGCAATAACCATCGTGCAAAAAAATACATTCAATGTTTTCTTATTTTTCTTTATCCACGCTATCATAACCACCCCCTCCTCATTATCACAAAAATAAACTAGTCTTATTATATCACAAATGCTGTTCGTACTGCAAAGCAGCATTTGCTAATCGCTTTCATAAAAAAACAGCAAAAGAGAGCCTTCATTACGAAAGCCCTCCGGACACATAAAAGAGAATCTATTTAATTTTTTTGAACTTCTGACTCTTCTTAGTTACACCCTTCTTCTTAAGTATCTTCTTGTAAGATGAATATACTTTTGAAGGAACTTTAATTACTGCTTTGTTGTTAATACCCTTAAATGCATTGCTTCCTACAGTCTTCTTGGTAAGCTTATCTGTTTTAATGGTGATGTTCTTAAGCTTCTTACAATTGTAGAAGGCTTTTTCTCCGATACTTGTGACAGATGCAGGTATTGTAATCTCTGTAAGTGCCTTACAACCACCGAATGCATCTTCACCGATTTCTTCGACATTACTTCTAATGCTAACTTTCTTAAGCTTCTTGCTGTTTTCCAAAGCCCCCTCAGCGATTCCAATTACCTTGTATGTCTTGCCTGCAGATTTGACGGTTGCAGGAATTGTTACAGAAGACGCTTTTGAATTAGTTAATTCAGAAAATACAACTGCCTTATCGGATACTATTTCATACTCTGCATTAGATGTTTCAATTGTCTCTCCATCTGTAGAGCCATCTTTGCTTCCTGTCGTCGCATCTCCTGCAGCACCTGTAATATTAACTGTAATACCCTTTATATCTATTGTCTGTGACAGTTTTGCAGGGTTGACATGTGTAGGTGCATATTTGATAATTGCAGTTCCTGCACCTGTTGCTTTGAGTTCATAATGACCTGCAGTGTTCTTGCTTATAACTGCCGGTCCGCTCTCAACAGCCCATTCGCCCGATGTATTCTCGTCAAATCCATAGAACAACGCACCCATGTCGTTAAAACCGGATACACTCACCTCACTCAAATCGTAAGTTTCACCTTCAGAGAGGTCTATCTGATTAATCGAAGGCTTTATAACCTGAAGATTACGCACAGGCTCAAACTCTGAAGCTGTAATACGAACGCCCTTCTTAGTCATCGAGAACTTACCTCCACAAGGAAGTGTTGGTCTGCAGAAATAGAGATTTCCAAGTGACAGACTTGCCTGCGAAGACTTACTTGCAGCAAAATATTTCATCCAACTTTTTTCAGTTGATGGTTCTATATTATTGTGTGCATAATTAACAACTGCTGTTTTGAATAGTTCATCAATCGTAACGTTTCTGTAATAGTCATCATTTAAGCAATGCGGCACAACCGTACCACTTTTGATATTTTTTTTGTCAAAAGCAGGCAAACCAGCTTCAACTTCAATATAAGAATCATATAAAAGAACGTCCGTCTTATATACAGGTGATACTTTTGAATCATACGTATATGTCATCGTGGTCTCTGTAGGCTGAACTACAATTGTACTACGTGTATATGGTGGCATCTCCAATGAATAATCCTTTGTGCGGGTTACAACCTTACTGTTATCGGTTGTCGTACCCTCCATTTTCGTAGATTCGACAGTCCAGCTTGCCATCTCCGTTGCAGAAAATCCCATTTCCATACCAACTTCCACAACAGGGGAAGTTGCCTTAATGCTGTAGTTAAATGATTGCGTAGCTGACAATTCATTCGTACACGCCTTCGAATATGAGCATTCTTGTGTAACGCTCTTGGCAATACCTTCTTCTACAGTGTAACTTGTTGAAACAGAGGATGTTGAACCGGTAAGATTCTCCGCATAATACATATCAGCACTTGTATCCGAATCGTTATTATTATATGTTACACTGCTCTTAACATCCTTTGAGTTGCATTCAATACCTTTCTGTTTGAGAATATCAAGCGTATCTCCTTTTTTTACATCGTTAGACTCTGCAGACGTTGTAAAGTAGTCCTCCTGACGGTCAATAGCGTTAAAGTCGTGGAAAAACAGTACATAAATATATGGCTTTTTATTAAAATATCCACTACTATAACCTCCAACCCATTCGCCATTCTCTTTGTGTACAACAGTAAAATCTCGATCTAACTTTTCGTCAAATGAGTTAATGTTGTTAACCACAACCATACAATAGCAAGGTGTCTGCTGTTCGCCATCCTTTAGCTTATATTTCTGTTTGATATCATTATATATGCTATTGTCTTTTCCCCACATAACAACTGCCCTTGCATAAGCCTGATTAGTATTTTGGGCGTTATTTATCTGGTTCTCATAGTTAGTAACACCCTTATCTGTTAAATAAGGATCGTTAAGAACTGCATTTTCATAAGCCGCTATAGGATTGCTTCCATAAGATAAAGCTGTATGATAAGCGCCCGATATCGCCGGACTGTCTCCACTTTTTTGAGTATCGTCCTTCATAGCAAGACAAAGCATCTCTGCCCATGCTTCTGAAATAGTCGAGCCTTTCGCCGGCGTTTTTATAGCTGTTAATGTTCCATTACCATATGAAGCATCCTTAAAAAACATATTATACGTAAAGAGTTTATCAGTCGGCGTAGTAAGTATCTTTTTGTTCATAATCTGACTGTCATCATTAGCTGCAAACTCCGGGATTTCGAAATCCCCCTCAAGCAAATCTGAATATTTGACATCTTCGCCTGTACTTTTTATGTAGTTCGATGTCAACTCATCAAGACAACTCATATCTGCATCATGTTCTGCTTTTCCAGCCTGCACTGTCTTCGGACCGGCAAATCCTGAAAGCACCATTGCCGTCGAAAGTGTCAGACACATAAACCGTTTGATGTGTAGCATTTTCATCCTCATCTTTATTACCCCTTTCATAAAAAAGACATGATATGTTATAATGTAATCGACATTATAGCATCGAAAAAATGAAACATTTTCCCGGTTACGAATCTGTAACCGAAACCATAATATGCAGTTTTGGTGTGGTATTATTAGCTTACATTAATCATTTGCATATTATCGAAGGAGAAAATATATGAGTAGAATATTACTTGTCGAAGATGAGGAAGCGGTTCTGCTTCTTAACAAAAGACATCTTGAGAAAAACGGATATGAAGTATATAGTGCAACTACCATCAAACAGGCAGAGGCAATTATATGGGAATACCCACCCGATCTTATAATATTAGACGTTATGCTGCCGGACGGTTCTGGGCTCGATTTGTGTCGGAAAATTCGCGATATATCAACAGCTCCGGTGCTGTTTTTGTCTTGTCTTTCGGATAATTCGGATATAATAAGAGGGCTTGATAACGGCGGTGATGATTATCTACCAAAGCCATACAGCATAGATGTGTTGCTTGCCAGAGTAGCCACTTTGTTAAGACGCAGCAAGAATCCGATAGGAATCATTGAACTTCCGCCACTTAGAATTAATCTCTCAAATGGTAAGGTCACGCTGGAAAAAGAAGAGATTTTGCTGTCCCAGAAAGAACTCCAATTGCTTGCGTTTCTCGCACAACACGCAGGATGCGAATATTCTTCCAAAGAATTATATAACGCAGTATGGGGTGAGGATAACGAAACTTCTACCGGAACAGTTAAGGCCCATATCTCAAGACTTCGTTCAAAACTTCATCTCAATGATATGAGCCCATTTGAATTAATATTTACACCGGAGAAGAAATATATGTTTCTGAAAGTTCGTTTTTCACCGGAATAACAAAACTGATTGTTGTTCCTTCGCCAAGTTTACTTTCGATTCCGATTGTTCCACCATGTGCTTCTATTATACATTTACTGATATACAGGCCGAGACCCGTGCCTGTATTTCTTTTGCCATTTCCACCTTCTTCATCCTTATAATAACGCTCGAAAATGTAGGGCAGAGCTTCTTCTGATATGCCCTC
Source organism: Lachnospiraceae bacterium (assembly GCA_024698145.1). Taxonomy (GTDB): domain Bacteria; phylum Bacillota; class Clostridia; order Lachnospirales; family Lachnospiraceae; genus CAG-590. The sequence goes on from JAILRO010000026.1 coordinate 61,562, forward strand.
GCCGGTATCCTTTACAGATATTTTAATACCGTCCTTCTCATCTTCCGTCATAACGGTAATGTTACCGTTTCTTGTGTGTCTTGAAGCATTGGTTATCAAATTGATGATTACCTGTCTTATACGGTTCTCATCACAAAATACAGATGACACGCTACTTCGTTTCATATAATTAACCGTATTGCCATTGTTAGCAAAAACCGGATAATATGTGTTAAGGATATCCTGAATAAGCACCGTCGGGGAAACATTTTTCTTATTAAGGTTAAATCGACCTTCGTCAATGGCGGACACGTCCATAACCTGCGACACCATAAGAGCGAGTCGATTCGCTTCCGCTATTATCACTTTGATATTCTTCTCAACCTGCATAAGATCATTTTCACTCGGTATCGACATCAGCAACTCTCTACTCTCGTCCGCATAGCCACTCACAATTGTAAGCGGTGTTTTAAGCTCGTGGGAAATGTTGGCTAACGACTCTGATTTTAACCTGTCTGCTTCCGCAAGCGCTTCTTTCTCCATCTGACTTAATCGCAAAAGCTTCTCCTTCTCTATGCTATCCTTTTCAACCGGTGTCGCAACAGAAGACACAACCTTAAGAGCCGCCAAACCGGCCACCAAACCGATAATAACATACGCTATTATTATATTGAGTACGATTGATCTTAGTGCCTTTTTCGTTTTGAGCCTGTTCTCGGTATCGTATTCATCCTTTATCTCATCCACATGGTCTTCCCATAATTTCGCCATTGATTCGTCAGTGTATATACCCAAATAAAAACCATCAATATATTCCAGAGTAGTCATGACAGCGCTTCCTTTGATGTCACTGTCAAAAGCGTCGATGGCGCCCTGTTCTTCTGCTGCTTTTAATACATCTTTCTCTGTATATTCATCATATACATAACCGTATCCCTCCGGATCCGACTCGATTTTCTCGTGAATTCTTGCTCGTAATTCTTCAGGATCTACCGGCTCTAATTCATACCCCTTAATTGCTGCCAGCATTTCTGAATCTTTGAACATGAAGAAATACTCTGCATCCAATCCGTATTTTTCATTCGTCTGTTTTGCCACAAGGAGTAATTGGTCTTGCGGTGATACCCCGTCTTTCCATTCAATCTCGGTGGCACTTTGCAAAAAGAGTCTATATACGAACATATCACTTTGCAGAAAACCACCTCTTATATCAGTCATCATGGCAGCAGACTTTTTCTGCTCATTGTCATACGAAAGATCTGTCATATACCTTACGCCATACGCTGTGATAAGACTTGACGATATTATTCCTCCTATGACAAGTAATATAAGAATAATATATAGTTTGATCTTGAAATTAGCTGTTTGGGGTTGAGTGTTACTCATTATATACCTCCACGTTGTTGTGTGATGTTTATTTGACTATAATTTTCACACCGACATTCTTCTTTGTGAATATCTTCTTATATTTCTTAACGTACTTCTTATTCTCTGCTTTAGAGCCAACCTTGACTTTAACGATTACTTTCTTAACTTTGCAACCCTTAAATGCATTCTTAACAGACTTCTTGGTTAACTTCTTTGTCCTTACGACAATCGTCGCAACCTTGGAACCGTTAAATGCTTTAGGGGACAGTTTGGAAATATTCTTGCCAAGTGTAACCGAGGTTGCCTTACTTCCCTTAAACGCATTGGCAGAAACCGCCGTCATCTCATATGTAACATTATCAACAGTTACATTATCTGCCACTACTACATTGGTGGCTTTTTTGTCAGTTGTCTTATTAAATGTTACCGCCGGTTTCTCGTCTGCATTAGATGTAACCTTAACCTCCGCATTAACTTCCTTTGCCGTAACGGTTGTTCCCTTGTCCTTGGCTACGGAAGTCTGCTCTGCCGATGCTGTGACCTGGCTGCCTGTACTTGGTGCAACAATACTCCACTCATATGTTTTGTCAGCCGTATCTTTGGCATCAGGCCATGTCTCCGGTTTTGTAACGTCACCCCAGACATACGTTTTAATAAATTTGTCACCTGAAATACCGTTACGTTCTTTAATTACGCAGTCCGGCTTAAGACTAACCGTAGCTTTATATGATCCAACATCCGTTTTCTTGTTGTTCGTTACCGTGTAACCGCAGTCCGATATTGATTCTATGAATGTAATCTCACTTCCACTGTAATCAAATGTATTCTTTTCTGGTGACGGCGGCGTACAGATGTATTTTATTGTGAGGCCATCATTTTTAAGCATATCGCAATTGATATACACAGGTACGTATAGATTTCCATGAGCATACACAAGCGATTGTTCAGACAAATTTTTGCTTCTCATGTATATATCAATAACTTCACTGCCAAGATTACCGATTACATTATATCCCATTTTCTTAACTGATTCAGGAACTGAAATAGTCGCTTTTTTACGCAAACCAATTGCACCATTTTTTATTTCCTCAACGCCTTCTGATATAAACATCGACTCACATTCTTGAGAATTCTTAAACGCATCCTCTCCTATGGTCTTAACGTTACCCGGAATAATTATTGATTTAAATGAATTACCCACAAACGCACAATCACAAATTTCAGTTACTTCTGACGGTATTACATATGTCTTATCCACTTTACCTTCAGGACAAAAAAGAAGTTTCGTCATATCTTTACTAAAAAGAACTCCATCCTTCACAGTATAACCCTGATTATCATAATCAACATTTATGTTTTGTAAACCGAAACAATCCTCAAAGGCCTCTGCAAATTTAATGCCATTAGAGTTTTTTCCAATATCAATGGTAATAAGATTGTCATTTCCACGAAATGCTCCACTTTCAATCTCCTCTACACCTTCAGGAAGTTCTATATATTTTATATCGCAGTCGGAAAATGCACCTTCCTCAATTATCTTGATTCCACTACCCAAACTAACCTCTTCCAAGAAATTAAGATTCTCAAATGCTCCAGCACCTATCTCAATGACACTATCCGAAACAGATACTTTTTTTATTTTTTCAAGCAACGCAAATGAATAATCACCGATTCTTGTTATTCCACGTGATACATTAATCTCCGTTACACAGTTGCTAAAATAGCCGTATTCAATACTTTTTCCTGGCGAATCATAATCCGACATAGTGCCAGTACCACTTATAGTAAGCGTGTATGCATCGTACAAAACGCCATACAGTTCTATCTTCTGGCCGTTCTTTGAAACACTCCATGTTGCATTACTTCCATCTCCTTCTCCACCACAATACCAAAAAGAAGGATCTTCCTTATAATTAGCCTTAATAGTTACATTTTTTTCAGGCATTACGAAAGTGGTCTCAGAAGATTTATCATTGTCGAAAGTAATCACATCTTCACTTGTCCACTTTTCAAAACTAAATCCTTCTTTCTGATCAGCAGCGATTTCTACGGATTCCCCAGGCAGAGCAAACAAAGTTTTTGAACTTCCGTTTTCAACAGTAATCTTATATAAATCTACATATTCAGCCGTCACTTGAACATTTTTTCCAGGCAATGTAAAAGTTGTCGTACTTGCTTCGGAATCATCAAAGACAACCCCATCCTCACTTGTCCACTTTTTAAAAACCTTTCCTTCTATTGTTTTTGCATTTATTGTAATTTCAGCGCCTTCTATTCCCGAGCTCGGTGATGCCATTCCATTTATAACAGTTACATCATAAAGAATGTAAAACTCGATTTCAATATTGCCGGAAGTCAATATAGTATTACCTGCACCCTTGTCTACATTATTCCATCGACTCTCATTACCTTTATAAATAATTTTTTTCAATGAACTGCACTGATTGAAAACAAAAGAGCCAAATCCTTTTAATGTATACGGCAAAGTTACAGTCTCCAAGTTTTTACAATTTTCAAAAGTTTGGTCATATATTTTTGTAACTCCTTCTGGGATCACAATTTCTTTAATTTTCGAATACGTAAAAGCCTCTTTCGAAATGTTGTTAACTGTATCCGGAATCACATACGACGTCAATGAAGCTGGGCACCTCAACAGCGTGGTTTTACTCTTATCAAACAAAACTCCATCCACCGAACAATATTTTTCGTTATCTTCCGAAACGATAATAGACTCAAGCAATGTACAACCAGTGAAAGCATCTCCTCTTATATAGCTTACATTTGCAGGTATATATATAGTCGTTAATGATGTATAACTAAATGCACCAAAATCAATCGTTGACAGATTGTCGGGTAATGTTATCGACGTTATTTTCTTACACGAAGTAAATGCACAGCTTGATATCACCGTCACACTTGAGGGAATTGTGTCAATAACCAGTGAAGAACAGCCAGAAAACGTATTCCTTCCAATCACTTGCAAAGAATTCGGCAGTGAAACATTATTGAGATTTTTACAATCACGAAAAACACCGACACCTGTATTTGTCACTCCATTATTAATTACAGCTTCATTTATTGAAGTTCTGTAATCAAACCACGGGGCATTCTTGCCTGTATTAATATAATCCGCAAGAGTACCTGTACCACTAATAGTAAGCTTATAAGCTGTACTACCATTGATAGTACCGTTCTCGGTAAGAACCCATGTAACATTAGACCCTTCTGCTCCGCACTCGCCACTTGCAACAATTGCGGTGCTTTCTGCTTTAACCAATATTGAACTTAATGGTAGAACAAGCAAAACCATCGCTGATATAAAAAATAATTGTTTTAGTAACCGTCTTTTTTGCATCCTCATAAAGCACCTCCGCACACCATTTTACTTTTGCATTTACCATAGCCATTATTATAAGGCATAATATATCATTTTACCATTAATATTATAGCGTTATAAAACAAAAAAAATGTTACGGTTAAGAATCTGTAACCGTAACATTTTCTGGAAATCATTTAATCTTGCTATTATTTCTTTTTGTGCTTAAACTTTGCTTTCTTTGCTCCTGCTTTCTCAAAAAGTTTCTTAATCTTTTTATACTCCTTCTTACTCTTACAAACTATCGTTATGGTTGTGTTCTTACCAATGCCCTTAAATGCATTCTTGCCAACAGAAGTTATTTTACCCTTAACCGTCAGTGATCTAAGCTTCTTACAACCATTGAAAGCATTACCTTCTATCTTGGTTACATTATTACCCAATTTGACCGTGGTTAATTTTGAAGCACTACGGAACGCATTCTTGCGAACAACTTTGACGTTCTTACCCATCGTTACGGTTTTAACTTTCTTGTTGCCCTTAAGTGCGTTCTCTGCAACCTCTGTCACTTTATATGCTACGCCGTCTTTTCCTGTTACAGTATCAAGAATCTTAACCGTTGTTGCTTTGCTACCAGTTGCCTCGCCCTTATAGGAAACTTCACCATCCGAGCCTGTCGACTTCTGTGTAACCTCATAAGTAGATTGAGAAGCTGCTGCCTCTACAGGTGTTATCTCTGTTCCAACCTCAGAAGGTGTGGCAGGTGTCGGTTCCGGTGTAACTGTAGTAGCTGGCTGCTGCTGGACCGGTTGTGGCTGAGGTTGCGGTGTTTCAGAAGATTTATATTTGAATTCCTTACCTTCTAAAACAGTATCTTTACCAAGTGTATAACCACCTGTCTTAAATTCGCCCTCAAAATCACCCTTTTCAAATGACAGCGAAGCATCCTTCTCGCATATTACATTGACCTTTGTGTCAAAGATAAGATTCTTTACCTTATTGGTTCCTTTAACAATAAGTGTCATTGGTGTCTTACCGTATTCTTTTCCGTATAGGCACAGTTCTCCATACTCAGCATCAACATCCTGAACAAGATTATCAATAGTTACCGTATCGCCATCAACCGTATAACTTCCACTCTTAAGCTCAGAGCAATCTACTCCGTTTTGCACATATAAAGGCTGATTCTTTCCAACTATTGCATATGTTGAGAACTTGTCAGTTTTAAACGATAATTTTCCACCTGACATTATAGAAACTCCATCGAGTTTTTCGGCTACGCCATTATGAATTCTTACTACATCGTAATTAGCAAATCCACGAAGGGCATTATCCAATGTCAGCGTTATCGTTGCATCCTTATGTAACTCTGCCAACTTCGTATCCCATGCGGTCTGTTCATCATTTGCTTTATCAGTATCATAATTCTTTACAACAGATTCACTAAGTGTTACATCCATATATTCATATACGGTGTTCTCGTTTGCATCCGGCACTACCGCAGATATCTTAGTCTTATCAGCATCTGTCACTTCTGCCTTATCAATTTCAAGTTTCGCATTACCATTAGCTATCTCGCCATCCTCAAGACTAAACGCAGCAGCAGATACCTTTGTATTTTCCGAATTAACCTTAACAACATCCTCTGTTTCTTTAAATCCTGCACACACATGTCCGGCATTTGCTGGCATGGTAAATGAATATTTTCCTACATCATCATCACTGACGCTTGCTTTTGTTTCAATCGGCGCTCCATTTATATTCAAAGTATTCTTAATATATTGATAACCTGCATTAGGAAGAATAGTAACATTGACATTCTCTCCTGCTGCTATCCAAGCCTCAAAATGTCCGTCCCTATCATCAATAATCCAGTATCCTTTTGAAAAGCCATCCATTGTTACCGTACCTGCATCTGGATTATCAAATCCAATATTATTATCAATTGTATAAGAAATAGAGTAAAGTATCGGGTCTGTTGATTCAAGTTTATATGTTCCTGAACCTACCGTAAGTTTGTAGCTTCCATTTGCAGGAGTCGAATTGTCAACTGTGGCAGATGTATCTATGCCAACTGTTTGTACATATGGGGATCCTGCATCTCCAGCATTATCATGATGTGCAAGATATCCGCTCTTTCCATTTTCTGCAGGATAAGTTGCATAGTATTTATTCTTAAGATCAACATCACCAAGAACACCCTTCATTTCAATAACACCTTCCTGGAAGGCAGTACATGCTATATTATTCTCTGCATCACCATTATCAAATAATTTTGTCTTTGCTTCCACCTTAATCTTGGCACTTGTAACCTCTACATTCTCCACGTTCTTAAATGCAGTGTTTGCGTATATGTATCCGTTATTGGCCTTCCTGTCATGAAATTCATAATTCCAGAGCGAAACAGTATCTATATTCTGAAAAGCAACATTCGCCGGATTGCTCGAAGTTCCAACATAGAGAATAAATGCATCCCTAAAAGATATTCTGCCTGCAAGTCCATTTTCAGGTCCTGATATTCCATCTGTCAATTGGATATTACCGTAATATGGTTCCAAATTATTGTTATTAGCATCAACTTCAGGCATATCATCAAACTTGTAATTGCCTGTCATTCTTCCCCACATTTCAAACCCACTACCTTTTGTAAGTTTGATCGATTTGAACTTATTATTACCATATACTTCAATGCACGGGCCACCGGAAATTATCAAGTCCTCATCAGGGCGATTACATCCATTAAGTTTTATCGTACCATCTTCGGAAACGGAAATGCCTTCAACAGGTGATTTGATAACACCCTCCTCAACAGCAACTGTAGTTCCTACTTTTACAGACTCTTTTGCCTTAAATCCAAACTCAAGTTCAATATTATTATTTCCATTCAATGTATACGTATAACCTGTGTCACTTGTAATTTGTGCGACCTCATCGTCGCTAAGTCTATATGGTGTCTGTTCACCATTTACACGAATAGTCACACCTCTTACCGTCTCTAATTTGTAACCGTCTGCCGCCTTGATTTTCAACACAACAGATCCTGCATTCTCAAGAATTGATACATCATTAAACCGGTTATCTGTTATCGTAAAGTCCGTTTCAACACCTTCATCAAACTTGTATGACACCGTTCCACCTACAGCTCCGTCATCCTGACATACAACTTTCAACCTTGTCTCAGGAGCGTCCGCCTTAGCAACTCCGCCTGGTATAATCACTACCGAGAGCACCATCAACAGCGACATAAACCACGCTGTCACAACACATTTCGTTCTTTGTTTCATAAGCATATTCCTCCTTCTCAATACATCCTTAATTATTTGCCACCAAAAAAATCATGATATAACCCGTATCATATATGTATATCGACTATTATACACTATACTCGAAATAAAAACATCAAAAAATATTTGCCAAATACCATATTTTTTCAAAACGAAAACAAAAAACTATTCATGCAACTCATAGTCTGCATCCGCATCTATTATAGACAACATACATTTAGCAACATTCGGATCAAACTGTGTGCCCATATTATTCTCTATCTCCATACGAACCTTGTCTTGAGACATATATTTACGATAACTTCTGTTCGAAGTCATGGCATCATAACTGTCAGCCACAGCGATAATCCTTGCATAATAAGGTATTTCTTCACCGCCCTTTTGATCCGGATATCCTCTACCATCAAATCTTTCATGATGCCATCTGGCACCGATTGACAAATCAGGACGACTTTTTATCTCTGCCAAAATGTCAAACCCAACGCAGGGATGTGTTTTAACAACAGCATATTCATCATCTGTAAGTTTCGACGGACTATTAATGATTTCATTTGGCACACCGATTTTGCCTATATCATGCAAAAGGGCCATATAGTAAACATTCTCACACTCTTCTGAAGAAAGACCAAGTTTCTCTGCAAGCATCCTTGAATACTTTGCCACACGAACCGAATGTCCTCTTGTATATTCATCCTTTGCATCAATGGTATGTGCTAAAGCCTCCATGACTTCAACCGACAGAGTCTTTACTTCATCTCTTGCTTCGATAGCTTCATTGGTTGAATTGATATTTTTGATGATAACGTAAAATGCCCAAATGAAAAGGAAGAGCAAAATATCTGAAAATACAAATACAGCAATACTTAACGATTTGTTAGTATAAAAAAATTGAGTTCCCGAGAATATAACAAACGTAATACCCAATAATGTTGGAGGATACACAAATAATTTCCAATTGATTATACTCTTCTTTCTTGTCATTTTTGAAAGAGCTTTTATATCGTAAAAATATAATGTAAAGAGTGCAGCAAATTGAACTATCGTATCCAATACAGCTATCCAGGCACGAATTACAGCAGATCCCTGTATCGGGCTTTTGAACGAAGTCATCATTACAATACTAAACATTATATATACAAATGTAACAAGAGATTTATTAGATACCTCCAACCACTTGCCTATAAAATGTGCAAACAAAAACATAAATATCAGGTACACAAACCACGTAATCATAGTTATACTCATTTGGAATTGTTTTCCATGCGCAATTGTTCCATAGTCTGCACCATAACCACCTAAAACCAAAACAAAACCGGCAATAATAACTACAAGCACCATCGAAATAATAAATAAAACATATGGATTTGTGAAAAAGGTCGTCCAAAAAAACTTTGTCTTACTTATATTTTCTTTAAGGAAACATTTTTTCAAAGAACGATGAAACAAGATTATATAGAATGCCACAAAAAACAATCCCATCACCGTATCTACAACAGTACCTATATTCTGCATATCTGTAATCCTTCCCCTTCTATACTAGTCAGCCATCGGTTCTTTACCGATAACCTTAATTATCTCCCCATCATCTGCATCTTCATACAGTTCTTTAACATGATTATATATTCGTTGCCATGATTTGCCAACCGATTCCCGATACGCACTCGTCACCACATCATATCCCCATATTTTCTCCGGTGGAAGAGGTATCGAAACGGGCATACCATATTCACTGCCCTTCTTATTCTTTCTGCGTCTAAAATCTGATATTACAAGATACATCTTCATCTGAAGATTCGTCATAACGCCAGGATAATTCTTCTCTTTTCCCTTACCAAATCCCGCTGCTTTTTTAAGCTCGGTAGAAATCAAATCGACATCCTTCCAGACTATCTCTCCATCATCATCCTCATCAATAAAGAAGTCCATTATCTTCTTTTCACGATACTCAACTTTTCCGTCAGCCCATGCCGCATCAAAATCATAACCGGATCTTCTTGCATTTACAAAATAAGGCAGCCATTTAAGACTAATAAATCCCGCTTTCTTGTCAAAAAACTTGCCGTAAGCAATCTTCTTGTTGCGCGCTACAATCTCACGCCAAGCCCAAGGATCAACCTCAGGAACACCAGACCACCAATAGGAACTTTCTGTCCATTCCTCTACAGAAAAGCCCTCAACCCCGTTGGAAAACAACGGCAGGAAACCAACCTGCTCAACATACTCTTCAAGCTCCTCCACAGAGTGAATGCATTCAGGGTCTTCCCAATCTATTCCTTGCATTATCCATTGTCCGTCTTCTACAAGCATACAAGTTCTCCTTTAATTTCTCTTCTTAAATCTTCCTAGAATTATTATACAAATAGGGAAAACGAAGTAAATGATTCATCATCTACTTCGCCTTTCTTTACTGCAATACTTTCTTATATTCTTCCCTTATATTATCATAAACATTACGCAAACTCAAGAATAAGCATAACTTCCGATAACGTAAGTCTGCGTCCGGAAATTATGAACATCAATGGAATTTCTTTGAGAAATTTAAGAGAATTTCGGAGAATTTGTACTTTTACTTGCTAATTTTGAACAAAAGTACATAAATCAAAATAAAAGTACATAACTTTGTGTACACACGTACACAAATAGGAAAGGCGGTGACAGCCATATGACTGCCACCGCCCGAGGGGGGATATATGAAATGAAGTTTAACTAGTTAGCTAATCATTTCTTTTTACGTTTGAATGTTGCCTTAGAAAGACCTGCTTTCTTCAACATCTTAACAACTTTCTTGAACTTCTTGTCAGATTTGGCAACTATAGTTACTTTAACCGACTTCTTATTCTTCGCTCCCTTAAATGCTTTCTTGCTAACCTTTTTAAGCTTATTACCATTAACCTTAATGTTGACAAGATTCTTGCATTTTTCGAAAGCATAGTCGCCGATTGTTGTAAGATTACTCTGTTTAGAAAGATCAACATTCTTTAATGAAGATGCACCTGCAAATGCATTCTTACCAATCGTTGTAATCTTATTTGTCTTAGTTTTAACTTTAGTAAGTTTCTTTGCATTCTCAAATGCGCTTGCTGAAATACTTGTGATGTTCTTACCAAGTGTAACTTCCTTAACGGCTGAATCCTTGTAGGCATTTTCTGCAACAGTTGTTACAGGAACTTCAACACCATCAATCTTAACTGTGTCAGGTATAACATCTGTCTTTGCATTTTTAGCCTCTTCTGAAGGTGCGAATGCTACAGCCTTATCACTAATTGCAGTAAATGTTCCCTGTTCAGTAACAGCCTTCTCGCCGACTTCAACAACACCATTTCCATTGTCATTTGCAGGTGTCGGAGCAGGAGTTGTAGTTTTAGGTGCTTCCTGCTTTGGCTCAGATTTCGGTTCTTCTTTTGGTTCTTCCTTTTTATCTGCTGCTGCCTTTGCATCTGTATAAGCTGTCTTTGCATCTTCAAGTTTCTTAACAAGCTTGTCATCAAGAAGAGCTTTCTGCTCATCTGATAATTTATCATATGCTTCTGATGCTGCATCAATTGCTGCTTTACACTCATCTGTTGCTACAACATCACCTATTGCTTTAATCAAAGTTTCAACAGCTTTTGCTGCTTTTGCATCAGCTTCTTCCTTTTCTACATCAACTCTTACTATTGAAGGTTCAGATATTGTTATTTTTGATATTGGGGTAGTCTCATTATCAACTTTTCCCATAGAAACATAGAATGTGACAAAATCATCATCATCATTCATTTTAAATGTCGCTGATAACACTTTCCCTTCTGTTCCAACGGTTTCTGCTTCTCCACCGCAATATCCCGAATATTCACCTGAACCATCTCCGCCGTCTGATGTATCTCCGCCATTGTGCTGAACGCCCCACATAACTTTACGTTCCGTTGAAGATGATAATTTAACCGATGCTCTGTAAGTTACGCCTTTAACAAGTGTTATAGGTGTCTGTTTGAGCTGAACATTCCAACTATCTGTACCTACATTACTAATATCAAATACAGCACTTCCATTCTCTGCTGTTATATCGGCATCTGCACCAGGACCACCTTCCCAGTTTGCAAGATAAGGATTCCAGCTGTCGAATGCATCATCCGCAGAAAAATCTGCATTCTCAAGGATATTTTGTCCTACGAGAGTATCATCAACCCTCTTTAATACAGGTTCAGATATTGTGACCTTTCCTACAGCATTGTTTCCACTAGCCATTTTACCCATTGAGACATAGAAGGTTGTAAATGTATCATCTTTGTCCATCACAAATGTTTCTTTAACAAGTTTTTCCTCTGATGATATTGCAATTTCATTTCCACCACAATATCCCAAATAATCACCTGAACCATCTCCACCGTCTGATGTATCTCCGCCATTATGCTGTACACCCCACATAATGTTTCTTTCTACATCAGATTTTACTTTAAATGAAACTTCATACTTTTCGCCTGCTTTAAGTGCAATCGGTGTCTGCTTCAACTGTATATTCCAATCGGCTGTTCCTACATCGCTTATATCAAAATCAATCTTTCCATCTTCTGCTGATATATCGGCAGCCGCACCCGGACCACCTTCCCAATTTGCAAGATAAGATACCCAGTTAGATACAGTGCCATTCTCTGACTCAAATTTGTCATTTTCCAAAAGGTTTTCACCTACAGCGTGTGCCTCAACTGTCGGCACCTCAGGTTTCTCAATATCTGCTTCAGATTCACCTATCTCTACAAGAGAAATATTATCAATAAACACACGATGAGGAGTTGTTATTTGCTCATCAATCTTACCCATTGCAAAGCCTAATCTTGCAACAGGATCCGAATCATTTTTCATCTGGAAGTCTTTAGTAAATGTCTTCCATTCGCTCGTAAGTCCTGCCTTAATTGTAGTGAAATATGGCGACCAGTCTTCAGGGGTAACTAAAGAACCATTTTTCTGAATAACGCAAGTAATGTTTCTGTCAAGCAACTCTGATTTAGCATCAAATTTCAAACGATAAAACTTGCCCTTTTCAAGATTAATTCCGTCCTGATACAACTGAACATGCCAATCCTGTGTTCCTGTATCACTTATTGTGATATCAAACGCATTTTCTTCTTTCTGACTATCTATTGTATATTCAGCCTTTGCCGAATCATAAGTATACTGAGTATAGCCTGCAATTCCCGCATTGAATTTTCCATTCTTTACCAAAGCATCTTCGCTTACAAACACATCATCAACATAATAAGTTCCGGGAGCTGTAAAGCTTAACTTAATTGTATTAGCATCATTCTCAGCAAATTCGAACTTTCCATCATATGACTTCTCATCTTCTGTAAGTTCATTTGAGAATTCTGCTTGTCCAACACTAATAACAAGCGACTTATCATTTTCTGTTGCACCTTCCTTATATGCCTTATATGAAATCGCATACTTACCTGCAAGCAAAGGAAGATTATCCTGTTTTATCACCAAAGGATTTTCAGTAGTCGTTCCTTCAGGAGCAACAACCTTTAATCTTCTTTGATTATTAGTATTAGTTACAGAAACATAAGCTTTGTCATTTTCAGCTATTGTCCAGTACTTTGTACGATCCAAGTTAGAACCCTCTGAAAATGAACCATTATATACATAATTTCCATCTGAACGCACTTCACGATATGTACTTTCATCAATCTTACCAGAATCATCTTTAATCTTAATGGACACATCGCTAATTGTTACAGGTACTTTGGAACCCTGCTTACCCAAGTTAAATTCCAAAGAAGAATTAGCATCAGATTTACTATTCATAGTAAAATCATAGCTAAACGTCTGACTCTCGGTAGTCAACGCTACAGTTGTATCATTAAGATATCTTTTCCAACCTCTGTCAGGTCCTTCAACATCAACTATAATTGATCTAGCCGACTCTGCTTTTGCCTTAAATGAAAGCGTATACTCAACACCTCTATAAAGAGGGATACCTTCCTGCTTAAGCTGAACACTATGTTTCTGTTCTCCAATAGCACTTGGTGTAATCTTTATTGAGTTATTGGATACTGCGCTTGTTGATCCTGTTGCATCGCTTTCAAGATGAAGAGTCCAATCTGTTTTGCTATTAATCGCTTCTGCAAAGTTTCCATTTACAACATAGTTTCCATTTTGATCAGCTTCTCTCCATGTAATAACCTTTTCAGGTTTATTTACAGTTGATTCCAATTGTTCATAGTAGGCTGCTGATTTCTGATATACCTTAACAGAATCAATTACAAATGCACTTTGTTCACCATATGTAGTTGTTTCGTCCGGATATCCAACCCAGCTGCCACCTACCGCAAGGTTAAGAATCATATAAAATGGCTGATCAAACGGAGCAGGATATGCAACTTCATCACCACCATCAACAGCTGAAAACCAATCATTAACTTCATGATACTTGATGCCATCTACATACCATGAAATATGATTAGGCTCCCACTCTACTGCATATGTATGAAACTCATCAGCATAACTGTTACCGTTTTCAATTGCATAATTTCCTTCTAAACTTTCACTAGGACCCTCAACAGCAATATACTCACCATCTTTGATTGTAGCAGTACCTTGTTGTTGACCATGAGGCTCACCATAATGCAATGTACCATACAACTTATTAACGTCTTGTCCCATAACCTCCATGGCATCAATCTCACCACACTTAGGCCACTGACCATAGAGATTTTCATTAGTTGGCATCATCCAAAATGCCGGCAAATATCCTTTGCCTTTTGGTACCTTTACTGTGGTTTCAAAAAGTCCATACTTAAAATCGTGCTTTCCCATAGTATTCACACGACCTGATGTATATGTAGCATTCTCGCCTTCACCTTCTTTTTTAGGGATAAGGTAAAGCTTTCCGTCCTTTACAACAATATTTTTGCTATCTTCTTCATCAACATAAGCCTGCCATTCAGAATTAACCCAACCAGGCTCATGAACCTCAACATTCCAATCATCTCTATTTAGAGAATCACCTTCAAACTCATCTTCCCATTTTTTAGTGTACCCCTCATACGATAGTACTTGCGAATCTTTGTATGTTACCGTAGGCGCATCCGCCTTAACATTTACAGCCGGAATTCCTGCAGGCAACACCATTGCAGCCGACAATACAACAGCACAAATCTTCTTACCGATTAATTTATTTCTAATCATTTTGATTCATCCTTTCCGAATTATATCTACACCAAAATGTAGATACTACTGGAATAAGGATATAATCTTAACTCTAGTTAACATTACTTCTTATTCCAGATGTTTAACAATTCATCACGGACACTATCATAATGTGAACCAGCTAAACCAAAGTCTTTCTCTTTGTAGTTCCAGATACAGAATCTTATCCCATACTTAGAGAATACTTCGTTAACGTCGTCAAACCATCTTTTAGTATCCTCAACGGGCGCTCTGTCAATAACACCGAACTCTCCACAATACAGACCTACGCCTGCATTCTTTGCAGCATTTACCGCATCCTGAACAAGATCATCAATAAGGCCAACTCCAATTTCATCCAAACCGCACTCATAAACAGCTTTTCCCTGATCTCCGATAATCTTTGATTTTTCGATATAATCATTCATATCCCCCGGATATGCTATGTCCCAAGAAGGGTCCATTGTCGGAACCCAGTAAGCTTTCTGGTGTGTGAACAAAAGTGGCTCATAAAAGTGGAAGGTGAAAATAATCTTATCATCATTAGGCTTCTCAAGAAGCTTAAGAGTCTTAGCACTATTCCACTGAATGCCGCCGTAAATGATATATGAATCAGGGGCATTGCTTCTTATTGCCTTAACCGTCTGTGCAATAAGCTTGTTCCATGCTTCGGCATTATTTTCCTCGACAACTTCATTTAATAATTCAAATGCAACGTTGTCGTACCCGCAAAAACGAGAGGATATCTTGTCCCAGAGATTAACAAATCTAGCCTGAAGTTCTTCGCTTTGGAACAAATTGTTCTTAGCTTCGTCTCCGGCATCATTGAAATCATAGCCGAATGCCTTATGAAGGTCTAATACGATCGAAAGACCGAATTCTTCACACCATTTAACCGCGCGCTCTACAATGGCATATCCCTCTTCAATAGGTGTTCCGTCTTCCTGCTCTAATACTTCGTAATCGATAGGCAGTCTTACATGATCGAAACCCCATGTTGAAACTTTCTCGATGTCTGATCTGTTGACAAACTCCTCATAATGCTTTTTGCTATGCTCACATTGTGATAAATAACCTCCAAGATTGACCCCTCTCTCCAGTTTCATAACTTCCTCCTTTCCATGCAAAACACATTACATTTTTCTCTTTGTTGTGAGATTAATATAATATATCTGCATGAGCCACTTTGTCTTTTTAATGTATATTTTGATATTTTAATGTACCATTAATTTTTTATTTGTGCAAATATTATATAGCAAAATGCCCGTCAAGAAATTTTGGCGGGCATTTTTACTATTAAAAGCTATATATTGTTATACCATTTTGTCTATCATTGCTAACACTTCTTTGCCAAGCTCTTCAGAAAGTGCTTTTGCATCCTCTAACGAACTTCCCTTAACACCATAGTAGAACTTAACTTTTGGCTCTGTTCCCGAAGGACGAACGCAAAGCCATGCGCCATCGTTCATGTCGTAATAGAGAACATTTGACGATGGAAGTCCGGTTGTTGTGGTCTCGCCTGTTTTGAGATCTGTAATTGTGTCTGCCTTGTAATCTCTTGCAGAAAGCACTTCATACTTACCAATCTTAACAGGTGGTTCATTTCTTAATGCATTCATAATCGACTGAATCTTCTCAAGTCCCTCTAATCCCTTGAATCCTACTGACTGTATAGCATCAAGGTAGAAGCCGTACTTATTGTACATGTCAAGCATTGCATCCCACAATGTCTTGCCCTGGCTCTTATAGAAAGCCGCAGCCTCACAAAGTGCCATTGTAGCAACAATCGCATCTTTGTCTCTTGCATGTGTTCCGATAAGACATCCGTAACTCTCCTCAAAACCGAAAAGATATGTACCCTTGCCGCTCTGCTCAAAACCAAGAATCTGCTGACCGATGTACTTAAATCCTGTAAGCACTTCGATAAGTCTTATGTCATATCCCTTTGCAATCTCATCTGCAAGGTTAGAAGTAACAATAGTCTTAATAAGCGCACCATCTGCAGGAAGTGATCCTTCGATAGCTTTCTTCTGGCTAATCTCATATTCAGCAAGAAGACAACCTGACATGTTACCTGTAAGAGTTATATATTCTCCACTCTTGCTATCCTTAACATACACGCCAAGTCTGTCTGCATCAGGGTCGGTTGCAAGTACAAGGTCTGCATCCTTTTCTTTTGCAAGTTTTAATGCGAGTTCAAATGCTTCCGCTGCCTCAGGGTTTGGATAGCTGACTGTTGGGAACTCTCCATCCGGAAGTTCCTGTTCAGGAACAACATACACATTCTCAAATCCTATTTCCTTAAGCACACGCCTTGCAGGAATATTACCTGTTCCATGAAGTGGTGTGTAAACTATCTTCAAATCTTTGCCATACTTATCTATGCAATCCTGATGAAGAACAAGCTTCTTAAGTTCTTCTATATATGTATCATCAACTTCCTTACCGATAGTAACAAAAAGTCCTGCCTTCTCGGCGTCCTCTCTGCTCATAGTCTTGCAAGTTGATAAATCCGAGATTGCCTTAACCTCAGACATGATTCCTGAATCGTGTGGTGGTGTAATCTGGGCACCATCCTCCCAATATACTTTGTATCCGTTGTACTCCGGTGGATTATGACTTGCCGTAACATTAATTCCGGCAATACAACCAAGATGTCTTACCGCATATGAAAGCTCCGGTGTAGGTCTTAACGACTCAAAACGATAAGCCTTGATTCCGTTAGCTGCAAGACAAAGCGCAGCTTCCTCCGAAAACTCCGGTGACATTCTTCTTGAGTCATATGCAATAACAACACCTTTCTCTTCGCCACCCATTTTCTTGATGTAGTTGGCAAGTCCCTGTGTTGCACGTCTTACAACATATATATTCATACGGTTAACGCCCGCGCCAATGATTCCACGAAGTCCGGCTGTTCCAAACTCAAGGTCCATAGAAAAACGTTCCTTAATCTCTTTGTCATCATCCTTAATTGCATTAAGTTCCTTCTTAGTATCCTCATCAAAATACGAATTGCTAATCCATTCCTCGTAAATCTTCTTGTAGTCCATATGCTACTCCTTTCTGTACATACACATATATCATAAAAAGCACTGTGTGCATCTCATAATACTCTAACGTTATATCTCTATCGTGCTACTCTATCAGACTTGATATCGTCACAAGCTCATCATATGTAAGCTCTTTGTCCTGACCGTCATCGGTAAATGTTACCGTGTAACTCTTTGACAAACAACCCGTTTTGCTAAGTGTAATTATATGACTTCCCGTTACTTTTGTAAAGGAAATCGGTGCAATTCCTATATATTCGCCATCGAAATACACACTCGCTCCATCAGGTGTTTTAATCGTTACTTTCTGCTTTGTTTTCATACCGGTTTCCGTGTTAACATCTTTTTCTGTTGATTTCTCAGTCGTAGTTTCCGTTGCAGTTTCCGTTGTTTTGGAATTGTTTGAAGAAGTTGTCTTGTCTGTCTTTGAAGAACTTTTATCTTTGCTTTCCTCATCCGTCTTCTTCATCGTAAACTCTTTGATCTTGTATGCTTCCTTTACGGAAATGGTCCCGCTTATCGTATCGTAACCGTCCTTGACAATATCTATTCTGTGCTTGCCGTAAACTATGTCAACAGCACCCTCGGTATTGATTCTTACCCTATCGATATACACGGCAGCATCTGAAGGATCAACCTTAAACAAAATCGATCCCACCTGCTTTGGCTCTACTAAAAGATCAGCAAGTGATACCGTCTGTTCTTTGTTCTTCTCAACCGTCACCTGCTTGCTTCCGGAATCCTTTCCTTTTGAAATACGCAGTGTGTAAGAACCTTCGCGCACGGTAAGCAACATATCTTCCGTTACCGGAACAATCATGTCATATCCTATCTCTACCATACCACCAATATACGATGCATAATCAGTAAGTTTGACATATCCATGTCCAAGTTCAACATATATCGAACAAACCATGTTGTTGTACAACCACACACTGAGCTGATCCTCCGAGCAGATTTCATCAAGCCCAATCTCCTTATTATCAGAAAACACAGATGTATTCTTGCTCATTTGATACGTCTTACTTCCTATAGTGATTGTATTCTCAAGATAATCTATTCGCGCGCCTGATATTCCTTCTAATTTCTCGACAGCATCATCGTTGGTAAGGTACAGCGAAAGCAACTTGTCCCTGTTGCCGTCATATGTCAGATTGACAATTGCTCCAAGCGGAACGCTTTCCATCGCAATGTAATTACCGTACTTGTCCTGAATGTCAGCCGAACCTGTATAAGAGAACTCCTTGTCCGTTGTATATCCGACCGAACGAATGGTAATCTTACCGTTGACCTCATCTATTCCGCTTACCATACCAAACATCTCTATCTCATCAACCGGATCTATCTCATCATCATAAGTCGGTATCGTAGGCTTTTCTCCACAAGCCGACAACAACATCATCAAAAGTACGGGAAGAAGATATATTATTCTGTTTTTATTAAAAACCTTCATAAGTACTCTCCATTACCTTATATTGTAAATGCCCGGGCATTTTTCAACTAATTGTACCATTAAACTATCTCAAACACAATATTTTTCAACTTTCCAAGCATTTCCTGTTTCTCCTTCTCCGAGAGAATAACCGTCTCTAATTTTTCTAGAAATTTCGGCGAAAGAAACGCCTTATTGGTATTATAGTAACTGTTTGCAATTTTCCAGAATTTTTCAGGATACGAGAACAAAACATACAAATATTTATAATCATTTTTATCCAGCTGTACAATCCCACTGTATTCTTCAAGAATTACCTTAAGCATTCCAAAGTCAAAATGATTCTTCTCCATAACTTTTCTTGCAAACTGGTACAAATCATTTAATTGATTCCCTCTTGAAAATCTTTCAAAATGAACTATCGCAGTAAGTCCGTCACACAAAATCACATTATGCTGGTTAAAACTCCCATGACAAATACCGTAATGATTAGCCGAGACTTTCGTTATCATGTCTGTTTTTTCGCAAAGCATTTCCGCACATTTAACACCCTGTCTGTAAAAATCAGGATACACCTTTAGATACAGTTTTTCAAACGCATTTTTTCTTTTTACATTGCTGACAAATCTGCCTATTTTTCTTATCTGCGTATTATGTCTTGCAAACTTACCACAAACATCGTCCATGCAGGCATCGATATCCACAGACGTTTTCTCTTCTTTTGAAAGTGCTTTCTCAAGTGCACTTCTGCTAATCTCATAAAGATAAGATATCCTCTCCATCTCCTCTCCGTCTTCCATAACCTGACGGATTTCCTCTACCCTGCGTTCCTCTTTCTTCCTGCAATTCTCATTCCACTTAACTTCAAAATCTTTCGCAATATCTTTACCGTGCTTATGAAAATCCGCCATCGCTTTAACTGCTCTTGTCACGTCTGCAGTTTCATTCATATTGCACTCATTACCTTCATAATGCATTTTTAATACATAAGGCTGTCTATACTTGTCACATGTAATCAGTTGTCCATCTCTTCCGGGAATTATATAGTCAAGATTGTTCATGCCCTTAGCTTTTAGCAACTCCTTTAACACATGCTCCTGCTCTAAACGGACCATACTTCCACGGAAAGGCTCAAGAATCCTCATACCCACATCAGTCCAAAGTATAGTCGAACCCCTTCCCTTTTTCTGCTCTGATATTTTCATATCATATTGCTCATAAACTTCTGCAAGTTTTTCGGACATAAAACAATCCCCTCCCTCATACGACTTTGAAACATAACAGACGCTATGCTCATTGTTCATCTTATGAAGAAGAGGATCAAAATATCACTATTTTCTATTATTAAATATCTCAATCAGTTTGTCTTTGTCATTAAGCGAAGGATCATCTATAACCATATCCAACAGTCCATTAAGAACCTCGCCTATTTCCTTGCCCGGCTTCATGCCAAGCGCAATCAGATCGCTTCCTGTTATTGCAAGATCCTTTAAAGAAATGCACTGATTATTGCTTATTACCTCATCATAATAACCTTTTAAAGCTTCCAGCCTTTCTAATTTTTCCTCGCGTTGGAACTCACTTTGCGCAAGTATATCCGCTCGCTTGATGTAGGTAAAATCCTCAAACAGATCTTCACCCATTTTTGAAAGAGACCGACGAAACGTTTTGATTTTCGGAAGACCGCCCATTCCAAAATCATGCCAAAGCACCAGTCTTTTCACCCTGCTGATAGTCGCATTGTCATACTTAAGTCTCTTTAATATCTTTCCGGCCATTTCCACTCCGGCCTCATTATGTCCGTAGAAATGATCCCACTGGCCGTCATTGGTTTTTGTTGTGGGCTTTGCAACGTCATGCAATAGTGCCGCAAGTCGAAGTACTTTGTCTTTCGGAACATTTTCCACAACCTTAATTGTATGCTCTCCTACGCTGTAAGCATGATGCTTGTTAATCTGTGGTGTCTCCATCATGACATCAAACTCCGGAAGAATAATAGCAGTAACACCGAGTTCATAAGCATCGATTAGTTTCTCCGGATGGTCGGACATTAAAAGTTTCGTAAGCTCCACCTGTATTCTTTCAGCACTTATATCCTTAAGGAACTTTGCCTGCTTGCGAATACTTTCCTTTGTTCTATCTTCTATCTCAAAATCAAGTTGTGCAGAAAATCGAACTGCTCGAAGTATTCTTAAAGCATCCTCGTCAAATCTCTCCGATGGTTCACCGACACATCTTATAATATGTGCCTCAAGATCCTTCACCCCATCGAACTTATCAACAAGCCCGTCAGCATCATTGTATGCCATCGCATTGATTGTAAAATCTCTGCGCTTCATATCCTCTACCAATTCAGATGTAAAGGTTACCTTATCCGGTCTTCTGTGATCCGTATATTCACCATCCACACGATAGGTTGTAACCTCATAACCCTCTTTGCCAAACATAACGGTAACCGTTCCATGAGCAATCCCGGTATCTATCGTTCTGTCAAAAAGCCTTTTTACATCCTCCGGTTTTGCAGAAGTTGTGATGTCCCAATCATCAGGCTCCTTGCCGAGTATTGCATCTCTGACACAGCCACCCACAATGTATGCCTCGTATCCGGCATCATTTAACGTGTGTATTATTCTGTTGGCATTTTCCGGCATGTTAATCTTCATTTAAACAAATCCTTCATATCATAACATCTTATATTAATCCACATCTGAGATATTCTTTCATTGGCTTCCTTGTCATAACACTTCATAACCGCACTTCGTTTGATTGTTTCCGGTGTCGGGTATTGCGCATACAACTGTCTGTGAAGCTGTTCCTCATCAACATATAATGTGTATTCTTCATCATCGACATAATCGAAGCCTTTGAAGAAATATCCAACCGGATATTCCACTGCATTTTCTTCGTCTTCGGCACCATAGCAATAATTAAGATACTGCCATACCGTATCGTCGTCGCCACCTGCTATTGCAGAAGTATATCCTATATAATACATATTCCTTACAACATTATCCGGTCTTGAAATAAAGTTGACAAATGCTTCTGCTGCCTGCTTCTTTCTCAAATCCTCTTTAAGGCCGTCTTTTAACATTACCCATGCATCAAACCAGAGGTTAGTACACTCATCAGGTACGGCATAGCAAAGCTCTGCTCCATCTTCTTCTGCCTGGTCCATAGTATACACTGCATCTCCCGACCATTGCATGTTGGCAACAACCTTGCCGGTTATCATGTCTGCTTTACCGCTATCCGTCTCAAGTGAGTATGCATTCTTTCTCATTTCAGACAAGATATCTTCGGCCTTAACAATTGTTTCATTGCTTGTATCATTCATTACGTCTGCAAGACGCTCACTGTAATCTTCCGCTTCAAGAAAATCCTTTGATTGAATTTTATCTGCGTTTAAAATTCCCAGTGCAATAAAATAGGAATCTCTGACTCCATCCTTCATCGTTACTCGTTTTGAATAGTCTGGGTTGAGCAATACATCCCAGTGTTTAAGAGCTTCCTCATCAACATACTCCGGGTTATACACAAGACCCATATTGCCCCACATATATCCGGCTCCGTATTTCGATATAGGCTCACCACCCATACTCAGGTTTTCAAAAACAGACTTAATATAAGGAGATACACCCTTTGCATAGTAATTATTCTCTTTTTGGGCATCAAAGAAGTCTTCGGAATAAGGTGCAAGCCTGCCCTCCTCCATAAACTTCATAACCATATATTCTGAAGGACACACAAGGTCAAACTCATTACCGAGAACAAGCTGATTGTACAAGTCCTCATTAGTACCGTAAGTGGAATATTCAACCTCTATCTTCTCACCATATGTTTCCTCATACCATGTACAGAAATCGTCAACCAGACTGTTTTCTCCAATAATCTCTGCTCCGTTGTCAAATTCTATAAGCTCGTCCTCACCCCAATCGCCCTCATCGATATATTCCTCGCAATTGGCAATTCGAAGTACAAGCGTATCTTTTTTCTCACTGCCACAAGCAGTACAGGTCATTGTAATTCCCAAAAGGAACAATACAAGAAGACATTTCACGGCACTTGCGTGTTTTTTGTGTTCCCTTCTATATACTTTCCAGCTTCCTTTTTTGCCTATGCTGTCGATACCACCCGGTATTACGTTCATGGCAATTACGGAAACAAAGACGACAACAAATATCACTGTAGATAAAGCCCATAACGCAGTCTTAATCTCTGTCTGCGCACCCTTTGTCGCATTGACAACATAAGTACTGATTGTGTCAAACACAGCAGGCTTTGTATATGTCGTAATGAAATAATCGTCAAGTGTAAGTGTTATTGAAGTCATAAATCCCGAAAGGATTCCCGGGAACAACTCCGGAAGCACAACCTTACGAAGTGCTTTAAAAGGTGTACAACCAAGGTCGAGTGCAGCCTCGTACAAGTTAGGGTCCATTTGCTTAAGTCTCGGCATAACCGAAAGATATACAAACGGCGTGCACAATGATGTAAGTCCCACAACAAGAGGGATATATGTATCTTTATCCATATTAAAGAAAACGATAAGCAAAATACACACAGAAAAACCTGTCACAACATCAGCATTTATAACAGGAATCTGATTCATCATTTCCACGCTTGTTCTAACGTGCTTTTTGCTGTAGAACATACCAATCGCGCCTAACGTTCCAAGAAGCGTTGAGATCATCGACACCATAACCGCAAGTGAAATAGTTCCCCATATCATCGCACGCAAATCATCTGTCGTAAAAAGTGTTGCGTAATTGTGCAAAGAGAAACCTCGAAGTGCGCCTATCGTCGTTGACTTCGTAAAACTATATACCATTAAAATGACAATCGGAAGATAAAGGAATGCCAATACAAAGGCAAGCCACAAACATTGAAGTTTCTTTTTCATATTGCAACATTACCCCGCTTTCCCTGATTATCTTTTGTAAGCCTTGAACTTATAGCCGTTATTATAACGATAAGCATAAGCAGGATTACGGAAATCATCGAACCGTTATGCCAATCGTAAGAACTGAAATAACTTCCGATAAGACTTCCCATAATAAATGTGCTGTTATATACCATATCAAGCACTACATAGTTTGTCATTGCCGGTAGAAATACCATCGTCACACCACTGATAATGCCGGGCATAGACATCGGAATGACCAGCTTAAAAAGAATCTGGATCGGTCTCGCGCCAAGGTCTGCCGCCGCCTCTATTACGTTATCATCAAGTTTTGACAACGAATTGTATAACGGCATAATCATAAAAGGCATAAAATCATACGTCATACAAAGTACTGTATTAAAAAACGGGTAATACGCAAGATTGCCTTCTAAAAGGCTCAAGACTTCCTTAAGAGCTGTGATTCTTAATGTGAAGTTAATCCACATAGGCATCACAAAAACAACCAGCAATACATCCGAGCGTTTAAATGGTCCCTTTGCGAGAATATAAGCCGTCGGATATGCCAGTATAAGACAAAACATAGTGGTTGCGAATGCTATGACCACGCTGTAAAAAAGAGTTCCCATGGTTTTGCCGTTTGTAAAGAACAAGCGAAAATTATCCATGGTTAATTTACCATCCTTGCCGGTAAATGCATAGTAGCACACAACAAGAAGTGGCAGTACGACAAACAATATCATATATATAATGTATGGGATTGCCAGCTTGCTTCTTGTAAACTTCATATTGTTGTCCTTTCCATGTCAGGGATATTAACCTATCAATTTGTACTCAATCTTATCTTCCGGAACTATTACACTGACATAATCTCCGATATTCCAGAGCCAGTCATCATCAACATAATAGTCCTTGTCATTCCTACTTCTGACTATGTAGCTGTAATGGTCACCCTTGTAAATAATCGAGATAATATGTCCTGCCACAATTCCGTCTTCCGGTGAATCGGAAAGATCCGCAACTCCCGGCTCAAAGTATGCATCAACTTTGACGCCCTCTGTATCAATGACTTCGCCCTTGCTGTCACAAAGAACTCCATCCTTTTCAGTTACCCCATCGAAAAGTTTGGCAACATCAATCTTAACAGAGAAATCAACAAAACGGATCTTCAACTCATCATCGATAATACCTGTATAGTGGTTCTTATTAATATTGTAAGGTACTACGTGAATTCCGTCAGGATCTATAGAAATACCAACCTCGGTTCCTGCCGGGATTTCCTTTTGACTCTGTGCCGTGAACTCGTTCTTTCCGTGCATTATGAGTATCTCGTAATATATTCCCTTGAAAATGGACGAATAAACCTCTCCTGTAAGCATACCTTCAGCCGGTGGCACAAGGTGTACGTTCTCCGGACGCACCATCGCCTCAATCTTGGTACCAACAGGATAATCATCTACGCACTCAAACTCCGTATCACAAAACCTAACTTTGCCTGAGCCTGTCATTTTACCATTGAAAATGTTACTCTCACCAATAAAGTCGGCAACGAACACATTAGAAGGTGTGTCGTATATCTCCTCAGGTGTTCCCACCTGCTGAATCTTTCCGTCGGCCATTACCACAATCTTATCCGACATGGTAAGTGCCTCCTCCTGATCATGAGTAACGAATATAAATGTTATTCCAAGTTCGCGATGCATCTCTTTAAGTTCAAGCTGCATTTCTTTTCGCATCTTGTAGTCGAGTGCTCCAAGCGGCTCATCAAGAAGCAGTATCTCGGGCTCATTTACAATCGCTCTTGCAATCGCAATACGCTGTTGCTGTCCTCCGGAAAGAGTTGCAACACCACGCTTTTCAAAGCCTTCGAGGTCAACTATCTCAAGAGCACGTTTCACTTTCTCATCTATTGTTTTCTTGTCTAATTTCTTTATCTTAAGACCAAATGCGATATTGTCATATATGTTCATACTAGGAAATAACGCGTATTTCTGAAATACCGTATTAATCGGTCTTTTGTTTGGCGGAAGCTTACTGATATCCTGGCCATCCAGAAAAATCTGTCCTTTTGTCGGAGTTTCAAAGCCACCAATCATTCGAAGAATTGTTGTTTTACCACAACCTGACGGTCCAAGAAGAGTAACAAACTCACCCTTCTTTATTTCAAGATTCAAATTATCTATAACCATTGTCGCACCGTCAAAAGACTTGGATATACTTTTCAACTCTATAATTGTGTTATTGTCTGTCATTAAGCTTTCTCCTTCAATCAAACTTGCTGTTTAGTTAAGTTTTACGAGCGAAACTTCTAATTGTTTTAAGGCGTCTCTTATGATTACAGTTCCATCGCAGGCCGCTTTCGCTGCGTATAAGAACGCAACGGTACTAAACTCACACTCCGTGTTCGTTAAGTGCCGG
>JAILRO010000039.1 GCA_024698145.1 Lachnospiraceae bacterium
TATACAGACTATGGACTGGAATGCATGTTCACATGCAATGACAGGACAGAGGATGTATGAACATTTGCTTGCAAATGAAGAACGAGTCGTAGTGAAACGAAGACGAGTGCGCTTTCTGAAATGATATGAACAATGTCAACATCATCTGTATGAAGTTTTGAAGGAACATTCCTTAAGAGAAAGTTTGGCCTGGTGGCTCAGTTGGTTAGAGCGCCGCCCTGTCACGGCGGAGGTCGTGGGTTCGAGTCCCATCCGGGTCGCTTTTTAAATTTTACAATATGGAATCTTAGCTCAGCTGGGAGAGCATCTGCCTTACAAGCAGAGGGTCACAGGTTCGAGCCCTGTAGGTTCCATTTTTTCGCCGATATGGCTCAATTGGCAGAGCAGCTGATTTGTAATCAGCAGGTTGAGGGTTCGAGTCCCCCTATCGGCTTTTTATGGACCATTAGCTCAGTTGGTTAGAGCAACCGGCTCATAACCGGTCGGTCCTGGGTTCGAGTCCCCGATGGTCCACTTTAAAAAAATCATCATTTCCTTTTACAAAGTGGAAGTGATGTGGTATGATATATTTGTTTCTGGCCTGGTGGCTCAGTTGGTTAGAGCGCCGCCCTGTCACGGCGGAGGTCGTGGGTTCGAGTCCCATCCGGGTCGCTCCCTTATATAAGGGATAATTTAATGTTAATTATGGAATCTTAGCTCAGCTGGGAGAGCATCTGCCTTACAAGCAGAGGGTCACAGGTTCGAGCCCTGTAGGTTCCATTATTTATCGGCTTTATAGCTGGTAAATATGCCGGCGTGGCGGAACTGGCAGACGCACAGGACTTAAAATCCTGCGGGACTTATACTCCCGTACCGGTTCGATTCCGGTCGCCGGCATAATTAATTTAATACGTGTGCGTAGCTCAGCTGGATAGAGCACTTGGCTACGGACCAAGGTGTCGGGGGTTCGAATCCTCTCGCGCACGTTGAAAAAAAACAGACAGGATGAAATATCCTGTCTGTTTTTTTGTTCGAGTCCAGTCGGACTCGAACAGGTTCGAATTCTACGCTTCTTCGCCAAGACGGCATCCACCGGATGCCGGCGACAGTCCGTGCACTTTTACTCGTGTTCCATGCGCCAGTCAATGCAACGCTGAAGGTATTCGACGTATGCCGGATTTTTGCACACACCTTTACCCGGAGTGTCAGAAATTTTTGCAACGTCCTGGCCGTTGCACATTGTTGTTTTCATTACGATATTAAGTGGTGGAACGCAGGTATCGTTGGAAAGGTAAGTTCCGATTCCAAACGCGACCTTAATACGTCCGTTGAAGTTTCTAAATATTTTATCGGCTTTCTCGAAGTTTAAGTTGTCCGAGAAAAGAAGAGTTTTTGATTTTGGGTCTATGCCAAGTCCCTCATAGTGCGCAATCATTTTCTCGCCCCATTCAATCGGATCGCCTGAATCGTGACGTACGCCTGAGAATAGGGTTGCATAAGTTAACTGGAAGTCCTTTAAGAAGCAGTCGGTTGTGATTGCATCTGTAAGGGCGGTTCCGTTAAGTATTCCGTATTCTTTTACCCAAGCATCAAGTGCATACCAGTTTGAGTAAGCCGGGTTATGCTTGTGATTACCTTGGCCAACACACATGATCCACTCGTGGGCCATTGTTCCAACGGGGGTAAGATTAAACTTCATGGCAAGATACACGTTACTTGTTCCGATGAATTTGCTTGCTGCGTGCATTGTATCATTTAAATGTGAGAACTTGTTAACGACAAGTTCTTGAGCCTCTGCCGAAAGTCTACGGCGTAAACCAAACTCAGAAAATACACCTGCATACCAGCGCCCGTTTTTCAAGTTCTCGAATTTCTCATCAAGTTTTTCTCTAAAACTTTCAATAAGTTTGTCATAGTCATGCTGCATACGGAAGTATACCTCATTGACGATGGCAAGGGTTGGAATCTCGTACATTGAGGTGTTAAGCCATGTTCCCTTTGTCTCTATAAAAAGTCCGCATTCTGCGTCATTAGTTATTTCAAAGTCTTCAAATCGTGGTCTCCAAAGTCTTAAAAAATCCACATATGAACCCTTCATCCATTTAATCCTGTCGATGTAGGCAAGCTCGTCCTCGGTAAATGTGAGTGTACAGTATGCCTTGATTTGTTCGCGGATTTCCTCAACCATTTCAGCCGTAAAATGAACATCCTTATTACGACATTTGAATGTCCATGTTGTTTTATATCCCGGGAATTGGTGATATATTGCCTGTCCCATTGAGAATTTGTAAAGGTCGGTTTCAAGTAAACTTACTATAATTGGATTGAGTTTCATAGCTAATCCTCCGTTATAATTGATGTAGTGTTATAGTTTGTATATTGTGATTTATATTATATCTATATGACACGTTTTCATCGCTTCAAGAGCAGTGTTGTGGCTGTCAGGTGTTACGCATGCACAAAGATTAGAGAGTACCGAAACAGGTGTGTTTGGTCTTGTTGCCTTTGCGATAACAGCGTTGCTTATAACGCATATTCCTGTGCATACTCCGCAAAGTTCTATTTCCGAAAAATCATTTTCCTTAAGAAAGTCAGAGAGTGCCAGACTTCCGAAAGTTGGTTTGTCTATTACATTGGAATTATTTGTAAATGGTAAAAGCTCCGGAACAATCTGCCAGCCGTCGCTTCCCTTGATACAATGGGGAACCGGAAGCTTCTTGCCTTCCTGTGTTTCGAGGTAGCTTTCGTCGTGTGTGTCTCGTGTAAAGATTACTTTGCCGTTGAAGTTTTTAACATAATCTGCCACGTCGGAAACGATCGTCTGTGCTTCGTTGGTGCCGAGAACTCCCGTTACGAAATCATTTTGCATATCTACTACAATTAAAAGCTTTTCCATGATAAATGTCCTCCATTTTTTTATGCAAGAATAATAAATGATACATTGCAATGTCTGGTTGCATGTTTGATTCAATATTACAACGGTTACATTATAAATGAAAAAATAAGATTCGTCTATATATGTAATTGTATGGAGTGGGTTTATATATTAATGATTTTATGATAAAATTAGATTATTGATAAAAGAAATATGTATGCTTGATGCGTGGGTGCAAACGCATGGATTCAATAAATGTTTAATGTGTTAGGGCGCAAATGCAGAAAGTTAATGTATGGACATAACGATGGCAAGGGAAAATGCGATATGGAATACAGAAGTCTTAATTCATATATGAAGGAGCGGTTTGGGTGCAAGGTGTATAAGCTTGCAATAAATGGTGGTTTTACGTGCCCAAATCGTGATGGCACGATAGATACGAGAGGTTGCATATTCTGTTCTGGATATGGCTCGGGTGATTTTGCAGAAGATGCCTCGTTGTCGGTTACAAAGCAGATTGAGCAGGGTAAGAAAAGGGTTGAAGCCAAGATGCCTTCCGGGGGGAATGGTGCCAAAAGCACCGGAAAGTATATAGCGTATTTTCAGGCATTTACCAATACGTATGCGCCGGTTGAAAGGTTAAGAGAGTTGTTTACGGAAGCGATTAAGCACCCTGATGTAGTTGTTCTTTCGATTGCAACAAGACCGGATTGTCTGGGAGAAGATGTGCTTGAACTTTTGTCTGAACTTAATGAAATGAAACCTGTGTGGGTAGAACTTGGTCTTCAGACAATTCATGAGAACAGTGCTAAGTATATACGAAGAGGTTATCCGCTAAAAGTGTATGAAGAGGCAGTTATTAACTTAAGAAAACGCGGTATAGAAGTAATTACTCACGTTATACTTGGTCTTCCGGGTGAGTCAAAAGAAGATATGCTTGAAACGGTAAAGTATGTTGGAAGTTCGGTTAAGGCACCATGTAAAAATAATAGTGAGAATGTAGGAAACAAGCAGTGTGACAGCGATGTTGAAGAATATCGTGTGCAGGGAATCAAGCTTCAGCTCCTACATGTAATAGAGGGTACGGATCTTGCAAAGGACTATAGAGAGGGGAAGTTTGAGTGTTTGGAGCTTGATGAATACGTTGAGCTTGTAAGGGAGTGTATTGAGGTTTTGCCACGAGATATGGTAATCCATCGTATGACAGGCGATGGGGCAAAGAAAACGCTTGTTGCACCACTCTGGAGTGCTGACAAAAAGAGGGTTTTGAATGCTTTGAATAATACTAACAAGCAGGGAGGAAAGATGTTATGAAGGTTTTACGAAGAAAAGTTATGGCAGTTACGCTTGTGCTCGCAATTGTAATGGGATTTTTGGCAGTGCCGGCAGGCAGTAGTAACGATATGGAAACAGCATATGCAAAAACGCCTTCGGTTACGGTTGATAACGCCAAAAAGGGAATGAAGGTAACGGTTGGTAAGTATGTTTATAAGATAACCAAGCTTTCTAAGAAGAACAGCACGCTTGAAGTGGTCGGACTTACCCCTGCAGGAAACAAGAAGCTTAAGAAAATATCAATACAGCGTTCTATTAAGATTAAATCCAAAAAGGGAAAGAACAAGGGTGCCTATACATACAAAGTAACATCTATTGCAAAGAATGCATTTAAGGGCAATAAAAAGATAGTGAATGTTAATATCGGAGAGAATGTCGAGTCTATCGGTAAGAATGCATTTGCTAATTGCAGCAAACTTAAGAAAGTTAAACTCAGTAAGTCGTTAAAGAATATTAAAGAAGCAGCATTTTTAAATGATAAGAAACTTGAGCAGGTAGTGATACCGAAGGATTCTGAACTTCAAACGATTGACAAGAATGCTTTCAAGAATTGCAAGAAGCTTACAAAGATTGATATTGAAAATGCTACAAAGCTTAAGAAAGTTGATAAAACAGCGTTTGACAACACAAAGGTGGATAAGGACAAACTTAAGGATATTATTGAGATAACAGAACTTAATAAGTACTCCTATGAGATTATTCCGTTTGTTGAACCATTTAACGATTATTTCTTCATCAAGACAGATAATCCGAATCCGGACACGTTCTGTTTTGTAGATAATTCTTCGGTGTATGCCGGTGAGGGTAAGACCGGTAGTATCACACCGGTGGACACTGAGTTTAGCGACGTAATCTATGAGAATAAAGAAACCAAGAGAGTTAAAGGCGGATATATAGCAGTTGGTTCCAGTACAGATGGTGGCGAGCTTACATTACAGATTCGTGAGGCGAAAGGAAGCACCAGCGTATATAACATTTCAACCGGAACGACATCAGCGCAGAAGAGATATCAATATCAGGATACGAAGATAACTGTTAAGATTGCGAAAGTACAAAACGTTGTCGATTACCTGATTACAACATATGGTGATAACAAGAAATCATATTTTGAAAACATGGACGCGATTCAAAAGGGATTTTCGCAGGTATGTTTGTATAGTGGTGCTTATGTACTTGGTGAACAGACAAAGAGCACGAAGTCTCCGTATTTCGGACTTTCGACATCGCCTCATGTTGACCAGATATACTATATTCAAAGTCCATACTCGCGTAAAGGTAACAAGTCACTGCTTTGTTCGGCAATCCATCCGATGAGATACGATTCGATAGGTTTCCCGTCTGTCATGTCATCGGTTGCGAAGAAGCTTAACAGTGCAGCAACTGTAAAGTGGAGCGATTCTGCACACTATATTGTTAATGTTACTCTGGACGGTGTTACCAAGTCTTACGGTGGACAGGGTAACGGCAAAGGTCAGGGAATATATGCCAATCAGATAAAATACTGGTACAAGTTTGACGGTTCAAATGATGACGCGTACAAGACACGTAGCCTGAAGGAAGTCGCAGATATGATTCTTGACTACGGCAAAATGACTGTTCCGGAGGAGCCGATAGATCAGGAGAAGCTTACATGGGCGTCAGTTCGTAAGACTGTCGGCAAGGACGGTGCATATGTTAAACTGATATTGCTTACATCTATTTTTGGAGGAAGCGGTACGGGTTATACATTTATGTATGATAATGGTAGTACATCCGAAGGTTCGCAGGGCTGGGGCTCTGTAGGTCATTTCTACAATGCGTGGTACGATGGAAGATATTACAACAAATGGGAATACTATTATCCCGGCGCGACGCTTGAGAAGACAGTTGAGGATGTTCAGCCATCATTGATATTTAAGGATGTGAAAATCAAGATTCCTGATGATGGTAAGTCTTATTTATACAATTACAGTTCAATCGATAAGGCTACTAATTATAACAAGGAAACAGGAGTGTGGAGTGGCTTTACGACATTTAATTACGACAAGGAAAGTAAGACGTGGAAAGCAAGTATATTAAACTCAATAACTTATAGAGCCGATAACAAATATAATAAGATTGAGGACCAGGATTTTGTTGATACTTGTACAATAACAATGGATGAGGCAAAGGAAATGGAGATCGACAAGAACACGAATACAGAACCGGAATGCTATTACATCTATGATATGGTGACGCCTCCGGGAACTTATCATAGTGGGAAATAAAAAACCAGAAAAAGACAGTAAATTTCAATAAAATTTTGCTGTCTTTTTTCTTTGTTTTATGGTAAAATAATAATTACTTTATTGAAGAGAAAGTAATTGTCAGACAATTATTATAAGGGGAGGGTTTTATATGGAGAGGACAAGAAAATTATTAGGCATCATAATGACAATTGCAGTCTGTATGGGACTGGGCGTGTTTGTTAGTGCATTTACAACACACGCAGAAAGAAATGATGCAGACACACTGTATATTGCAGAAGTGTTTACAAATGATGAAGGAGAGGTTATGCTTCCTGAAAATCAGGAGGATATTAACGACATGGGATGGTATAAACCTGATGAGTGGGACGGCTATGTTCATTGGGAAGCATTCTCTCACAAAAAGGTTGTTTTTGCTTACAAAGATAATAAAAATGATATGATTATCATAACAGCGGGCATTGATAAGATGTCGGTAACTGAAGCAGACTGTAAGACTCATAAAAAGTTTGAGGAGTGGGATAAACGTCTTAGTGATTTTATTCGCCAGTACGAATATGACAAGTGGGAGGAAGGTGCTGAAGAACCGGAAAGAATCGATGTTCCCGGTGTTTTTGAAATGGGCTTATATGATGCGTGGTTTGTTATTGAATACAACGGATATTCCATGACAATTTGTTCGGATAAACCGAATGTTGGTATATATATCAGACATGTAGAAAATGAAAGTTCATGGTTTGAGTATGCAGCTTGGGATCACAACTTCGAATATGAAGAAGATGTAGAATACTATATTGGTTGTAGTTATTATCTTGAGCAAGATGAGACATTGGATGATGGTTCTATCAACATTAGCTTGGAAGGAACAGAGAAAGAAGGTTTTAAACTAAGTAATGTTAATGCCGAAACCCAAATTGTTGATGCCGATATGCAAATGGTTTATAGATTGTTTACGGTTGAGCATGATTTTATCAAGAGTTTTGATTTAGAGGCGATATTTAAGTATAAAACAAATAAAACCGAAGTGCCAAGAGTTGAACAGAATGGTTTCGTGGCATTTGCAAAAAGAGAAGGACTTGTAATAACGAATACAGATTGTGACGGACCATTTAGAGATAATTATAGGGATTATAAAAAGAGTACGGATCAATATGTTAGAGATGAATGTTGGGTTTCATTAGGTTTTGTCGATTCTGAAGGAAATACAGTGGAACCTGTACTTCGTGCAGAAGGAGAAAATCCTTTGGCTAATTTTACAATAACTCGTGATGAAGGAGAGGATGGATGGCAGGATGCATCTAATGATGCAACAATATCTACAACTTTTGAAGGTGACAGAGTCACACAGGATGGTGTGTATTTAATTAAACTTAATAAGTGCGGAACATATAGAATTACTTATAAAAAAGGTACTATAACTTCCTTTGTTGAAGTGAAAGCCGTATTGCCTAATATTGGCGTTTATAAGGGAAATGAGGCAATTGATGAGAACCTGTTGGGAGACCCGACATCAGAGGTGGAATATGAACCGGGAGAAACATATTATGTAATAATGTCACCTGATATGGTCGAGGAAGCAAAAAACAAATTGGATAATGAAGATCTGTCAAGACTTGAAATCAGTTTTGATGAGGTTATGCTTGATAATCCTTCGGAAGTGAAAACGCGTACATGGAGTAATAAGACAGATCCAACATGGTGGGGATTTACAATTTCGGATGATTGTATAGCAACAATGCGTCCGGGAATCCGTGCTGAATGGGTATACAAAGGGCAAGGCGATGAAGAAGGCGGAAGAGAAGAGATAAGACAAATTAACTTATTTGCAGTAAGAAGAGGACTTGTTATAAGTGAAGCTTTCTATGACTATGGTAGAAACCCATATCCCGAGCAACACAATGAACTATCTAAGTCATATGATGCTGAACGCTGTTGTGAAAATGAGGTTAATCTTGGTATTACCGATGATGGAGTTAATATAACTAAGATTAATGCAGATGATACTAATAAGTTTAAAATACTTAAGGATGGCGAGGCAGTTGATGCCAATGTTGCAAGCATTACTCCGGTCAAACAATATAATGAAGAAGCATGTGAAGATTTGCCTGTTGACGGATATTTTGTTTTGAATTTTTATGAAATTGGTACCTATACACTGGAATATAATGAGACGTCCGTTGTAGAAATTCATGTTAAGGAACCTACAGTTGCAATTTATGATACAGAAGGAACTCTTATTGGAGGTAAAGTAGAGTACACAAATACAGACAGAGAATTCACTGTTAAGGTTTATGAGCAAGAAGATAATAACGTACATGAGGAAATAACAATAAAGGACGTTATATTTAAAGAAGGAACCGATGATTTTGTGGATTGCGATATTGCAGCTGACGGAAAGAGTTTTAAAATAACTCTTGCTGAGCCAAAGATACGTAGGTTTGCAATAGCAGTAAATCTGGAACGTACATGGATTAATTCTGAAGGAATTGGTGGAGGAGTACGAGATGAGGAATCTCGTTGGTTAAATTTTGAGCCGGGTGATGATATTTGCGAGGTTTACCTTGACGGAGAACCACAACAGGGATTTTCGGGTTGTTATATTCCTGAAGATTGGTTTATAAACGGTAACTGGACGAGTGATTCACAATATCCGATGTATTGGGTACATGCAAAATCTGTACAGGATGTAATTAATAAGCTTTCGGAAACTGCTGTTGGTGATAAGTTCGAAGGCTACTATATGGGACCCGATGGTAATTTTGTAAAAGCATCAGAAAATGTCAACATTGTTAATACAGGTTATATTGCAGTATTTCCAAGTACATACGGTGGTGAAGCGTTAGAACCTCAGTATGTTGCTTCATCGGGCAACCTTAAAGGTATATCGTTTGGCAGTTTTTCAAACCATGATTACTTTGTTAAACCAGATG
Organism: Lachnospiraceae bacterium; assembly: GCA_024698145.1. Lineage (GTDB taxonomy): Bacteria > Bacillota > Clostridia > Lachnospirales > Lachnospiraceae > CAG-590. Next base: position 9,345 of record JAILRO010000039.1, read on the forward strand.
CGGCAGGTAATTATCGTACAATAACTAAAAAGAGCGGTGGAAGCGGAGATTTCGTCGAAATGGGCGTGCTTGATGCTAAGTCTGTGAAGGAGTATTTGCAAAGTGCGGATGGACTTACTTCAGAACAGGAAACAGCATTTGATAACGCCTCGGCAGTAACATTATACAAAGGTGCAGTATATAGCTTGGATGTGGAAAGTGGGGAATACACATCTCGTGATGGAGTTCACAAAGAATATAGAAATTACACATTCAAAAATACTACTCCAATTATTGGTGGTTTTAGCGATAAAGAAGAAACGAAGATTGTTAAAAACGTAGAGTCGTTACAGGTTTGTGAGAACTTTGTCGGACTCCATGTTAATGCGTACTGTGATATGAAGTTCGTGGGAGATATGGGTAAACTTGTAATAGGATATCCTGATAAGAATCTATCAAGCAAGAATGGTCAGTACTTTGATACAAAGATTGGTGATTTCTGTAAACTGCAGCCTACTGAAGAAGACCCTGAACACCATAGAGTACAAAACCTTTATCGTGATATAAACGGACCTACAGCATATCCAAACGGCACGGTAATCACTCAACCTAATAATGGTACAGGACTAGTTGACGGTGAAGGACATGATGCACAAGAAAGATTCTATGAATATGATACAAATATTGATTACAGTTATCGGTTAATCACTTATGCTATAGACAGTGAAAGTGAGGTTACGGGAACATTAGATGGCGTTGACGTTATTGTGCCGGAGCCTAATGCTCTTACCGAACTTTCATATGAACAGAAAGATGCAATTGAAGCGGGTGGAAAACTTACCGTTAGTATGACCGCGGATGAATTAGATGAAAATACTGCAAGCGAGTCCTCAAAAGAAGGAATTGAGGCAATCAAAAATGAAATGAGCGAGGACGAAGAAAGCGAATACGGAAGAGTTGATTATATTGATTTGTCTGTCAAGGCATCAGTAGGTGAAGAGGAAACAGCAATCACAGAAACTGCTGTTCCTATGGAAGTAACAATCCCAATTCCTAAGGGATACAAGAAAAATACTAATTTTAGAATAGCCAGATATCACAAGGATAAGAACGGAAAAACAGAAGTATTCTTCCTTGATCGCGTTGATTCATTGCGTGGTGAGATTGGTTTAAATATCGGATATGTGGAAAATGATGATAACACACTTACATTCTTCACAGACCGTTTCTCGACATACGCTCTTATGGAAGTGGGCGGAGACAGTCGAACAGAAATTGACTTATCAAAGACAGCATGGAATTATACAGGAGTATTTACAGCAGACGGAAATATCAAGAAAGTTGAACTTACCGGAGTTCCTGAAAATGTAGATGTTACATATTCCGGTAATCAGGCAAAAGAAGCAGGAAAGTACACTGCAAAAGCAACATTTACAGTAAAGGATGCGAAAGCATATAAGCTTCCTGCAACAATACCGGATGAGTTAAAAACGCTTGAGTGGGAGATTAAAGCAGCAGAACCTGCACCTACGCCTTCACCTACGCCGGCACCTACGCCTTCACCTACGCCTGCACCGGCAGAAGTAGGTCAGACTATTACCGATACATCAGGTGCATCAAAAGGTGAAACATTTACTGTTACGGGAACAGGTGATAATGCTACAGTTACTTATGCGGGTCAGGAAGCAGGAAATACTGATACAACGTTGGTAATTCCGGATGCGGTTGTTGGTGCTGATGGAAAGGAATATGCGGTTACCGAGATTGCACCGGGAGCACTTAAGGGAAACACAACTGTAGAAGAGGTTAAAACCGGGGATAATATACAGGTAATTGGTGATGGTGCATTCCAGGATGTTAAAAAACTTAAGAAAACTACAATTGGCAAAAACGTTAAAATAATAGGTGCCAATGCATTCTCCGGTTGTGGAAAACTTGCTACAATTAAGGTAAACGGTAAAAAACTCACAACTATAAAGGCTAAGGCATTTTACAAAACCGCAGCGAAAAATGTTGATTTAAGCAAATCACCTGTTGAGACAATCGAAAAAAATGTATTTGGTGGTTGTAAAAATCTTAAGGTGCTTAAGGTTAAGGGTAAGAGTCTAAAGAAAGTTGGTAAAAACGCAATCCCGAATAAAAAGGGTATAACAGTTAATATTGTAGGAACTAATAAAGAGTATAAAAAAGCTGTCAAGGCTATAAAAGCGTCGGGAGCAAAAAAAGTAAGATTTAAAAGATTGAAAAAATAAATCAAATGGCGGACCGCTTAATTGGGCGGTCCGTTTTTGCGTCATTTACACCATTTATTCTCCTTAAAACTATGGACATAAAGCTTGATAATTGTTACAATGGAAAAGATTGGGATAAGGAAGGAAAAGAGTTATGTTTGTAGATTTTAAGAAGCAAATTAAAGACAGTTTTAAAATTGTAATGATGATGGTGTTGGTATGTTTGTTTGTAGCGCTTCCAACAAAAGTGGTGGGCGCAACAGAAACTACACAGAATGACGATTATTCATACAGTGTTAATTATAACAGGAAGCCGGTTAACCCTAAGACACTTACAGATATGCGTGGTGTGTGGGTGGCATTTGTTGATTACAAGAATATGGGACTCTACAACAAGTCGGAATATGTCTTTCGTGCCAATGCAAGAAAGATGTACGCGCAGATGAAGAAGGACAAGATTAATACCGTGTTTTTCCATGTTTGTCCGTGCAACGACGCCATTTATCCGAGTGAGTATCTCAAGTGGAGTAAATACATGTTTACGAAGGCGCCAAGCTATGACCCGTTAAAAATCCTTATCGAGGAGGCTCATAACTACGGATTGTCATTTCATGCATGGCTTAATCCATATCGAAAGAAAATGGGTGTCAGCTTTAATCCGGGTAAGGAGTCATCTGTTGACAGAATCCTTGATATAGTCAATGAGATTATCGACAACTACGAGGTTGATGGAATACATATGGACGATTATTTCTACCCGTCCAACGGACAGTTCAAAAAAGTATCTATGAAGAAACGTAAGGCTAATGTCAACAATATGATACGCCAGGTGTATCAGACGATTAAGGAGACCAATCCTAAGCTCTTGTTTGGAATAAGTCCTGCCGGTACGGTGACTTACGCAGAGTCGATTGGATGTGATTTGGAGACGTGGTTTGCAGAGGATGGATATGTGGATTATGTCATTCCGCAAATCTACTGGTCTGATAAGTATATTTTAAATGGCAAGAAAACGAAGCTCTATACCGAGCGACTTAAACAGTGGAAGGAACTTAATAACGGAAGAAAGCCGATGATGATCGGACTTGCACTTTATCGTGCGGGAATGAAGGATAGTCTTGATAAAGGATGGAAAAAGAAGAACAACATCATTGTTACGCAGATTAAGAAAGAAAAAGCAGCCGGATGTCAGGGCTTTGTATTGTTTAGTTCAAGTTATATGACTAACAAGGCAGGCAAAAAAGAAATGAAGAACTACAGAAGGTACTTTAAGGTTAAGTGATAGATTAAGCTTTGTAGTACACTGATAATATGGAGACATAGTAATGAATAATAACAGCGTAAAGGTCAGAACAATAGATATCGGTAGCGGAATACCCAAGATATGTGTTCCGATAGTATCTGCTTCCAGGCAGGCACTTCTGTCAGATGTATCATCTGTTATGGAGGCAACCCCGGATATTATAGAATTCCGCGCAGATTATATGATGTCTTCTATGGAAGAACTTGAAGAAATGTTATCAGATATAAGAGCGGTTATCGGTGATACAGTGTTGCTCTTTACAATTAGAACTGCCGATGAGGGTGGAGAGGCAGATGTTGATGATGAAACATATGAAGGTTTGTTGCTTCGTGCATGCGAGAGTGGCAACGTTGATATGATAGATGTTGAGGCCTATAAAAAGGAAGGTCTTCTTGAAAAAATGTGCAAGGTGGCACATACAAACGGTGTGTATGTGGTTGCAAGTAATCATGATTTTAATAAGACACCAGATGAGAACGAGCTTATTACAAGACTTACATACATGAAAAATCAAGGCGCAGATATTCCGAAGATTGCTGTTATGCCAACTTCCAATGCTGATGTTATAACGTTGTTGTCTGCAACTGACAAGTACTGTGAGAAAGAAGGCGGACCTGTTATTACAATGTCTATGAGTGGCAAGGGTGTGGTTAGCAGGCTTGCAGGTGAATGGTTTGGTTCGGCGGTAACATTTGCTACCGTGACAAAGGCATCAGCACCCGGACAAGTTCCGATTGATGACGTAAGAAGTGTGCTTGATGTAATTCATGAAAGTATTTCGTAAGAGATAAAATGATTAACTAAGATAGAATGCTTACGGGGGTACGGGAGGAAACTGTAATGGATAATAACAACAAAGGAATAATTCAGGGTGGAGCTATAGAGATTGATACAGATTCACTCATGAAAAATGCTGTAGATGATGCTACAAGAGTAGTTCCAACCAAGAGCGTGACTGCTGCAGAGAAGAAAACAGAACCGGTCAAGAATGTAGTGTCAGAGAAGAAAGCGGAACCGGTCAAGAACGTAGTGCCGGAGAAGAAAGTGGAACCAGTCAAGAGCACAGTGCCGGAGAAGAAGATAGAACCGGCGAAGGCCCCGATTGCAAAAACAAATGCAGCAAAGAAAGTTGCGGGCAAACCTGAAAGTTCTGATAAGAAAACTGATTCTCCAACGGGAGAAAGAAAAATGGTAGATGTCAAGGCAACAACCGAGGCATCAGCATTTATTTCTACACCATCCGATATAGGGAAAAAAGAAGCACCTAAACCGACGAAAGAAGAAGTTGCCGATGACATGCCAACTCCTATCAAGAGAAAGGAAGGAATTACCGTTGGTTCGGTGATTGGTACTTTCTTTGAGGTTGTTTGGACGGTATTCAAACTTGCGGTTTTGGTATGCGTTATTACAGCTGTTGCGGGATTCTTCCTTTGCAGAGAAATGTTAATCCGCGGACGTAACGGTAATCTTAAGAGTCTTGCAGACATGCATGCATCCTCGACTATTCTTTCAAACAAAGATAAAGAAGACACAGATGTTGCTGGATGGTTAAAGAGAGTTAACAGAGAGAAGCTTACTCTTGAAAGTGATGACGGAAAAATACTTGTAGCAAGAAGAGTTATGGCAGAAGGCGAATCGGATAAATGGGTTGTCGTGCTTCATGGATATAACGGAAGCATGGAAGATATTTACGATATCGCTATGCATTACTATAATGAGGGCTTCAATGTGTTGATGCCGGATCTTAGAGCAAGTGGTGAGAGCGAGGGCTCATTTATCGGTATGGGCTGGCTGGACAGACTTGATGTAATCAATTGGATAGACGTTATTTTGGACGAGCAACCGGACGCACGCATCGCTATTCATGGAGTGGACATGGGTGCCGATACTGCAATTATGCTTTCGGGCGAGCCTATTAAGAGTAATATTAAAGTAATCGTTGCTGACGGTGCATATACCAGTGCATGGGACGTACTTAAGAAAGAGTTTAAGTTAAGACATGAGAAACTTCCGGTATTTCCTGTTATGGAGATGGTTAATCCTGTTTCCAGAATTTGGGGCGGATACACACTTCGCGAAGCAAGTGCCGTGAAGCAGGCGGAAAAGAGTAAGGTTCCTACACTTCTTATCCGCGGTGGTAATGATACATTTGTTACTGCGGAAATGACGGAGAAATTAAATGCATCAATGTCATCAATACATAAGGTGGATACTATTTCATCAGGTAATCATGATGATAGCAGATACGCCGATCCGGATACTTACTATAAGGATACCTTTGATTATGTAAAAGCACAAATTGTGGATTGATTAGGACGCGATTTAATGGAAGACAATAAAAAAAGATACCGACAACTGTCGGAGGAGCTTAACAATAGAATATTAAATGACCGTGCAAACGGAATAATAAATGCAAGTAGGACTGCAGATGATGCCGCAATTAGAAGAAATCAGACGTGGGACAAGAACACGCTGCTTCGCCCGGCATATGTAAGAGATGTAGAAAAAATCATGCATACACCATACTACAACAGGTATGCAGATAAAACGCAGGTGTTTTCATTTTACAAAAATGACGACATAACAAGACGAGCACTTCATGTGCAATTGGTTTCTCGAATTGCGCGTAATATCGGCTCGTTGTTGTCACTTAATACAGACTTGATTGAGGCGATTGCACTTGGACATGATATTGGACATACGCCGTTTGGTCATGCAGGAGAGAGGTATCTTTGCGAATGCTTTAATGAGCATACGGGAAGATACTTTAATCATAATGTGCACAGTGTAAGAGTGCTCGATGATATAATGAATCGCAATATAAGTCTTCAGACTTTGGATGGCATTCTTTGTCACAACGGTGAGTTTGCAATGAAGGAATATCGTCCTGTGCCGTTGGAGGACTTTGAGAGCTTTGATAAAAAAGTTGAGGCATGTTACGTTGATGAGAAGGCTATCGGAAAACTTGTGCCATATACACTTGAGGCATGTGTGGTCAGAGTTTGTGATATGATTGCATATCTTGGTAAAGACAGACAGGATGCGATACGAGCCAATCTAATAAAGGACGATTCGATATTTGATGATGTAACATTTGGCAAGAGCAATCCTGAGATAATCAATAATATGATTGTTAATATTGTGGAGAACAGTTACGGCAAGGATTACATTTTGATGGACGAAGAATACTATAATGCCATCAAAGCTGCCAAGAAGGAGAACTACGAAAAGATATATTTCAATGATGAGGTTGAAAGCAAATACAAAGATTGCATAAGACCTATGTTTCACGATATATACGAGAAACTGTTGTCGGACATGAAAGTCGGCGACAAGAACTCGATAATATACAAACACCATATTGAGTATGTGAAGAACAATACGGCAACTTATGGTTATGACAGATATTTGGATACAACGTCAAATGACCAGATGGTAGTTGATTTCATGGCGAGCATGACAGATGATTATTTTGTTGATTTGCACGAGTACTTATTCCCGAAGAGTAAGTATCGGGTGGAATACATATCGTATTTTGCGTGAAAAGAGAGCCATGCGTGCAGTGAATATAATGTAGCTGTGTGAGCTTGCTCACAAGCAGCTATATTATATTCGCTGCACATACGGCGAACGCCGTGACAGCGAGCAGCTTAGCTGCGAGCTGTCGCGTGGCAATTAATTAGATAGAAGGAGAATCCCTATGAACAAACGAGAAATAAATGAGATAAAACGCCAGTTTACACCGGAACACTGCACAATTACAAGAATATGCGGATGCTATGTGGACGGTGATAAGAACAAAAAAACAGAACTTGCACAGACTTTTATGATGTTGACGGAAGAGGAGAACTTCAAGTACTTTAACATTTTTAAGAGTACCCTTTCGGGAACCATCGGAAAGAATCTTATCAATATGGAGTTTCCAACAGAACAGGAAAAAGAAGGTGGAGCACAGGAATTTTTACTGCGGTTAAAATCTTCGAAACTTGAGGATGAGAAGCTCGTTGAGGAGTTTTACGATAAGGTTATTGAATCTTATGAGTATCCGGAGAATTATTACATAATTCTTGTGTATGCTTCATATGATGTTCCGGGACAGACTTCTGACGGAATCACCAATGAAGATGCATCGGATTATGTGTATGATTATATTCTTTGTAGCATTTGTCCTGTAAAACTTACGGATGCAGGCCTTTGCTATAACGAAAGAAATAACAGTATTGAAAGCAGGATAAGAGACTGGCTTGTAACAGCACCTACACATGGCTTCTTGTTCCCTGCATTTAACGATAGAAACACAGACATTCATGCACTGCTCTATTACACAAAGAATTCTGAACTTATGCAGGAGAACTTTATCGATCATCTTATGGGATGTGATGCGCCGTTATCTTATAAGGCACAGCAGGAAACGTTCCAGGATATCATAGAGAACTCTTTGGGTGAGCAATGTGATTTTGAAATGGTCAAGACAATCCATGAAAATCTTAATGAATACTATGAGGCGAGAAAGGACGCGCCTGAGCCGCCTGAACTTGATAAAATGGAGATGAAAAAACTTCTTGAAGACAGTGGTGTTAAGCAAGAGGCACTTCAGAACTTTGAAGAGGCTTTCGATACAATTGTCTGCGATGAGGAACAGCCTAAGTTTTCCGCAGCAACAGTTGCCAGCACAAGAAGTTTTGATATTAAAACACCTGATGTTGTCATTAAGGTAAAACCTGAAAGGACAGACCTTGTGGAAACAAGAACGATAGACGGAAGACAATATATTCTTATAGAGGTTAATGACAGTGTGGAGGTAAACGGAATCAGCGTTCGCAATGTTGATGTTGAGACTGGTGAAATACTTGAGTGATTGATGAATAATGCAATAATATAAGTGTAACGAAAAGAGGAATAATCATGTATAAACACGTATCAAACTTAATTGTATATAGAGAACTCGGTGATGACAGCATTCTTATGGAGCTTGCAAGAATATTTGAGGATTTTGACTGGTATAGAGCTAATGTACTTGGTGAGTCGGTAGCATTTTCAGCTTCCAAAGTTGCAGAGATTCAGGATAAAAAGCACATAAGTAAGGAAAGCCTGACAACGAGAGTTTATGCACAGGTGAAAAGACTTCTTGATCTTGGAACTGACTATGGTTTTGATGATAATTTGTGGCACAATTATCTTACGTTTGTGATGATTACCAATGAGAATTCGTTTACACTTACAAGTGAAAAGGTTGGAGCTAACGAGGGTAGCGTCAATCATTTTGCAATGAATGATTTTGCTATCTTCAAAGAATTGTTTGATTATAATTTTTCGGATATTGAGAAGGAATTGGAGATTGATTGTTTCTCGACGCTTTCTAATTACAAAGCGATTGTTAAGAAAGAGAGAATGTACAATTACAATGTTTCCGAGAAGGTACGAGGACTTTCAAAAAGACTTGAAGAGTGCAGTGATGCCAAGGGCTTTTTTGATGTGATAACCGGATTTTATGCAGATTACGGAGTGGGAATGTTTGGTCTTAATAAAGCATTTCGCATACGTAATGTGGGAGATAAGGTTGACATTTACCCAATTAACAACACGGAAAATGTGCTTCTTGACGACTTGGTGGGATATGAGATTCAGAAGAAAAAGTTGGTTGATAATACCGAAGCTTTTGTTTCCGGAAAGCCTGCTAACAACTGTCTGCTTTTTGGTTCTGCCGGAACAGGAAAGTCTACATGTATCAAAGCGATTATTAATCAGTACTATGACCGTGGACTTCGAATGATTGAGATTTACAAGCATCAGTTCAAGGATTTGTCAACGGTGATATCCATGATTAAGAACCGTAATTACAGATATATCATTTACATGGATGATTTGTCTTTTGAAGAGTTTGAGATCGAATACAAGTTCCTTAAGGCAGTTATTGAGGGCGGTGTTGAGACTAAGCCTGACAATGTGCTTATATATGCAACTTCTAACAGACGACATCTTATCAAAGAAACCTGGAATGATAGAAATGACATGGAGACCGGTGGCGAAGAGATTCATCATTCGGATACAATGCATGAGAAATTATCTCTGGTTAACCGCTTCGGTGTGACAATAAGTTTTTCTTCGCCTACGCAGAAGGAATATTTCAATATTGTCAAAGAGCTTGCATCGCGTCATCAGTCGATTACTCTGTCGGAGCAGGAACTCTTTGCAGAAGCCAATAAATGGGAGCTTTCACATGGCGGAATATCCGGCCGTACGGCACAACAGTTTATCAATTATCTTGCCGGAACGAGTCGTGATTAAAATATTTCAAAATAGACTTTATTTTTTCACATTTTTCATATAAAATAGTAGTGTATGTTTTCTTGCAGATTAGGCTTTTTTAAGCTTAGATGCTTTTTACATAGATATAATAATTATGATAAGGAGAGCGGGTTATGATTTCAAATCAAATATTACAGGATACGATTGAAGGAATTAAAGCAATAACAAGAATTGATCTTTGTGTTATGGACACAGAGGGCAAGGCACTTGCCTCTACACTTCGTGATACTCACGAGTATGAGAAGTCGGTGCTTGCATTTGTAGATTCTCCGGCTGAGAGTCAGATGCTTTCAGGCTATCAGTTTTTCAAGGTGTTTGATGATAATCAGCTTGAGTATGTGATTATAGCAAAGGGTGAGGCTGATGATGTCTATATGATCGGTAAGATTGCGGCATTCCAGGTTCAGAATTTGTTGGTTGCATACAAGGAGAGATTTGATAAGGATAACTTCATCAAGAACCTGTTGCTTGACAACCTCCTCTTAGTAGATATATATAATCGTGCTAAGAAATTGCACATTGATACAGATGTAAGAAGAGTAGTATTTATTATTGAGACAAAGAACGAGAAAGATACGAATGCATTAGAGACTGTTCGTAACCTTTTCTCCAGCAAGGCAAAAGATTTTGTTACAGCCGTTGATGAGAAGAACATCATTCTTGTCAAAGAGGTTAAGCAGAATGAGACATATGACGATATGAGCAAGACTGCCAAGGTTATTGTTGATATGCTTAACACAGAGGCAATGTCTTCTGTTCATGTTGCATACGGAACAATCGTTAATGAGATTAAGGAAGTTTCACGTTCATACAAAGAAGCTAAGATGGCGCTTGATGTTGGTAAGATTTTCTATGGAAACCGCAACATCATTGCTTACAGCAACCTTGGAATAGGACGTCTTATTTACCAGCTTCCGATTCCTCTTTGTAAAATGTTCATTAAGGAGATATTCGAGAATCGTTCTCCGGATGATTTCGATGAGGAAACACTTACAACAATTAGCAAGTTCTTTGAGAACAGCTTGAATGTATCAGAGACTTCAAGACAGCTTTATATTCATCGTAACACTTTGGTATATCGTCTTGATAAGCTTCAGAAGAGTACAGGACTTGACCTTAGAGTTTTCGAGGATGCGATAACATTTAAGATTGCTCTTATGGTTGTTAAGTATATGAAGTATATGGAGTCACTTGAGTACTAATACTATAGATAATCATAGATTATATCTTGTGTAATAATTATAGAAAGGAGCACTGAAATGATAGTGCTTGATCACGTATCCATGAAGTATCCTACGGGGACGCTTGCGTTGGATGATGTAACATTTCATATTGGAAAAGGAGAGTTTGTTTTCATTGTAGGAAGTAGTGGTTCCGGCAAGACAACTCTTATCAAACTGCTTCTTAATGAGATTAAGCCTACGAAGGGTGACATTGTCGTATCGGGAATGACTTACAGTAAGTTGAAGCGTAGAGATATTCCGAAGCTTCGAAGAAAGTTCGGTGTGGTATTCCAGAACTTCAGACTTCTTAAGGACCGTACAGTATTTGAGAATGTTGCTTTTGCACAGCAGGTTGTTGAGAAGTCCAATAAGGAGATTAGAAGAGAGGTTCCTGCAGTACTTACCATGGTAGGACTTGCCAGTGAGTATAAGAAGTATCCGAAGCAACTTTCTGGTGGTGAGCAACAAAGAGTTGCAATAGCAAGGGCGATAGTTAACCGTCCCGATATCATTTTGGCAGACGAGCCTACAGGTAACCTTGATCCTGCAAACTCTACAGAGATTATGGAACTGCTTGACGATCTTAACAAGAAAGGAACAACTGTTGTTGTCGTTACACACAATAAAGAAATAGTGGATGCCATGCAGAAGCGTGTCATCAGATTAAAGAAGGGCAAAATTGTCAGCGACGTAGTAAAAGGTGGTTATAAAGATGAAGATTAGTACATTGAGATACAGCATCAAACAGAGCTTTATTAGTATCCGACGTAATCTTCTCTTTTCACTTGCGTCGATTGGTACAATTGTTGCCTGTTTGTTCTTATTTGGAGTTTTTTATTCAATAATTATTAATATGACAAGTGAGGTTAAGTCAATTCAGAGTACACTCACGGTTTCTGTTTTCTTTGATGAGGGAACAGACGAGAATCGTATCATGGAAATCGGTAACGAGTTAAAATCGATATCGAATGTTGATACGATTAATTACGTTTCGGCAGAGAAGGCTTGGGCCGGTTATATCGATGATGTGTATAACGGTGATACAGACTATGTGCATGCCGTTTTTGGTGATGATAATCCGCTTGAGAATGCGTCTTCTTATGAGATAACACTTAAGAATCTTAGTAAGCAGAACGAAACTGTTGAAGTAATCAAGACTATTCCAAATGTCAGAAAAGTTAACAGTAGTGATGTTACTGCACAAAGTCTTAATTCTGTGAGCAGACTTGTAGGATACGCATCAATTGGTATAATCACTATACTTTTTTTGGTATCGTTATTCCTTATAAGCAATACAATAACAATAGGTATCTCTGTCAGAAAAGAAGAGATTGCTATTATGAAACTCATTGGTGCAAAGGACAGTTTTGTACGTACGCCTTTCGTTATTGAGGGAATAATAATTGGACTTGTGGGTTCATTTATACCACTTGTCATGTTGTACTTTATGTACAATGCTATGTCGCAGTATTTATCAGAACATTTCACGCTCATTGCGAATATGTTTAAAATGGTTCCTGTGGCAGAAGTGTTTAAGGGTATGGCACCGGTATCAGTTGCTATTGGTGTGGGAATTGGATTTTTTGGAAGTTTACTTACAACACGCAAACATCTTCGCGTATAGGAGGTTGATTTTCTTGAGAAACATAAGAAAAATGAAGCTGTTAAGCTGCGTTATGGCGGCGGCTGTTGCGTTAAGTTTATACGGTGGTAATGGTGTTGTTGTCAAAGCGACAGAACCGCAGGCAGAAGAAACACCTGCAACAGAGGCACCGGCTACGGAAGCGCCTGCAACAGAAGCTCCGGCTACGGAGAAAGCCACAACAGAGGCAAAGGCGAAAACCAAGAAGACAACAGAATCAAAGAAATCTGAAAAGAAAACAAAAGAAAAGTCGACAGAAGCATCGACACAGACTACGGTTCCTGATAATGGTGTTTCTGATGCGTCTGTTTTGAAAGCTCGAGAGGATATTCAGAACGCTCGTACAGCAAGAAAAGAAGCAGAGAATATTCTTAAGAATTTGAAAACGACTAAGAATGACTTGCAAAGATATGTAAATCAGATTGATACGTCGATAAATGAGCTTCAGATTGAGACTACACATCTTGAGGCAACGCAGAAGGAACTTGAGGGAACAATTGAAGTAACAACAAAACAACTTGAGGATGCCAAGAAAGCGCAACAGAGCCAGTATGATAGTATGAAGACAAGGATTCAGATGGTATATGAGTCCGGTAACAAGCGTTATCTTGACATATTACTCAGCGCAGCTTCAATGACGGATATGCTCAATAAGACAGAGTATGTTTCTCAAGTTTCGTTATATGACTATAACATTCTTAAGCAATTAAAAAATGCGAAAGAACTGGTTGCTAATTTGAAGCAGAAATTAGAAAGCGACCTTAAGAATAACGAGGAATTACAGAGAGAAATAGCTGCTCAACGTAAGACTATGGAGCAGATATCAGAAGAAAAGAAAGCACAGATTGAACAATACAATATATCAATTGCCAGCCAGGAAGCAGAAGTTCAGAAATACATGCAGGCTGAGGCTGAGGCCGAGAACATCATATTGGCTGCTGAACAGGCTGCAACTAACTATAGTACGACCACGCAATATACGGGAGGTCAGTTTACATGGCCTGTTCCGGGATATTATGAGATAAGCTCATATTTTGGAGTAAGAACATCGCCGGTAGCTGGTGCAAGTACTAACCACAAAGGAATTGATATAAAGTGTGATACCGGAGTTCCTGTTGTTGCTGCGGCTGATGGAACGGTTATTGTTGCAACATATAATTATGCAGAAGGTAATTATGTCGTTATAGATCATGGCGGTGGAGTTGTCACTTTGTATATGCACAATTCGTCGCTTAACGTATCGGTTGGAGAGTCGGTAGCAGCGGGACAGCAGATTGCATGTGCCGGTTCGACTGGTGTTTCAACCGGACCGCACTGTCATTTTGGCGTGCGTGTTAATGGAACATATGTAGATCCACTCACGTATTTACAGTAAAGTATGTTCCGGATTAAACATATTGGAAAGAAGGATATTATGATAACAACAAAGAAACTCGCAGTTTTGACATTGACGGCGGTAATGCCGTTTGCACTATTTGGATGTGGAAGGCTTTCATTTACCAAACCTGACGAACCTAATACGGTTGCAACAACTCAGCAGGCTTCAGAGGAGGATACATCAGAAGAGAAAGCAACAACTGAAGTTACAACTTTAAATGACAGTAAGGTTGTGGGCGTTGACACCAATTACAAATTAGAGCAGATTCAGGATATACTTGGTAAGAACTTCTATTTTGAGCAGGATGAGCAGAAGAAACAGGACGGAATAATCAAGGGATATATGGAAGGCCTTGATGACCCGTATTCAGTATATTATACAGCAGAGGAATATGCGAAGTTCATGGAGGATACCGACGGCGAATATGTAGGTGTTGGTGTGCAGGTTTCGCAGGCTGCGGATACAAACGTGGTAACGGTTGTCAAAGTTTTCGACGGTCCTGCCAAGAAGGCCGGAATAGAAGCGGGCGACGTTATAACAGAAGTTGCGGGTACTGATATCAGTGATATGGATCTTGATTCTATTGTAGATATGATTCGAGGAAAAGAAGGCACAGATGTTGTTATCAAAGTTTATAGAAAACTTGATGGCAAAGATTATGAGTTTAGCATGAAGCGCCGAAAGGTCGAGAATCCTACAGTCGAGTACAAGATGCTTGACAATAATATCGGATACATTGCGGTTTCAAGTTTCTATGAGGTTACTGCAAAGCAGTTTATAGATGCAGTCGGAGAGCTTAATGTTCAGGGAATGGAAGGACTTATAGTTGACCTTCGTGACAATGGTGGCGGACTTCTTGATATCGCTACGGAGATGCTTGATTTCATGCTTCCGGAGGGCAAACTTGTATATACAGCTGATAAGGACGGCAATATAACCGATGAATATACATCAACAGATGAGCAGCAGTTTACAAAACCGCTTGTAGTTATGGTTAATGGATACAGTGCATCGGCTTCCGAGATTTTTGCAGGTGCGATTAAGGACTACGGCACAGGAACTTTGGTGGGAACCAAGACTTACGGTAAGGGTATCGTTCAGAGAATGTTCCCGTTAACAGATGGTTCGGCAGTTAAGATAACTATTGCGAAGTATTTCACACCTAAGGGCAATGATATTCATAAGATAGGAATAGAGCCCGATGTTAAGGTAGAGTTTGATGCTCAGGCGTACAGAGACTCTAATGGTGAGAAAGATAATCAGTTAGATGCGGCAGTTGAGGAAATGATGAAGAAACTTGGCAAATCAACAAGTACTTCTAACACTGATACAAACGCAAAGGAACCTGAGAAGAACGAGTAAGAGGATTTTTGATGTCGCAATAATGCGATTGATAATACAAACATAGGAGGATAATTCTTGTGAATAAAGAATTGGTTATAGTTATTGATTTTGGCGGACAGTATAATCAGCTTGTTGCAAGACGTGTCAGAGAATGTAACGTATATTGTGAAATATATTCTTACAAAACCGACATCGCCAAGATAAAAGAAATGAACCCGAAGGGAATCATTTTGACAGGTGGCCCTAACAGCTGTTATGAAGAGGGTGCGCCTGCTTACACAACAGAGCTTTTTGAACTTGGAATCCCGGTTCTTGGACTTTGCTACGGTGCGCAGCTTATGCAGTTAGAACTTGGCGGTAAGGTTGAGACAGCGCCAGTTCGCGAGTACGGTAAGATTGAGGTTAGTGTTGATACTAAATCTCCGCTTTTTAAGGATATTCCTGAAAAGACGGTATGTTGGATGAGCCATAATGATTATATTAGTCAGGCGGCACCGGGCTTTGATGTAATTGCGCACACACCGGATTGTCCGGTTGCAGCAGCTTCTAATGAGAGCAAGAAATTATATGCAATCCAGTTTCACCCTGAAGTTCTTCATACAGTCAAAGGTAAAGAAATATTATCAAACTTTGTATATAATGTCTGCGGTTGCGCAGGCGATTGGACAATGGATTCGTTCGTTGACTATCAGATAAAGGCAATCCGCGAGAAGGTTGGCGACGGTAAGGTGTTGCTTGCTTTATCGGGTGGCGTAGATTCTTCTGTTGCAGCGGTATTGCTTGCAAAGGCAGTGGGCAAACAGCTTACATGCGTATTCGTTGATCATGGTCTTCTTCGTAAGAATGAAGGTGATGAGGTCGAAGCTGTATTTGGACCGGAAGGACCATACGATCTTAACTTCATTCGTGTAAATGCAGCCGATAGATACTACGGAAAACTAGCCGGAGTAACAGAGCCTGAGAAGAAGAGAAAGATTATAGGTGAAGAGTTTATCCGTGTGTTTGAGGAAGAGGCTAAGAAGATAGGTGCAGTTGATTTTCTCGTGCAGGGAACCATTTATCCTGATGTTGTAGAAAGTGGACTTGGTGGTGAATCTGCAGTGATTAAGTCGCATCATAATGTAGGCGGTCTTCCTGACTACGTTGATTTTAAGGAGATTATTGAGCCACTTCGTGACCTTTTCAAAGATGAGGTTAGAAGGGTTGGATTAGAACTTGGAATACCGGACTATCTTGTGTTCCGCCAGCCATTCCCGGGACCGGGACTTGGTATAAGAATTATCGGCGAAGTGACTGCAGATAAGGTAAGAATCGTACAAGATGCTGATGCTATATACAGGGAAGAGGTTGCTAAGGCGGCTGATTCATATAAGGCCGAGAATGGTGAGATGCCATCATGGATGCCGGATCAGTATTTTGCAGCACTTACCAATATGCGTTCGGTTGGTGTTATGGGTGACGAGAGAACTTATGATTACGCTGTTGCGCTTCGTGCAGTTAAGACTATCGATTTCATGACAGCGGAGAGTGCACAGATTCCGTGGGAAGTATTGCAGACTGTAATGAATAGAATTATCAATGAAGTTAAGGGCGTTAACAGAGTAATGTATGACCTTACGAGCAAACCGCCCGGAACGATTGAGATGGAGTGATCCACGAAAGCTCAGAATCATTGTGAAATCAATGGTTCTGGGCTTTTTTTATGCTTGCAGATACCTTTTTGATACCTTTTGTAAGCAAAAAAACTGCTTCAAAACACTCCATAATAATTTCAAATCTGTCTCTATTTTCATTTTCGAAAAGTTTTTTCCATTTTTTTTTAGTAATCAGTTCTGACTCGTTCCAAATAGTAGTTGGGATGGCTATTTTGAGGATGAGTGTATTGAATGTGTAGAAGCAGCGTTGACTGAAACCAAATAAATATGAAAATGATTTTAGGAATATCAAGTGGATAATTAATCTGTTGGATAGGTTTTTTCATACCCTCATTTTATATCTATCACCATTGAAATGCGTTGAAAGTCCTCTATCAGCGTGATATAATCCTCTTGGGTGTCACCAAGATAGCGGAGGCAAGATCTAAAAGCAAGAAGTGATGGTGTTTTGCTGAGCTGAAATTGAATGTGATGTCAATAAAATGTCAACAAAAACAGATTAAAAGTCGTAGAATATATAAGTCACGTGGCAAAGCGGCGGCCATAACAGCCGCGAATAAAAACAAAGGAGAATACAATTTATGAGAACTAAGATGAAACGTTTTTTCGGCATCCCGCTAAGCATCGCGCTGATGCTGGGTTTGATGCCGGGGATGAGCCTGACGGCAAGGGCGGATGGTAATCTGCCCTACAAATATCGAGAGACTTCCGCCACCTCCTTAGGTGTTTCCGGCATTCATAATCCGACACAGCCTTCCGATTATGATATGACTTGGAGCGGCGATTATGTTTATTATGGCGGACATCGGTTCCGCGTACTGGCTAAGGACACAACTGATTTCAGCGCAGATGATGGGATGCTTCCACCAAAACACACTATGCTGTTAGACAGTGACAGTGTTTTAAACGAGCACATTCATTTTGATAATGACGCTAAACCCAATACGGGAGCCAAAAGAGCCAGTGAATGGGAATACAGCGATCTGAAAGCATGGCTGAATAACAGTAATAATGGTTTTCTTAAGGGGTTTTCGAAGGCAGAGATTGCGGGAATCGCAAGCAGTACAAAACCCGACCCTGTTGCAAATGACGGAAAAGGGTTTCCCAATATGAGATATGCGCCCCTGAAGGACGATCGGGTTTTTGTCTTGGATGCCGTGGAAGCATCAAGGCCTGACTACGGATATTCCGCTACAACCGGAGATGTCCAGAAAGTAGATGATTCTTTGAGCAGGGTGAAAACAACCGATGGTGAATATGATACGGTATATTGTCAAGAAGTTGGAGATTCCGGTATATGGTGGCTGAGATCGCCTTTTTATTCCCCAAGATATACAAACTATGGAGGTTTTGTTAACGGTGTCAGCGCTCAATCGGGGGAGTATTTCGAAGAAGGCGGATTCTTCTCTACAAATATGGTAAGTTATAGCGGACCCGGTCCAAGCCCCGCATTAAACGTCGATCTTGATTCGGTCCTGCTTTCAACGTGCGTTTCTTATTATGATGAAAATTATTATAATAATGATTACAAGCTTACGTTGATCTATGATAAGCTTGAAACTGCTATTACACAGGGGAAGAATATCTCCATAAATGGCGGTAACGTGACCGTTCCTTATACTGTGACGGATAAGGATCCGGATGACGGTATTCAAGCTGATTATATCAGTGTTCTGGTGGTAGAAGGTGACAGAACAACCGGAACGATCAAGAAATATGAGCCGCTAACAGACTCGTTAGTTTTCAATAACGGAACAGCAAGCGGTGAAGCAACCTTCACGCTTCCGAGTAACTTTTTTGACAGCAAAAATGATAAAATCTATGTTTTTGCCGAGGATACGAACGAATCGGACGTGTTGACCGACTATGCCAGTGCTCCGCTTGAACTCCTGCAGCCGGGAGCAGTGAGTGATCTGGTTTATAACGGAACCGAACAAACCTTGTTGAATGATACGAGTACGATTCCTACAGGATACAGTGTTCAATATGCATTGTCGGAAAGTGCACCCGCTGAAGGAAGCTACGCATCTGAAATTCCCAAAGCCAAGAATGCCGGTACTTATCGCATTTGGTACAAAGCGACTGAGAACAACGCTTCAAATACCATCGGCCCCAACAGTATGACCGTCACAATCGCGAAGAAACCTGTCGAAGTTTCCGGGGTTACAGCTTCGGACAAGCAGTATGACGGAACCCGTAACATCACACTTTCCGGAGGCACCCTGAATGCGTCTGATATCATATCGGGCGATACTATCAGTATAGCTTCTCTGGAAGGCAGATTGAAGTATGCGGATGCAGGAGAGAATAAGCCCGTTACAATCACTAAGATCACTCTTGACGGAGCATCTAAGGATAACTACGCGGCTTCTTACACTGATCAGAACAACCTGACGGCAACGGTCACACAAAAACCGGTTAAGGTTACCGGTATAAAAGTCGTAGACAAAGAATATGATGGTACGAAGACGGCTACGCTCGATACCCAAAATGCTTCTATAGAAGGAATAGTGGATATTGATAGCATTGTGTTAAATCCACTTACAGTTTCGACAAAATCCACTGCTGAGTTTGAGGATGCTGAATTTGGTAAAAATAAGACAGTTAATCTTGGTATTAAGCTGGGTGGGTTTTGTTCGTTAAATTATACGTTAAGTGAGGATAGCCAGAAAACAGCGACTGCAAATATTACCAAGAGCATTACAATCAAGGCAAATGACCAGCGTGTAGGACGGGGTGGAACGATTAAATCCGGCGTGGATAACGTTAGCGTAACAAGCGGTTCTCTTGAAGAAGGACACAGGATCTCAAACGTTACGCTGATTTCCGATTCTACGGATAGCCTCACTAACGACGGTACGATAACATTGGAATCCGTCGTTATCCGGGATGCTGATGAAAATGATGTGACAGCTAAGTACACCATTACATTGGAAAGCGGAGTTCTGACTGTGACGGGAAAAGCTCAGATTCCTGCCGGGAGTATTACAGCCCCCGTTAAAATTGAGAACCTGACCTACAACGGTTCTGCGCAGAATCTTGTGACTGCCGGAGAAGCTGAAGGCGGAACGATGATGTATGCGCTCGGCACTGCAACCGAAGCCACTGAAGCTTATACCACATCCATCCCAACAGCTACTGACGCCGGTACCTATTATGTATGGTACAAGGTCAAGGGAGATGACTGCCATAATGATTTCGTTGCGACTACTCCCGTAGAAGTAGACATTGCAAAGGCAGAAACATCCGGTGGTACTAATACAGACAGTAAACCGAATGCTCCAACAGCGCAGGATCCAAAAGATGCCGGTTCGGATGTACCAAAAGAGGAAGGTACAACGATCACTGATACCAAGTCCGGCGCAACCTTCGAAGTGACCAGCGATAAAGGACAGGAACCCACGGTGGAATACAAAGCACCGGATTCCAAGGAAAAGAAGGTAGAGATTCCAGAGACGGTTCAGGATGGTAAGGTGACCTATAAAGTTACCGGGATATCTGCGAAAGCTTTCAAGGGGAACAAGACGATTGAGAGTGTAAAGATCCCGGCAACAGTCACGCAGATCGGAGACAGTGCCTTTGCAAACTGCTCAAAGCTGACCAAGATCACATTGCCGGCCAAGGTGTCAAAGCTTGGCAAGAACCTCTTTAAGGGCTGCAAGAAGCTAAAGACCATCAGCATCAAAAACAAGAAGCTGAAGGCGAAAGATATCAAAAAGGGTGCCTTCAATGGTCTTGGTAAGGGTGTGACCATCAAAGTACCTAAGGGTAAGAAGAAAGCCTATGAGAAACTTTTCCGAGGGAAGGGGCTCAGCAAAAAAGTGAAAGTCAAATAATCAAAGAACAGTGCGGGCTGCATCAGGTGGTGTAGCCCGTTTTTTCCTAATTATTCCTATATTGGGAATTGACAGCGAAGAAAAACGAGGATAATACGAAGAAAACAAGGCCTGTTCTTTTGTTTATTAATCCTTGTAGTATAAGGCGTATTCGGGTTATAATTAAACATATGTGTAAGAACCCGTATAGATATGGGTGTCGTGTATTGTGAATTGAGGGTGATGAGTTTATGGAAAAGGAACGTCGTACAATAGGACTTCTTGTAAGTGTCAATTATGACAATTTCAGTGGAGTCAAAGAGTGACTGGAATATCTGATTAACAAGACAAAATGCAGCCGTTTTGCGATGGTTGCCGGTCCTGATGTGAACACAGATGCCAGGGAAAGAAAGGAAACTCTTCTGAAACTTCTTTGCAAGTACGGCGTGTCGCCTTGCACGAAGATGACAGAACTTGGTTGCGGTACGGGAGTTATGACGAGGCTTCTTTCGGATGAGGGTTTTACCCAATGATAAGAGGGGCTAAGGGGGCGCTTTGGTTGAATAATAATCTTAAGAAATTAACGTGGTTGGTTAATACAGTAATTCTTACAATGGTGTTTGCCTTGATGGCAATTTTTTATGTTATAAAGGCGGAGTTTTTGGTGTACTTTAGCATTCCGACTGCGTTTGTGTATTTAATCGGATATGCCTTAATACACACAAACCATTTGCATGGATATGTCTGCATGGTTTATTTCTGGCTTACAATATATATGGGAATCGCGACAATTTGCTTAGGTTACGGTTATGGCTTTCATTTATACAGTATGTCGATGATACCGATAATACATTACACAGTATATATGGCACGTGCGATAAATGCAAAATATATGAAGGCAATTCCTGTAAGTATTGCGATAGCTGTATGTTATCTTGTATCGACATTGTTGCCGGCGTTTAATGGGCCAATTTATACAACAGACGCTAATACCGGTGTCATTTTTTGGATAATCAATTCTGTGACAGTTTTCGCCTTCCTTATATTTTATACTAATTTTCTGATAAAGGCGATTGTGCATTCTGAGGAATGCCTTGAAGCGCTTGCGATGGAGGATAATCTGACAGGACTTTATAACCGACATTATATGATGGGTAAGCTTGAAGAAATGAAAGAAAGTGACGAGACAAGTTTCGTTGCGATAATTGATATCGACGATTTCAAGAAGATAAATGATAATTATGGACACAATGCAGGTGACCATATTTTAAAGAGTGTTGCGGAAACGATGTCGGCTGCTTGTAAGGATTATCTTGTGTGCAGATGGGGAGGAGAAGAGTTCCTTATTCTTGGACAGGATATAGCAGAGGGAAGAAGTCGTATGGAGGAGATTCGGGAAAATGTTGAATCTACAGTTTTTATATTTGAGGAACAGACAATCAGGGTTACGTTGACCGTCGGCATGGCAGCAAGAAAAGAAGCCAAGACAACAGATAAATGGGTACAGGTTGCAGATGACAGGTTGTATACCGGCAAGAACACAGGTAAAAACAAGGTTGTTATAGAGTGACTCGGGATAACATATTTATGATACTGTAAAATTAATTAACTAACCTTTTTACAACAATGATACATCAAAAACAATAGTGAGAATAAAAAAGTGCTTTATTATATTAAGCGAACAACAGAAATTTCAGAATATAATGATTCGGAAAGAAAATGGTCGGCTTGACAAATGTATTTTCGACATGATAGACTCTGCAACATCGAAAGACGAATAGCAAAGGCGTTATTGGTACTACTTGATACCGATAGCGCTTTTCTTTCGTTTCAAGATATCTGCAGATTAAAAATAAAACTTGGAGGTAACGACATGAGAAAAGGCATGATGAAAGAACGTTGGTTAAAAACAGTTACTTCGGTGACAATGTCCTTAGCAATGGTTGCTTCGCTTACAGCAATCAAAATTGATACTAAGGCTGCAGTAATAACAGAGAAGGAAATCGTTAGAAGTGAAAGATTGACACAGCCAACCAGCTCACACACATTTGCAGTTGATGAGCTTGGCGTTGTAAACTTTCATCCTACGTGGGGAAATAAAGAAGAAAATGTTGAAGACATGTTGGAGTATATTGAAGAAGCACATCAGAAGGGAGTTAAGATTTTGCTTTTCCCTGAAATGTGTGTAACCGGATATGTATCTTCAAGCAACCCGGAAGCAGAAGATTATAAATGGGCTGTAGAAAGTGCGGAGGAACTTGACGGACCTACAGCACAGACATTTGCAAAGGTATCTGATGAATATGACATGTGGATCATTTATGGAGCAACACAGAAGATAGACGGCGATGATAAACATGCGTACAACTCAGCGTTTGCATGTTCACCTGAAGGAGATATAACAGCATATCAGAAGATGCATCCTGTTGAAGGCGCGTGGTGTACAGCCGGTACAACTCCTGTACTTTTAGATGCCGGTGAGTATGGAAAGATTGGCTTGAGTATCTGTTATGATACATACGCAACACCTGAACTTTCACGTTTTTACTCTGCACAGGGATGTAACTTATTGCTCAATCCGACAGCGACATCAAGAGGATACAAAACTACGGATGATTCGGCTTGGGAATGGTATTACAAGAACAGAATCGAAAGTGCAGCTTCACGAGAGGGCTTCACTATTCTTAGTGCAGACCTGGTCGGTAAGGACGGTTTGGGTGACAAGTACACCTTCCCCGGTGGTAGTGTTATATTAAATGGTAGTGCCGCATATTACGGTGGTACTGTAGGAGCAAACGGAAGAGGTAATGTAAATGCAGATATTATTACAGGTCAGGAAGGCTTGGTAACAAACGTTGCAAGTTGTAACGCTAGATCAAGCGGTGCATGTAACAACAAAGACTTCAATCCTGAATTATATACCGTTCTATACAAAGAATTAGCTGATAAGTTAGAAAACGGTGAAACTCTTAAATATAATACAAATACAGTAAAAGATCAGCCGAGAGCAGCAGTTGTCAATATGACCGGTTACTGGGGCAACAAAAAGAAGACACTTGAAAAAATGATAGAGTATATTGATGAAGCAGCCCAAAACGGCGTTGATATTCTTGTATTCCCTGAAACAGTATTGTCCGGTTATGGATATGTAACACCTGATAAGGATCCTTTTTATCATAAGTATGGTGTATCAATGCAGGTGGCAACGGCAGAAACTATCCCGGGTGAAAGCACCTACAAGCTTTCTGAGTATGCTAAGAAGTACGGAATGTACATCATTTTCGGTATGACTCAAAAAGAAAAGAAATACAAGATGATTGAAGGTGGTGTTGAAAAAGTATATAACGCTGCGGCAATTCTTTATCCGGATGGTAAGATAGATTCGTACCAGAAGATTCAGAGAGCAGGACAGGAAGATCAGTGGTCAGTATGCGGAACAACACCAAAGATTATCGAAACTAAGTGGGGTAAGGCAGGTATTGATATTTGTCGAGATGGACACTTCTACCCTGAAATCGGTAGATATTATGCAGCAATGGGTTGTACATTATTCATTCATCCAACTGCTACAACAGGAAATGCATGGTATCGTGAAAGCAGAATAGGTTCATATACAGACAGAGATGGTATGGCAGCAATAACGTGTAATCTGTTAGGTGGTGACGGTATATATAATCCAAGTGGATTATTTGATCCAACAAATGATGAAGCTAACTTTGATGATGAAGGAAACTTTATCGGTGGGGATCCTATACCGGAGGATTTTGATAATTACGATCCACAGGAAACATACTGGAAGTCAACAAGCTGGATTGGAACAGGCCAAATCTTTAACAGTACAAGTTTGATTATCACAAAGGCAAGAACAAATGTAAGCTTGAATGGTACAGGTTCTGAATCGGAAGTATATGCGGAAAACGGACTTACAAGTCCTCTTGGTTTAGAGATTGCAGATATGGATCTCTCAAGGAGCGGTTTCTCAATTACAGGATTTAATCCTTCGATTTTCTCGAAGATGTATGACAAACTGTCTATCTTATACAGAGGCGGTTATACAAGTATTTACGGTGGAGACGTAGTTCCGACACCTGTCACAATAAATGTTAACGATATCAAAGAGGCTCCTGGTGAAAAAACAGAGCCCGAAGATCCAAAGCCGGCCGATGAAAAAGAGCCTGCCGGTACTCCTGCAACTGTACCGGAAGAAAAAACCGTTAAGGAAACTCCAAAGGTTTCAGAGACACCTACTGTAGTTGATAGTACCATCACTTCCTCTCCTTCTACCAGTAGTGATGCAACTACAGTAGAGAAGTCGAAAACCGTTGCTGATGTAAAGGGTATAAAGATTAAGTGGAAGAAAGCAAAATCGATTACTGTTGAGTTTAAGCCGGTTAAAAAGGCTAAGTCTTACAAGGTTCAGTATTCAACAAGCAAGAAGTTTGCGAAAGCAAAAACCAAGACAATAACTACAAAGAAGACAAAACTTAACATAAACAAGCTCAAAGTAGGCAAGACTTACTACATCAGAGTTAAGGTTGTAAGTGGAAAGTGGTCAAAGGCTAAAAAGATTGTACTTAAGAAGTAATAAGCTTCACAGGATAAAAAATATCCGAAAACGCTATATATTGCCAAAACAATAAAAAAAGCAACAACCCCTTGATGATTATACGTCGAGGGGTTGTTTTGTGTCGGCATAAAGTAAAAAAATGTTGAAAAACATGGCATTTCCTAATATAATATTAATATATGTGTAGGGGGATACGATATGGCAGATTGGGTTATTGTAGTCGATGATGATACTGCTAATCTCAAGATGGCAGGGCACATACTCAGTAAGGCGGGGATGCGTGTTACGGCACTTAAGTCGGGACAGGCTTTGCTTAGGTATGTCGCAGAGCATGGCTCACCTGACTTGATCTTGTTGGATATACTTATGCCTGATATGGATGGGTTCGAAACTTTGTTAAAACTTCGGGAACAGGAGGAGTCTGTCAAAGAGGTTCCTGTTATTTTCCTAACCGCTAACGAAGATGAAGAATCCGAGACAAAGGGGCTTTCTTTGGGCGCTATGGATTTTATCAAAAAGCCATTTGTGTCAGATGTTTTGACCTTAAGGGTTAGACATATAATTGATCTTGTTCATCTTCAAAGGAATCTTGAAGCTGAAGTCGAAAAGAAAACAGCTGAGAATCAGAAGCTGTTTCTTCATGTCGTTTCCACACTTACAACTGCAATAGATGCAAAGGATACATATACTAACGGTCATTCTAATCGTGTGGCTTTTTATGCAAGTGAGATTGCAAAGCGATTAGGTTATTCCGAGAAGGAGCAGAGCGACATTTACATGATGGGTCTTTTGCATGACGTAGGTAAGATTGGTGTGCCAGATACAGTTATCAACAAGCCGGCCAAGCTTACTGAAGATGAGTTTGATAAGATTAAGAATCATCCGGTTATGGGTGCGAGAATCCTCAAGAATATCAGAGAGATGCCTAAACTTGCTACAGGTGCGAGATGGCATCATGAAAGATACAGTGGCGGCGGATATCCGGATGGACTTATCGGCGAGGATATTCCGAAGGAAGCTAGAATTATTGCTGTTGCCGATGCGTATGACGCTATGACAAGCAGAAGAAGTTATCGCGATATTTTGCCACAGGGCATAGTTCGCGAGGAGATAGAGAATGGAAAAGGTACGCAGTTTGATCCCGATTTTGCGGATGTAATGCTTGCAATGATTGATGAGGACATAGATTACAAACTGCGGGAGGAGTAGTATGGGGGACAAGTTCAGAGATAACGAACTTTTTAATACCGCGCATGTAATGATTCTTATTAGTTACACCATTTTTTCGACGGTGCTGATTTTGGAATCGTTGCTTTTGTCATGGGAAAAATGGGCTTTGGTAATTGTTATTGCGGGTCTTTCGATAAGCTGGGTTATTCACATAAGACAGAGAATTTCCGGATACATCCGATTATGGGTTTATTCTGTTCTTATGATGGGTACTTTTTTCTTTTATGGGGTTCATACAACAAGTACGTTTGATCTTGCAGTTGTAATGGGTGCGGTTATTATCATTTACACAATGACAGGAGTTAAAGCACTGATTAAGTTGTGTGTTGTTACATATTGCGTGACTATGGCGTATGAAGTGTGGACGCTGGTTATGGATGGGAATGCTTTTACACCGCTTGATGTGAGTCGTATAATGCTTCACTATGCCATTATTTTTATGATTGGCTGGGTAAGTACCGTAATAATTGATAAGTGGCATGCGGTGCTCGGAAGTGCTGATAATCAGATATCGGAACTTGGAGATGCAACAACAAGATTAAGTGATTTCTTGGCGAATGTATCACATGAGATTCGCACACCAATTAATGCGGTTATCGGTCTTTCAAAAGTATGTATTAAACGTGAGAAGGACGAAGCGATTAAGCGAGATTTAGACGCAATCAGTGCCGGTGGTAAGAGAGTATATGAACAGATAAGTGATATCCTTGATTATTCGGAAATAGACAGAGGTAATCTTGCAGTTAACTATGAGGACTATATGATTTCCTCGATATTAAATGATATCGTAACAGAGATTCGCCCATATAAGAATCCACGATTGGAACTTGTAATTGATGTAGATCCGAGTGTTCCTTCGATTATGAATGCGGACGTTTATAAACTTAAGAAGATTTTGTGGCATCTTATTATGAATGGCTTGAAATACACCAGAGAAGGTGGAGTGTATGTACGTATTTCTACTAAACCACATGAGTATGGCGTCAATTTATATATCGAAGTAACGGATACCGGTATCGGTATGAACGGTGAAGAACTTGATAAGATATTTGACAGATTCTATCAGGGTGATTCCGGAAGAACAAGAACCACAAGCGGTCTTGGCCTTGGTATGTCAATTGTGTATGGTTTTGTTTATTCTATGGGTGGCTTTATAACGGTTGAGAGTGAACCTGATGAGGGTACTTCTGTAAGAGTAAGTATCCCACAAACAGTTGTAGATACTTCAGAATGTATGTCAGTTAATAATCCGGAGGATTTATGTATCGGTGCATTCTTGAATTTTGACAAATATATCAACCCTCAAGTAAGAGAGTACTACAATTCTGTTGTTCTTAACATTACGCGTGGATTGAAGGTTTCTCTCCATCGAGTTGACAATATAGACAGTCTTAAGAAATTGACTAAAAAGATTCAGCTTACTCATCTTTTTGTAGGTGAAGAGGAGTACGAGACGGACGTTGATTTCATGGAAGAACTTTCGAAGGATGTAAGAATAGAAGTAGTTGCTAATGAAAGCTTCAAGCTTCCTCTTGGTTCGAGAATTAAGATACTTAAGAAGCCTTTCTATTGTTTCCCGGTTGCAAGTGTTCTTAATTACCAGAGTGAAGATCTAGAGGATGAGGGTAAGATGGTTTGCCGTAATGTTCGTGTGCTCGTGGTTGATGATGAGCCGATGAACCTTACTGTTGCAATGGGAATATTTAACAGTTACGGAATGATAGTTGCTACTGCTGATTCCGGAATCGAAGCGATAAGCAGATGCAAGCGAAACAGCTATGATATTGTATTTATGGATCACATGATGCCGGGTATGGATGGTGTCGAGGCCATGAAGAGAATACGTGCAGAAGCTTCAAAAGAACATGATGACTTCCCGATAGTTGCACTTACAGCGAATGCGGTAAGTTCTGCAAAAGAAATGTTTATCAAGGAAGGTTTCGATGGATTTGTAAGTAAGCCGATTGAAACAGAAGAACTTGAACGTGTACTGAAACGTGTTCTTCCTGTGTCTGTAATTACATATGAGAAGAGAGTTTCGGAGGAGAATACCGGAGAGGAAGTCAGCAAGAAGGCGTTCGAACGTCTCAAAGAAGTAGGAATAGATACAGAAAAAGGTATGCACTATTGCCAGAATGACAGAGGATTTTATAAGTCACTCATGCTTCAATTTGCTACAGAGGCTCTAACCAAAAAGGTTAACATGGAAAGATATTTTGAGAGTGGAGACCTTACCAATTATGCAATACTCGTTCATGCACTTAAGAGTACCGCTAAAATGATAGGTGCAACGGAACTTTCAGAGAAAGCAAGATTGTTAGAGGAAGCGGCCAAATCATCTGACAGAACTTATATTGACAATCATCATGAGGATATGAATATCCAATATGAGAATATAACCAATGGAATTAAGACCGCATATGGAGTAGACGAAGATATAGCAAGTCGTGATTCTCATGATTATACGACTGAAGATGGCGAAGATGTTATGGAGTTTTCGCCTGATGAAGAGGATGTCAAAGAATCTTACAAACAGGAAGTTAATAGTTTTGATGATGATGAAATTATGGAGTTTTTACCGGAAGAATAGAAAGGAAGTGCCGGGATGCTTTTGAGACGACTTAAGAATAGAATAATTGAATCGGATCTTGAATTGCATGACAAGCTGTTCGTTCTTCTTTCGGGCGTTGCTTTGCTTGCTCTGATAATTATATTTTTTGTAGGAATTATCATAGGTGAAACAGGCACGGATCTTTTGATGCTCGGCGGTGCGATATTGATTGCTGGATTGCTGAGTATGTTTGCAATTGTCAAAAGAAAAATCGGAATTATGGCGGGTCTTTTTTCATTCATCATAGTGTTTTTCCTGCTACCGGTTACATTCTTTACCGGTGGTGCAATATTTGGTGGAGGACCACTTTGGTTTGTATTTGCAATTTTGTTTATCAGTTTAACTCTTAGAAGAAAAGTCAAATTGATATTTTTGCATGCGTTAATTTTTGTTTCTGCAGCATGCTATGCTTTTGCGTACAAATATCCTTCATACGTTACGTCGCATGACTATACCATGGCATACCTGGATTCATTTATATCGTTGTTGCTCATAATGTCTTCAATAAGCATAATGATTACATTTGTAACCAAGTTGTACACCCTAGAGAATGAGAAGGCCGAGGCAAGAAAGAAAGAGATTGAGGAGCTTAATGCTTCGCAGAATCATTTCTTCTCAAGTATGAGCCATGAGATAAGAACACCGATTAATACAATTATTGGATTGAACGAAATGATACTTCGTGAGGATGTATCTGCCGAGGTTGCGGAAGATGCTGCCAATATTCAGTCCGCTAGTAAGATGTTATTGCATCTTATCAATGATATTCTTGATATGTCCAAGCTTGAATCAGGAAAGATGCAGCTTAATATGGATTCTTACAATATCGGAGATATGCTTTCCGATGTAGTTGGAATGCTCTGGATTAGAGCGAAGGATAAAGGTCTTGAGTTTCATGTTGATCTTGAACCGGACATGCCTTCTGGATATTTGGGTGATGAGGTTCGAATCAAACAAATACTTATTAATGTAATCAATAACTCGATTAAGTACACAAAGACCGGTTCGGTAACACTTTCCATTCAATGTGCCAAACAGGATAACGGTATGGCTAATGTTATATTTACTGTAACTGATACCGGTATCGGAATTAAGAAGGAGAATATTCCGTATCTGTTCACAGCGTTTAAGCGTGTGGAAGAAGATCGTAATAAGTATATAGAGGGAACCGGTTTGGGACTTTCCATTGTTAAGCAGTTTGTTGATATGATGGGTGGAAAGATTACGGTTAACAGTGTTTATACGAAAGGCTCAACATTTATTATTGAGATACCTCAAAAGATTGTGGACGAGGAATCAGTTGGCGAGTTCGGTCTTGAGAATAGGGCTGCTATGCAGATGAGAGAGACTTATCACAGAAGTTTTGAGGCGCCGAGTGCAAGAGTGTTGGTTGTCGATGATAATGCATCCAACCTTATGGTTGTTAAGAAACTTTTGAGAGATACACTTGTTAAGATTGATACTGTTGAAAGTGGTAAAGAGGCACTTGAGAAGACGTTAGAGATTGAGTACAACGTAATCTTCATGGATCATATGATGCCGGAGATGGACGGAATAGAGTGCTTGAAAAAGATTCGTGCACAAGCCGGTGGACGATGTAAACAATCAAAGATTGTTGCACTTACGGCCAATTCCGGTGCGGATAATCAGCAGTTATATGTACGAGAAGGTTTTGATGGTTATTTGTTAAAGCCCATAAGTGGTGAGGCTATAGAACAGGAGTTATACAGACAACTTCCAAGAGAGATGGTTGTGGTTTCCGATGATGATGCTGCTATTCTGGAGGAGAGTACAGCGTGGATGCAGAAGCACAACAAGAAAACAGATGTTGTTATTACGACTGAAAGTGTTGCGGACATACCAAAGTCACTGCTTAAGAAGCATAACATTGCTGTGATTCCTTATTTGGTTGAGACAGAAGCCGGTTTGTTTGAGGATGGCTTTGAGATAGAGTCGCATGGGCTCATTTCTTATATGAACAGGGACAACAATCTGGCGTGGACAAAGGCACCGAGCGTTGATGAGCATGAAGCATTCTTTGCGGAGCAACTTGCCAAAGCCAATAATGTCATACACATGTCAATATCAAAAAAAGTTAATAACAGCGGTTGCGAGATTGCTATGGAAGCAGCGGGAATATTTGAAAATGTAACGGTTTTTGATACGGGTAATTTATCAAGTGGTCAAGGAATAATGGTGCTTGAAGCGTGCCGTATGGCAGAGGAAGGAATGCCGGTAGATAAGATTCTCGCAAACCTTGAGAGAATGAAGAGCAAGATACATTCCAATTTCATTGTTGATAATATGGATTATCTGGCAAAATCAGGACAGGTAGGTGAGTATTTATCAAGTATTGCAAAAGCATTTAATGTGCACCCGGTAATGCTTCTTCATAATGGAAAGATGTCGGTAGGTGGATTCTATTTCGGTTCAAGAGAACGTGCTTGGAGAAAGTATATTAACAGAATGGTTAACAAAATGAGCACGGCAGATAAAAAGTATTTGTTTGTGACATATGTAGGACTTTCTCAAAAGGACATTGAGGAGATAAGAAGTATTATTGCAAACAGATTAAATTTTGAAAATGTGTATTTCCAGAAAGCTTCACCGGCAATTGCGGTTAACTGTGGTCCGGAAACATTTGGATTGTTATACATGGATGAATAATTTTTAGGAATGGAGGTTGAGGTATTAGATGGTTCATAAGCTTATGATAATAGATGACAATAATATACAGAAAGTACTTTTGGAACAATTGCTCATCAAGGCATTGGGCAAGACTGTTGATGTTCATTGCTTCAACTCTATTTCCGAGAGTGATTTTGATGATGATTGGGAGGCTATGTTTGTTGACTTATATATCCCGGGCACAACCGGACAGGAAGCGATAGATGGAGTTAACGACGAACTTAGACGTATGGGTCGCAAGGTTCCTGTGGTGTGGCTTGGTGATGACAGTGAAGTTGAGAAGCTTTCCTATGCCGACCATGAGGAATTGTACAATCTTGAAAAACCTATCCAATACAAGGTTCTTTGTAATATTTTGGAGGACATACTTGAGCTTTCTTATGATCCTGAAGCTCTTGGTTGGGTTGAGAAAGAGATCGGAATTGCCAACTGCGGTTCGGAAGAAAGTTATGAGGCGGCAGCACAGATATATGCGTCTACAGGTCGTACCAAGGTTGAGGAGATACGACAGTTTTATATGGACGAAGACTGGGAGAATTACACCATCAAGGTTCATGCGCTTAAGAGTTCTTCAAGAATCATAGGTGCTATGGAGCTGGGAGATTTGGCCGAGGAGCTTGAACATGCCGGTGATGACAGAGATATCGATACAATTAAGGAGAAAACGGAAGATCTGTTAAAAGGTTACGAATTGTGTATTAAGACCATAGAGAGTTCTTTGAATAAAAGAGACACTGATCAGCCAATGGTTGATGCTGTGTATCTTGCGGATGCATACTCTTCTATGTATGACTTTGCCTGCCAGGAGGATTATGACCTTATGGAAATGGTACTCGACGAACTTAAGAACTATGTACTTCCTGAGGAGGATGACGCTAAAGTAAAGGAAATTAGCGAGATGTTCCTTCGTTGGGACTTTGAAGGGATAAAGGAGGTGTTGTCGTGAAAGCCTCAAATGATATTAATTCAACAAGAATTAAAGATCGTGCCTTTGAAGAGAATGAGAATAGAGAGAAAGACCGTTTGAGAGTTGTAAGTCTTACAATAGTCTTTTCTTTCACAGTGGCTGCGCTTGCACTTATGGCAGGTATTTTCCTGCTTAAATGGGAGGCGTGGGCGTATCCTTTAGTTATTGTGTCGGTAATTGTTGTCTGGTCTATGCATATCAGACAGGATGTAAATTTGCGTGGCAAGACTTACGTGTACGCGTTTATGTTTTATGCCTTGACGTTTTTCCACGGAATACATCCGGACAGCCTGTTTGATTCATCGTTGATTGTGTGCTTTGTAATGCTTTTGTTTACGATGTTTCAGGAGACGATGGTTATTAATATAGGACTAATCGTGTATTTCTTTCTGATGGTTAACCAGTTCTTTGGCATGTATCAGAGTGGCACAACTTTAGATGATATTGAGATTGCAAGAATAATTCTTCACGTTGCTATAGTACTCGTTACAGCAAGAGTTTCGAAGATGACAATACGCGGAAGAAAAATGATGGGAGAACGTTACGGTGAAACGATATCCAAACTCGGCGAAATGAATCGCCGTATGGAGGACTTCATGGCTAACGTTTCTCATGAACTTCGTACGCCTATCAATGTTGTAATGGGACTTAGTAAGGTGCTCATTGAAGATGAGAAGAATGCTGCCAAGAAGAAAACGTTAAATTCCCTTTTTGCAGCCGGAACAAGACTGTCCGGACAGATAGGAGATCTTCTTGATCACACGGAAATAGATACAAACAAGATTATATTATCAAAAGAACCGTACGAGATAACATCGGTTATCAGTGATGTTATTGACGATTTATCGATGTATGACATAAAGAATATGCCGGAGATAGTTGTTAATCTTGATCCTGCTGTTCCGAGAACATTAATTGGTGATGCGACAAGAATCAAAAAAATACTTTGGCATTTATTTTCCAATGCCGTTAAGTTTACTGAAGATGGTGGTGTTTATGTACATGTATATCATCGATACATGGAATATGGTGTCAACCTTTGTATAGAAATAATTGATACCGGTAAAGGAATTGATCCGGAAGAAAAAGAGAAGATGATGAGTGGTCTGTATCAAAGCAATTCCGGAAGAAACAGAGAGACAGGTGGAATCGGAATAGGTCTTTCGCTTGTGTATGGTTTTGTTCACGCGATGGGTGGATTTGTAACAATTAATTCTGCAGCAGAGCAGGGAACACATGTCAGGGTTTCCATACCGCAGGGTATTGCGGAAACAACGCATTGTCTTACTGTCAGAGATGAAGATAATCTTCGTGTCGGCTTTATATTCAATACAGAGAATTACTCAGTTCCTATGCTTAGAGATTTCTACAGAGATATGACTGTATCACTTGTTCGCGGACTTAAGGTTCCTATTATAAGATTGGCTTCATTTAATGACTTTAAGAATTTAAGCGAGGATGAACAGTTTAGTCATATTTTTGTGGGCGCAAGAGAGTATATGGCATATCGAACTTCTTATGAGAAGCTCGCAAAAAATATTAACATTGCAGTTGTTGCACCGGAGGATTTTGTGTTCCCAAGCGACAGCAGAGTTATTCATTTTAAAAAGCCTTTCTACTCGTTCAATTTTGTTGAGATACTTAATGCAGGTAATAACAGATATGAATATACCAATGTTGCTGAAGAAACTAAGTTAACCTTCCCGGATACAAGAGTCTTGGTTGTTGATGATGAAGAAATGAACCTTGTTGTTGCGGGCGGAATACTTAGCAAATATGAGATGCAGGTTGATACTGCTTTAAGTGGTAAGGAAGCAATACTTAAATACAGCGAGACTGATTACGATGCTATTTTCATGGATCACATGATGCCGGAAATGGATGGTGTTGCTGCAACTGCAGAGCTTAGAAAGATACAGGAGAAGAAGGGACGCAACACAGTTGTTATTGCGCTTACTGCTAATGCAGTCAGCGGTGCTCGTGAAATGTTCCTGTCATCAGGTTTCGATGGATTCGTTGCAAAACCTATTGCAATAGTTGAACTTGAAAGAACACTTTGCAGCCTGCTTCCTAAGAATATGGTAATTCAGAGCAGCCGCAAGCCTTTGGCTTCTCTTATTTGGGATGCAAACGGTATATGTGATGTTTCGGTTGTAAGAGAATACTGTATGGACGACAAGGCAATATTTGAAAAAGTTTGCGATGCATTTGTTGATGATGCTGATGATGTAATGCAGGCAATACAGAATGCATATGAGGAGTCGTACATTAGTGAATACAGATGCTATATGATTGCTGTTCGAGATACTGCAAGACTTATGGGTGAGAATAACCTCATCAAGATGACGGCAGAGATAGAAGAGATCTTCCTTGACAAGGGCATGATGCCTAACAGAGCAAGGAATGTCAAACTTATCGACGAATACAGAAAAGCAGTTGAATATATTGCAAAAGAGAGAGGAGGGGAAAGCCTATGAAAAGATGGATTGCAGCCATAAAAAACCCGGCTCTTGGCATGCGCCTTCGAACTTTTTATCTCGCAGGAGGCGTTGGAACAGTATCATTATTGATAATGGTTCTGATAAGTCTTTTGATTGGTGAGAATATGTCAAGTATTCTGATGGTGTCTTGTTGTGTATTACTGTATGCGTTATTGTTCTATTTCACAATACATTATAAGAAGTTGGATGTGGGCGGCTCGATTATATGCTTCCTTGTGGTATGCGTACTGTTCCCGATTTGTTTCTTCTGTTCGGGTGGCTTGTATGGTGGCTCTCCGCTCTGGTTTGTATTTGGAGTAGTGTTTATAAGTAGTCTTATGAGAGGCAAACTTCAGATAATGTTTTTCGTGCTGACGATTATAACGCTTACGGTTTGCTACGGTGTTTCTTATGTGTGGCCGGATGTGGTACAGGCGCACACAACAGAGACTTTCTTTATGGATTCCTTTGCGTCGGTTCTTCTTATAAGTTTTCTTATATTGTTGCTGATTACATTTCAGGCTAATATTTATAAGGAAAAGAACGAACTTGCACAGAAACGCAGTGAGGAAGTTGAAGAGTTAAACAGAGCGCAGAATCGCTTCTTCTCAAATATGAGTCACGAAATCAGAACGCCTATCAACACAATAATAGGTCTTAACGAAATGATTCTTCGTGACACAACTGACAAAGAAGTTGCCAATGACGCAAGTATCATTCAGGGCGCGAGCAAGATGTTGTTAAGCCTTATAAATGATATCCTTGATATGTCAAAGATTGAATCCGGTAAGATGGATATAGTTTCGGTGGAATACGGAACAGCTGACATGCTTTCAGAGATTGTCAACATGATCTGGTCAAGGGCGCGCGACAAAGGAATCGAGTTCAAAATTGAGGTTGATGAAACTATTCCATCAAGACTTTTTGGTGATGAAGTAAGAATTAAGCAGATACTTATAAACCTGCTTAACAATGCAATCAAATACACAAAAGAGGGTTCTGTTATTTTGTCTATCCAGTGCGAACAGGCAGATGATAATCAGGTCAATCTTGTATATAGTATTACCGATACAGGAATGGGTATTAAGAAAGAGAATATCCCGACACTTTTTGATGTGTTCCAGAGAGCGGATGAGGAAAAGAACAGGTACATTGAAGGAACCGGTCTTGGACTTTCGATAGTTAAGCAGCTTGTTGGACTCATGGGTGGCGAGGTTACCGTCAACAGCGTGTATATGAAAGGCTCAACATTTATTGTAAGACTGCCTCAGACGATTGCTGACAAGCAGCCGATAGGAACACGTAATTTCATGGAGCACGGAAGAATTGTCGGCATTGAAAGATACCGGACAAGTTTTGAAGCACCACGAGCGAACGTTCTTATTGTTGATGATAATGAGGTCAATGTTACTGTTGAAAAGAAACTTTTGCGTGATACAAAGATGAACGTTGAAGAGGCATTAAGCGGTGAGGAATGTCTTAATAAAACGGTTGCCAAGAAATACGATGTTATTCTTATGGATCATTTAATGCCGGAGATGGATGGAATAGAGTGTCTTCATGCGATACGTTCGCAAAAGGGTGGTCTTAACAACAATACGCCGGTTATCGTTCTTACTGCCAATGCCGGTTCGGAGAATCAGCAGCTTTACAAGGTTAACGGATTTGATGACTATCTGTTAAAACCTATTAGCGGCAGACAGTTAGAAGAGAAGATAATTCGTTTCATTCCAAGAGGGCTTGTCAAAGAATTGTCAGGACCTACTCTTGTTGAGGCGAGAGAACAGAGTACGGGAGTACGACTTCACAAGGTTGCGATATGCATTACAACTGACAGTATGTGTGACATACGTGATGAGGTTATAAGGAAATACAGAATTGGTGTTATACCAAGTCACATACATACCGATGATGGTGATTTCTTGGATGGTGTTGAGACAAATGCCGACGAGATAATGTATTATTTGAAGGAGAAGAAAGGAAAAGCTCACAGTGCTGCGGCTACAGTTGGAGAATACGAGCGTTTCTTTGCGGAGAATCTTTCAAAAGCGTACAGAATTATACATATTTCCAATGCCGGGGGCGTGCGTGACAGCTATGTTAACGCATGTGAGGCTGCGAAAGCTTTTGGTAACGTGACGGTTATAGATTCGGGACAGATATCGACCGGTATAGGAATTCTTGCATACGAGGCTGCTCGCATGGTCAATGACGGCGGATTGCGTGTGGATGAGATAGTAGAGGAGTTGGAAGTGCTTAAGAGTAAAATCCAATCTGGATTTGTTGTTGGTTCGACAGAATATCTTGCTAACAGTGGTATGATTGGACAGAGCACTCACAGGATATTCGATTCTATAATGATGCACCCCGTAATAAGTGTTTCCAATAGTGAGATAGCATTTAAGAAGGTTATGTGGGGTACGATAGAAGGCCTCAGGTTATCATTCGTCAAATATATGCTGAGTAATGCAGACAATATAGATAAGAGCAGACTTTATGTTACATACTCAATACTTACCAAAAAAGATAAGGATGAGATTGAGGCTATGATAAGGACACAGATTGATGTTGTGGATGTTATCTTCAACCAGTGCTCGGCAACAAATGCTGTTAACTGTGGCCCGGGAACTTTCGGTATTGCATATATAACTAATTACAAAGAAAGAGAGAGACGCTTATGAGTCAAGTATCAATAATTAGTGTCACGGAAACATTTACAGTAAAAGGAATTATCAAAAAACTGCAGGAGTTCGGTATGGAGGTTGAAAGTATAAGTGCAACCGACGAAGCAATCGAGCGAACTGTCGAGAATACGGCTGTGTACATTATCATGGCTAATGATTCTGCGGCCAATATGGTTGGAGTGATTGATGATCATAAGGATGTGTTTACTGCTCATTGTGAACATGTACTTTTGATAGGAACAAAAAATGATTCCAAAATCTTTGAGAACTACTTATCTTTTAATGAGGGCTGGGAGTTTTTCGAACGTCCTATAGATGTTTCCGAATTAGTCACAAAGACGCAGCGTATAATGGAAGAGGAAAATACGTTTGAGAAAAAACCTTGTATTCTTATAGTGGATGATGATATAACATATTGTGAAATGATAAGAGGTTGGCTTAAGGATTTCTTCAGAGTAAGAATGGCAAATTCCGGGGTTAATGCAATAACCTGGCTTGCCAATAATCATGCTGATTTGATACTGCTTGATTATGAGATGCCAATTACATCAGGACCGAAGGTGCTTGAGATGTTAAGAAGTGAGGAGGAGACGGCGAATATTCCGGTTCTTTTCCTTACGGGTGTCGGCGATAAGGCCAGCATCACAAGAGTGCTTTCGCTTAAGCCTAACGGATATCTTCTTAAGAGTATTAAGAAGAAGGATCTTATTGAGCAGGTGAGTCGTTTTCTGATTGAGGGACAGTAATCTCTTAATAACGCAACTTGGAGGTAGAAATGGTAACAGCATATTACGCAATCAATTTTGTTATTGCGACAATACTTGCATTTATATATGTGTACATATGGAACAAGCATTATGATACTAACATTACATTAATTTTTATGTTGATTTGTATCAGTAACATGGCATATTTTTTGATGTACAGTAATACTAATCCTGAAGCAGCAATGATTTCACTTAAGGTATTATATTTTGGCGGATGCCTGTTGCCGTGGTTTATAACCATGAGTGTTGTTAATCTGTGCCAGTTTGAACTTAAGAATATTATCAGGATGATTATGTTCGTAATCAACTGCCTAATGTATTGTTGTGTTCTTACCGCCGGTCACTTTCCTTTGTATTACAAAAAAGTTGATTTTATTATGGTCGACAATAAATGGGTAATAAACAAGGAGTACGGACCGCTTCATGCTTTGTTTTATGTGGTCATTGCCTTTTACATGAGTTTGAGTATTGGCATAATTATTTATACATACACGAAAAAGAAACAAGTGTCGAGAAAGATTCTTTATCTTCTGGTAATACCTGAAATAACATCAATGCTTAGTTATTTTTTGAATCACGTGGGA
This sequence comes from Lachnospiraceae bacterium, assembly GCA_024698145.1. Classification (GTDB taxonomy): domain Bacteria; phylum Bacillota; class Clostridia; order Lachnospirales; family Lachnospiraceae; genus CAG-590. The sequence goes on from JAILRO010000039.1 coordinate 48,802, forward strand.
GTGCGTTCGCTTGAACTTGTGCCGGTAACATATAATATATCACTTTTTGTGTATCTGTTAATTGTTAAAAGTATGTCAATGTATGATGTAAGTGATATGGTTATTCAGTCGATGGTTGAGACGGGTAATACAGGATTTGTATCTGTTGATTTCAAACATCATTATCTTGGTAGTAACGAAACGGCGAAACGCATTATGCCGCAATTATATGATCTTGCAGTGGATCAGTCACTAGATAGTGTTGATGCTTTCAAAGACAGTGTTTTGTATTGGATTAAACATTTTGAGAAGAATGAGGGTGCCGGTAACAATTCATATATAATTGAAAGAACGACCGAGGATAACAAGCAGGAATCCTACAAGGTTGAGGTCAATTATCTGTATAACGGAAAGAAGAAAATAGGCTATCAGATATTCTTATCTGATGATACACAGAATCAAAGGTATATTAAGCTTCTTGACAAGTACAATTCTGAACTCGAAGAAGAAGTTGCCACAAAAACCGAACGAATAGTTATGATGCATAATAATCTTGTGCTTAGTATGGCGACAATGGTAGAAAGTCGTGACAATTCGACCGGTGGTCACATAAAACGAACCAGTGAAGGCGTTCGTATTCTGATAGAGGAAATGAAGAAGGATAATGAGCTTAATCTTTCTGAAGATTTTTGTGCCAATATTATCAAGGCTGCACCGATGCATGACCTTGGTAAGATAGCTGTAGATGATGCGATATTAAGAAAGCCGGGACGTTTTACACCTGAAGAATTTGAGGTTATGAAGTCTCATGCATCAGAGGGCGCGAAAATCGTCCATGAGATCTTAAAGAGTACGGAGAATGAGACGTTTCAGGTTCTTGCGGAGAATGTGGCCCATTATCATCACGAGCGTGTAGATGGTTCGGGATATCCGGTAGGACTTAAAGGTGATGATATACCGTTAGAGGCAAGGATTATGGCTATTGCCGATGTATATGATGCGCTTGTCAGTAAGAGAGTCTATAAGGAGAAAATGTCCTTCGAAGAAGCTGATAAGATAATTATGGAAGGTATGGGCACTCAATTTGATGAGAAGTTAAAGAAATATTATGTGAGTGCAAGACCAAAACTTGAGGAATATTACAGCAAACAATAAAATAGTATTTTGAAATGTTAACCTTGTGAAGTAATAAGGGGTTGACAATTGAGAATCGTTCTTGTATACTAAAGTCCGTTGAGAGCTCAACGGACTTTTTATATTAAGGGGAACAGAATGATGGATACAGCAAAACAAAGAATTTCAACAAAAACAATGGCTTTAATTGCAGTTATGACGGCAGTGACATGTGTATTGTCACCATTTTCAATTCCAATTGGGCCTGTGCCTATTTCACTTGCAACGCTTACAATATATCTTGGTGTGTATGTTCTTGGAATGATGAAGGAAGCGGTAAGCGTTATAGTTTATCTGCTTATAGGTCTTGTTGGAGTACCGGTTTTCTCGGGATTTTCGGGCGGACCAGCCAAACTTATCGGACCTACGGGCGGTTATCTTGTCGGTTATGTCTTTATGGCGGTAGTTGCCGGAGCGTTTGTTGACAAGTTTGACGGAAAGATTGTGCCGAGTGTTATTGGTCTTTTACTGGGAACTGTAGTATTATATGCAATGGGTACTGTATGGTTTTGTATTCAGGCAAAGACAGGAGTTGCATCGGCATTGATGCTTTGCGTGATTCCGTTTATTCCGGGAGATATAGCAAAAATAATTATAGCATCATTTTTCGGTATTAGCATACGTAAGGCGTTAAATCGTGATGCCTGAAGGAAAGCGTTAACGATACAATCATATATAACTGATGAAAAGAAGGTTTTTCAAGCCTTCTTTTTTTCGTGCAAAAATCGTTCGTTTGTCATATAATGAAATGAGTGTGTATATGTGAAATTGCATAAAGACTTCATTGGCTTAATGTAGAATGATATATATTCAATTAAGATTAGAGGAAGTGTGAATGATGAACGATTATGTAAAACAGGAATCGCGACGTAAGATGATGACGGAAACACCGGTTCCGCAACTTATAGTAAAACTATCAATTCCTACTATAATAAGCATGCTGGTGACTTCGTTTTATAATTCGGCGGACACGTATTTTGTAGGAAGAATATCGACACAGGCAACGGCAGCTGTCGGACTTGTGTTTTCGGTTATGGCAATAATTCAGGCATTGGGATTTTTCTGTGGTCATGGCTCCGGTAATTATCTGTCGAGAATGCTTGGTGCGGGAGAGAATGAGAAAGCCAATGAAATGGCATCTACCGGATTCGCAATTGCGTTGATATTGGGAGTTGTTGTAGCTGCCGTTGGCAATTTATTCCTTCATAGGATTGCATTATGGCTTGGTGCTTCGCCAACAACAATAAATGATACCGAGAATTATATGCGCATAATCTTGCTTGGTGCACCTTTTATGATGGGGCAGTTTGTAATTAATAATCAGTTGAGATTTCAGGGTAGTGCTGTATATGCAATGATAGGTCTTATGTGCGGCGCGGTTATCAATGTTATACTTGATCCGGTGCTCATTCTCGGGTTTAAATGGGGCGTTACCGGCGCAGCTATTGCAACGGTGTCCGGTCAGATTACAAGTTTTATTGTCCTCCTGATTGGAAGTACAAAAGGTCAGAATATACATTTAAAATTGTCTAATGTACATATTAATTGGTTTTATATATTAGAGATTACCAATGGCGGAGCACCATCGTTGTTTAGACAGGGACTTGCAGCTGTGGCTACATTACTTCTCAATCACCATGCAGGTTTTTATGGTGGAGATGCTGCGATTGCGGGAATGTCTATTGTTACAAGAGTAATGATGATGTTGATGTCAGCGCTTATTGGTTTTGGACAGGGCTATCAGCCGGTATGCTCATATAACTATGGTGCCGGATTAAAGTCCAGAGTCCGTGAAGGATATTTCTTCTGTGTGAAATGGGGCACGGTATTCCTTTTTGTTGTAGGAACGCTTTGTTTTATATTTGCTCCTGACGTTATAAGATGGTTTAGAAATGATGATGCGGTAGTAGCGGTTGGACGTGTTGCACTTAGATGTCAATCGGCTGCATTTCCATTAACGGCACTTGTTGTTATGACCAATATGATGCTTCAATCAATGGGAAGAGGCTTTAAAGCAACGATTACTTCGTCGGCACGAAACGGAATATTCTTTATTCCTTCTATATTAATACTACCCAGGATATTTGGGTTATTGGGAGTTGAGATTACACAAACGTGTGCGGATGTATTGTCAATTCTCATTACAATACCATTTGCATATACGGAATTAAAACATTTAAAAGAAGATGACGCCGGTGAAGTTGAGCAGAGACAAGTAGAATAACATCTATACGATATGGAATAAGCAAAAATAAAACGGACACAGAGATTAATCTGTGTCCGTTTTCTATATTAGTCAGAATTGATTATGCTTCTTTTGAAGCCTTCTTAGCAGCTTTTGCTTCAAGTGCTTTGTCTGTAGGTCTTACAAGAACTAAGCAAAGGATTAAAGCGATGATGTAAAGTGCTATTGTGAAGAACAATACATTCTGGTATCCAACTGGGTTAACCTTGATTACGTTACCTGCTGCGTCTGTACCGTGCTCAATCCACTCACCTGAATGGTTAACGATGTAAGTTGCAACCTGGTTACCTGTAAGTCCGGCAAATGCCCAAGCTGAAAGTGTGATACCGTGAATTGCACTGATGCTGCTCATTCCGTAATGGTCTGACAAAAGTGTAGGCACGTTTGAGAAACCACCACCGTAGCCTGCATTTACAATAAAGATAAGTGCAAGTACTAAAATTACGAGACCAGTGTTGCCCTCGCCTGTCTTGATACCCTGAGTAAGCATAACAAGTGCAGTAAATGCGATTGATAAAATGAAGATTAACTTGTAAATAGTATTACGATCTTTCATTGTATCAGCCCATGCAGAGAAACCAAGACGTCCGCCTGCATTAAAGACAGCAGATACTGTAGAGATTATTCCTGCAGATGCTGCAAGACCGATACATTTAACAATCATTTTCTCCTGAGAGATAAGTGCAAGACCACAAGTAATGTTGATGTAGAACATTAACCAGATTCCAATGTAGTTTGTCATTGGCTTGGTCTTTAATACTGACATAATTGAAGGCTTATCTTCCTTGCCTGAAGGCTCATGCCATCCGTCCGGCTTCTTAAGAAGAAGATGACCTACAAACATCATACAGAAGTATACTGCTGCAAGAATCCAGAACATCTTGTAGATTCCGCCCTCGCCTAAGTTCTCGAGCATGCTCTGCATGATAGGTGATGCGATAGCTTTAGCAGCACCGAAACCTGCAACTGCAAGTCCTGTTGCAAGGCCTTTACGATCCTGGAACCAAAGCATAAGTGTTTTAACCGGTGAAAGATAACCTGTACCGAGTCCGACACCCATGATGAAACCATAACTTAAATATATACCTACAAGGGATACAATACTACCTGTGTGCTGACCTCCGTAGTAAATGAAGAAGCCTGTAAGAGCCATACCTACAGAGAAGCAAATTGTTGCAATAAGAGAAGATTTGTGGATATCCTTCTCAACTACATTTCCAAGGAATGCTGCTGACATACCAAGGAAGAAGATTGCAAATGAAAATGCCCACTCGGTCGCACCTTTCGAAAATCCAATGTAGTCGGCAATCTCCTGACTGAAAATTGACCAACAGTAAACAGTACCGATACTGCAGTGAAGCAGTAATGCCGGAATTGCCGCGCGAATCCATTTGTTGCTGCGCCATCCGGATGAGTTTGATTCATTCTTTCCCATGACGTTACTCCCTTTTTTCTTTTGATTTTATTTAGTGTTCAAAACATTCCTATTATATATGGTATTGTGTTATATTGCAACGGTTTTCGTTGTTTTTCTTGCAATTACATGATATAATTGCGAGAATCTACCTTATACTTGTGTTGATGTTTAATGAATAAGAAAGAAGGAATTATATCATGTACGACGTTGTTTTGTTTGATTTGGATGGTACACTGTCAGATTCAAAGCCGGGAATTGAGGCGGGAATTAAGTATGCACTGTCAAAGTACGGTATTAAGATAGAAAATGATGAGCAGATGCGCAAGTATCTTGGCCCTCCGATAAGAGATTCGTTTCGTGAGTTTAATGGGTTTGATGAGGAGACTTGTGAGCAGGCGGTTGCTTATTATAGAGAGTATTATTCAGAAAAGGGTCTGTTTGAAAATAATCTTTATCCGGGAATGAAGGATTTGTTAAGTAGTCTTAAGGCAGCGGGAAAGATACTTTTGACCGCAACTTCAAAACCACAGGAATATACTGATAGGATAGTGGATTACTTTGGGATAAGACAGTATTTTGATTTTATAGCCGGTTCGAATATGGATGGAACCCGTAACAGAAAAGCAGAGGTTATCAGATATTCGCTAGATAGCGCGGACATCACAGATTTTTCCAAGACGGTAATGGTCGGTGACAGAAAATATGACATACTTGGTGCAAAGGAAATAGGCATCGACAGTATCGGTGTTTTGTACGGATACGGAAATCGCGAAGAATTCGAGGAGGCCGGGGCAACATTTATTGTGGAAAATGTTGCTGATATAGCAAAGTTTATTTAATGTAAAAAGCAGGAATTATTGTTTGCACACAAAGTTTTGTTATGCTAGAATTATGCAGACAATTACGAAATGTTGATTACATACATTGTATAGATAGAGGAGTATGAATATGGAGCAGCAGCAAATGCCTAGCGAAACAGAATGGCAGGTTATGGAGATTGTTTGGGGGAGTGACAGCAAGCTTACATCGCAGGAGATAATTAAGTGCATGAAGGAGAAGGATATTAATCTTTCCCCAAAGACAATAAGAGTGCTTATTAATCGACTTTGTCAGAAGCAGATACTTGACTATGATGTGGATGAGAAGGATTCTCGAATATATCATTATTATGCGACTGTTGGACGAGAAGAATGTCTTAAAGAAAAGAGCAGGCATTTTGTGGATATATATTTTTCCGGCAATAAGGCGAGCGCGTTTGCGACCTTAATAACCGGTGCAAAACTTACGGATGCACAGATGAAAGAGCTGAAGAAATTGTTAGATATGTAAAGCCCGAAATATCGGGCTTTTTTTATCTGAAAAACATGTTTTTATAGAATGAAGTACTGTAGGCACAATATATGGACGAGAACCCTTTTTTAATCAATAAATAGTTGTTTACATTTGTTATCCGATGGGGTATAATTGTATTAGATAGTGGGGGACTTTACCATTATTTATTGACGCACGTAATGGATTACGTGATCATCAAAGGAGGGATGAAGATGGCAGGGATTAACATCAGTCCTTATCAGGCGTATAATCAGACACATAACTACTCGTCATTGTTCGCAGGCGTGAATAAAGCGTCTTCTGATAATGGCTGGGATTTGTCAGGACTTGCTGATTATGCGTCAATCAAGAACGGCAGTTATGGTAAGCTTGTTCGTTCGAGTTATACGAAGGCTAATGCCAAGTCTTCGGAGAAGAGTAAGGATTCTAAGTCGACTATTATGACTGCAGAACAGAGAAGAGCTGCTAGAGAGGCGGCGACCAAGGCAGGTAAGTCGGCAGACAACTCCGGAAAGAAGGAGCTTGACGGAGCGGCAGCAAGACGTGCAGCCAGGGAAGCGAGAGTTAATGAGAAGGCGAGCACATTTGATATTAGTATCTGATTGCTGCAGGTAACTAATGTACCGTATTGATAACAAGGAGGTTTGTTATGGTTTCAGGAATTGAGAGTAATAATGCATATGTATCATCTGCAAGTTCGGCTGCGCAGGCACCTGTTAAGGCAGACAAGGCAGCTACACAAAGTGCAGATACAGCAGCAAAAGAAGCTGCAACAGAAGGAGTTGTATATGATAAGGGCGCTGAAAAAGTTGATGCAAAGGCACCTTATTCTATCAACAAGATGAGCAAAGAAGACAGAGATGCTTTGGTTAAGCAGCTTAAGGACGACGAACTCAATCGTCAGCAGAGTCTTCTGGATATCGTTAACAAGACTTTGGGACAACAGGCAACAAAGTTCACACTTGCTAATCTTACAGGCGAGGAAGATGATAGCTTCTGGAAGTACATTGCAGAAGGTAACTATGAGGTTGATGAAGAGACCCGCAAGAAAGCACAGGAGGATATTTCCGAGGACGGATATTGGGGAGTTAAACAGACCTCCCAGAGAATGTTTGATTTTGCAAGTGCTCTTGCTGGTGATGACGTTGATAAGATGAAAGAGATGCAGGCTGCTATCAAGAAAGGATACGAAGCTGCAACTAAAGCTTGGGGAAGAGATCTTCCAAGTATTTCCAACGATACGATGGATGCAACTGATAAGCTCTTTGAGGAATATTACAAGTCCAAAGAGCAGGTGGTTTAAGACTAATTGAAGGGGCTGTCGCGTCAGATGATGATATCATCTGTGCGATGGCTCCTTTTTATTTTGTGTACGTAAGTACACAAAGTTTTGTACATTTTTTTTAATTTATGTATTTTTGTTCAAATTTAGCAAGTAAAAGTACAAACTCTCTGAAATTCTCTTGAATTTTTCGAAGAAATTTCATTGATGTTCATAATTTCCTGCCATAGAATTACGTCATAGGTGCATATTTGATTGAAATAATTATGTGGAGGATTTCATTTGAGAAAAAAATTCGAAGAGTTAGATTTACTTGATAACTTTCTTATGAATGCGGTTGCTTCCGATCCTAATGTGGGTGAGGATGCATGTCGTATAATTGTTGCAACACTGCTTCAAAGAGAAGTGGGGAAGATAAAAGTTGTTGCACAGAGGGAAATACCACCTGTTTCACCTGAAAAGAGAGGAATAAGGTTGGATGTTGAGGTTGAAGAAGATACGGATGATATTCCGGATATGAATATTTATGATATAGAACCTCATCGCACGCCGAGAGTTCCTGAAAATTTACCAAGAAGAACGCGTTTCTATCAAGCTAAAATTGATTCGAGAAGGTTGAAACGTGGAGAAAAGAGATTTCAAAAACTTCCCAACCTGTATATAATCAATATTTTGGATTATGACCCGTTTGGATATGACCAGATGTGTTATACAATTAGGAATAAATGTGAGGAAGTACCAGGACTTGAGTATGATGATGGTTTGAAGATAATGTATTTCAATATCAAAGGTGTTAAGGGTGGCAATGATGCAATCCATAATCTGCTCAAATTCATGCTTAACAGTAAGGCCGAGAATGTTGTTGACGATACCACAAGAAAGATGTATGATTACGTTAATCTTGTAAAAGAACAGTCGGAAGCGAGGGATCGGTATATGACATGGGATGAATTTTACGATTTGGATATAGCGGAAGCAAGAGAGGCGGGGGAAATAACAAAACTTTTAAAGCTACTTTGCAAAAAACTTGCAAAGGGCAAAGACCTTGAACAAATCGCCGATGATCTGGAAGAGGATGTTGATACGATCAAACCGCTGTATGATGTAGCGGTTAAGTTTTCACCGGATTATGATGTTGAGAAAATATTTGAGGAATATAAGAAGTACTAGTGGAGAAATTACCATAATCAGTACATTGCAACCTCTCTACCTCTATGATAAAATTATAGAGGCGGGGAGGTTTTTACATATGAGGAAAAAGTTTTTACTTATCATAATATTTGCGTTAATTATATCAGTGGTTATGCCGGTTAATGATAGTGTATCTGCCAAGAAAAAGACAGATTACAGCAAGTATTCCAATACAAAGAGTGGTTTTGGATTAGGACTTAACAAGGAGCACAAGAAACCGAGTGGTACATTGGCGTCTGGAGTTGAGAAGCTTTCGGATTATAATGCTTATTATTGTGATGCCAAGGCTGCCAAGAAGAATAAGAAGAAAATATACTTAACTTTCGATTGCGGTTACGAGAATGGCAACACGAAGACGATACTCAAGATTTTGAAGAAGAACAAAGTCAAGGCGATTTTCTTTGTGACCGAGCCTTATATAAAACAGAATCCTAAACTTGTCAAGAGAATGAAAAAGGAAGGGCATCTTGTAGGTAATCATACCAGTACACATCCAAAACTTCCGACCAAATCAGTATCCGAACTTAAGAAGGAGATACGGCAGTGCGAGAAAACCATGAAGAAGGTGACCGGATATTCGATGGATAAGTACGTTAGACCTCCTGAAGGATGTTATAGTCAGAGGACGCTTAAAGTGTTGCAGGATATGGGATATGCAACTATGTTTTGGAGTCTTGCCTGGAAGGACTGGGAACCGTCTAACCAACCTGGAAAATCAACCGTGGTTAATATGTTTAAAACGTATCATCACCCGGGAATGATGCCACTCATACATGTTATTTCCAAGTCGGATACAGAGGCTTTGCCCGATATTATCAAATACATGAAGGGTAAGGGATACAAGTTTGGAGAAGTATCTGATTTTGCCGTAATTCCCGGCGTAGATAAGGCAAAGAAAGAGACTAAGAAAGAAGTAGAACATACCAAGAAGTCAGAAAAGAAAGTAGATAGTACTGCAGACTAAAAAATACATTATAATGAGGAGTGTAATATGAGATTTGTAATACAGCGAGTTAAAGAAGCATCGGTAACAATAGATGGCGAAAAGATTTCTGAAATAGGAAAAGGTTTTCTTGTTCTTATAGGGGTAGAGGATTCAGATACCAAGGAGATAGCAGACAAAATGGTTAAGAAACTTGTTGGGATGAGAATATTTGATGATAGTGAGGGTAAGACGAATCTTTCACTTGCGGATGTCGATGGACAATTGCTTCTTGTGTCACAGTTTACATTATATGCCGATTGCAAGAAAGGTAACCGTCCGTCGTTTATAAGAGCCGGCAAACCTGATTTTGCCAATGAAATGTATGAATATATAATAGGAAGTTGTAGCGAGCAGGTTCCTGTTGTTAAGACCGGAGAGTTTGGGGCAGACATGAAGGTTTCGCTTCTTAATGACGGTCCATTTACTATCATTCTTGACAGTGCTGATTTGTAATTAAATGATATAAATACGAATGATTTAACAAAGAGACTTTGACGTTGAATATTAGTGTCAAAGTCTCTTTTTCATTTGTATATCTGCGGTTGGCTTAAGCTTGGATTCCGATGGCTTCAAGTCTTGATAATTCGTCGTTAATCGTATCAAACATGCTGATATGATTATTCAAGTGTTTACAGATTGCAACAAGTTTGGGACAGTTAATCTTTATGCCGGGCTTTGTCAGTTCCAGTAGCGACTGTCTGTACATGGCTATCTGTTGTCCTTCGGCTTCCAATCTACGCAATAGCATTTCTTCTCGTTCTTCCATAGTGCTCCTCCTTGTGTATTTTGGCAATACGCCTTTTCTTGTATGTCGACATTGATATAGTACCATATATTGTGGGAAAATGAGATGCTATCATGTGTCATCTTTGTACTTGTTTCGACAGGAAATGCCGTTTTGTAATTAACCGGTCGACAGAAATGTCGTTAATATAAGGAAGTATTGTGTCGGAATTGTCGATAAAAAGTTGCTTGTTATGAAAGTATATATAGGGTATAATTAATGTAGTTTTTTCTTAATAAATCAAAACTATGAGCGAGACGATATTATGAAAAGTTTTGAACTATATTTAATTGTTTTAGACGAAAGGAGCAATGCATATGGCAGCAAAGAAACTTGGTTTCGGACTTATGAGGTTACCCTCTCTTGATCCAAATGATGCAGGTAAGATTGATATCGAACAGGCAAAGAAAATGGTGGATTCATTTATTGAGCAGGGATATACCTATTTTGATACGGCATGGATGTATTGTAACTTCCAGAGTGAGTCAGCAACAAAAGAGATACTTGTAGACAGATATCCAAGGGATTCATTTACATTGGCGACCAAGCTTCATTCGGGCTTTATTCATTCCAAAGAAGATAGGGATAAGATATTCAACGCACAGCTTGAAAAGACCGGTGCGGGATATTTTGACTATTATCTTCTGCATGATATGGGAAGCAGCTCATATAAGATTTATAATGAGTTGGATTGTTTTACATGGATTAAGGAGAAGAAGGAAATGGGGCTTGTTAAGCACATTGGTTTCTCGTGCCATGATAATGCGGAGTTTGTGGAAAAGGCACTTACCGACCATCCGGAGATGGAGTTTATTCAGCTTCAGATTAACTATCTTGACTGGGATAGTGCTGCGATTCAGTCAAAGCTTTGCTATGAGGTGGCAACAAAGCATGGAGTTCCTGTTATAGTTATGGAGCCGGTTAAGGGTGGCACGCTTGCCAATGTTCCGGAGAATGTTGAACATTTATTTAAGAGTTATAATCCTGACATGTCAATACCGTCATGGGCGATACGTTTTGCCGCAAGTCTTGATAATGTTATGATGGTGCTTAGCGGAATGAGTAATATGGAGCAGTTGCTTGATAATATCGGATATATGAGAGATTTTAAACCATTAGATGAACAGGACTATAAGGTAATCAGGACAGCGGTGGATATGATCAATTCTAACATAGCCATTCCGTGCACGGGCTGTTCTTATTGTACCGATGGTTGCCCGATGAATATTGCGATACCGAAGTATTTCTCATTATATAATGCGGATAAGCAAGAAGTTAAGAGCAAAGGCTGGACACCGCAGGGTACGTATTATGAGAGACTTCTTGATGTATTTGGCAAAGCCAGTGCCTGCATAGAGTGCGGTCAGTGCGAGAGGGCGTGTCCTCAGCACTTGCCTATTATAGAGGATTTAAAAATCGTTGCAGAGTATTTTGAGTAGATGGAGGAATAAATGATGACAGAAACGAGACCTTTTGTTGATTGGGATTTGATGAACAATTTTATGATTGACGCATTTAAGGGGTACGGAGTGCCCGAAGAAGATGCAAAGATTTGTGCGGATGTACTGCTTGAATCTGACAGACGAGGCATAGAGAGTCACGGCTGCAATCGTTTCAAACCTATATATATCGACAGAATTATTAAAGGGACGTTACTTCCTGTTACTGAGGTAGAGATTGTCAAAGAGACACCGACCACTGTTGTTATGGATGCACATGACGGTATGGGTATGGTTGCCAGTCATAAAATGATGACAATGCTTATAGAAAAAGCAAAGACTTATGGTATGGCAGGTGGCGCAATCAGAAACTCTACGCATTACGGTATTGCAGGTTACTGGTCATCAATGGCAAGCAAGGAAGGAATGATTGGACTTACAGGAACTAATGCAAGACCTTCTATTGCACCTACATTTGGTGTTGAGAATATGCTTGGAACTAATCCACTTACATTCTCACTTCCAACGGATGAAGAGTTTCCTTTCTGTCTTGACTGTGCAACTTCTATAGTTCAGCGTGGAAAGATTGAGTATTACGCAAGAGAGGGTAAGTCAACACCTAAGGGAATGGTTGTATCCGAGGAAGGTGAAGCACTTACTGACAGCGAAGAGATACTTAAAAGACTTGTGGACGGCACGGCTGCACTTGCACCACTTGGTGGAATAGGCGATGAGCTTTGCGGATACAAGGGATATGGATATGCGTCTGTCGTTGAGATTTTATCAGCTGCACTTTCAGGTGGACAGTTTATGAAGGCACTTACAGGTGTTGATGATAAAGGCAATCCTTCAATGTATCATCTTGGTCATTTCTTCTTCGTGGTTGACCCGGATGCATTCATGGGAAGAGAAGAATTTAAGAAGATTGCCGGAGATATCTGCCGTGCATTAAGAGCTTCAAAACTTGCACCTGGACAGGATAGAATATACACTGCCGGAGAGAAGGAATATGAGACCTGGTTGTTTAGAAAAGATAAGGGGGTACCGGTAGGAGAAGCGGTTCAGAAGGATATAATTAAGGTAAGAGATGAACTTGGACTTTCGTATAAGTTCCCGTTTGAGAGTTAATTAAAACAAGCAGCAGTCATGCTATTGGCATAGATTACTGCTTGTTTTAATTATGAAGAAATTTTCATTGTATTTTTTAAAAATTGTGTTATTATGGTTTGAGTAAATGATTCAAAACGGAGGATAATAACTATGAATATTGTTTGCCTTGATATGGAAGGTGTATTGGTACCGGAGATTTGGATTGCTTTTGCAGAGGAGACAGGTATTCCCGAGCTTAAGAGAACAACAAGAGACGAACCCGATTACGATAAGCTCATGAATTACAGAATTAATATCTTAAAAGAGCATGGTCTTGGACTTAAAGAGATTCAGGAGACTATCGCTAAGATTGATCCGATGCCGGGTGCAAAGGAGTTCCTTGATGAGCTTCGTTCCATAACACAGGTAATCATTTTAAGTGATACATTCGAGCAGTTTGCTACACCGCTTATGAAGAAGCTTGGCTGGCCTACAATATTCTGTAACACACTTGAAGTTGCAGATAATGGCGAGATAACAGGATTTAAGATGCGTTGTCCTAAGTCAAAGTTAACTACAGTTAAGGCTTTACAGTCAATCGGTTACGATACAATCGCAAGCGGAGACAGCCACAATGATTTGGGTATGATTGAGGCAAGTAAGGCAGGCTTCCTCTTTAAGAGTACAGATGCAATCAAGGCTGAGTATCCTCAGTATCCTGCATTTGAGGAGTACGATGAGCTTCTTGATGCAATTAAGAAGGCGCTTTAATTCTCAAAAGTTAATAGAGTATCTTCTATGTAAGAGTGATTCTTGAAAAAGAGTCACTCTTTTTTGCTATAGGTCATGACTATAGCAAGCCATAATCTATACATATTTTTCAACAACTTACATGTATGATAATATATCTGTAAAACCTACCAAAATGATATGCGTATATTAATTAGGAAGAAAGGCAGGTATTTATTATGAGTTATAAGATTGAAACACGATGTATGCACTTAGATGAGGACATTGTTCCCTGTGAGAAGACCGGAAGTATATCATTTCCAATATATCAGACGGCAACCTTCTGCCACGAGGGAGTTGGGAAAAGTACAGGTTATGACTACACAAGACTTCAGAATCCCACAAGGGAACGTTTGGAAAAGATAGTGGCAAAACTTGAAGGTGGAATTGATGCGCTTGCGTTTTCTTCGGGAATGGCAGCGATAACTACACTTATGGAACTCTTTAAGCCCGGAGATCATTTGATTGTAGAGAATGATTTGTATGGTGGAAGTGTAAGATTGTTTGACCATGTTAATAAGAAAAATGGTATTGAGTTTACAGGGCTTGATTTGTGGAAGGATAATGTTGAAGATTATATAAAGGAAAACACAAAAGCGGTTTTTGTTGAGACACCAACCAATCCGATGATGAATGTTACTGATATACAGGCGCTCGCGGATAAATTAAAAGATAAAGGAATATTACTTATTGTTGATAACACATTTCTGTCACCATATTTGCAAAATCCATTAAAGCTTGGTGCGGATATTGTTGTACATAGTGGAACAAAGTATCTGGGTGGACACAATGATACATTGGCAGGATTTATAATTGTTGATGATGACGAGGTAAGTGATAAACTCAGATTTTTGATAAAGACTACCGGTGCGGGACTTTCGCCTTTCGACAGTTGGTTGATTATGCGAGGCATTCAGACGTTGTCGGTACGAATGGAGAGAGCACAAAGTAATGCAGGGCTTCTTGCAGAGTGGCTTTCAAAACAACCGGGAATAAAGAGAGTAATTTATCCGGGATTATCAATACACCCCGGACATGAAATAATGAAGAAACAGGCAAGAGGATTTGGTGCTATGCTTACATTCGAATGTGAAAGTAAAGAGCTTGCGTTAAAACTTCTTGAGGATACGAAGCTTATACAGTATGCGGAAAGTTTGGGCGGAACGGAAACGCTTATAACCTATCCGCTTACCCAGACACATGCCGACGTTCCGGAGGAGAAAAGACTTAAGAATGGAATTACGGATAAGGTTCTTCGTTTGTCGGTAGGATTAGAGGCGATAGAGGATTTGATTGCTGATTTTGAACAGGCATTACAGTGAATGTGAGGGAAGCTTATGAGTGAAAAGAATTTGGATTTTGACACAGTCGTTAACAGACGTCATACCGACAGTTTGAAATATGACTTTGCAAAGAGAAGAGGACTTCCTGAAGACGTGCTTCCACTCTGGGTTGCAGACATGGATTTTAAGACTTCTTCATACGTGCAGGAGGCATTATCTCAATCTGTAGAGCATGGAATATTCGGTTATACCGAAACGGATGTGGACTATTATGAGATAGTCAAGAACTGGATGAAAAAGCAATATGACTGGGAGCTTGAAAGCATAAGATGGCTTGTTAAGACGCCCGGAGTGGTGTTCGCACTAGGTGCAATAGTTCAAGCATTTACAAAAGAAGGTGATAACGTGCTTATTCAACAGCCGGTATATTATCCCTTCTCGGAAATAATAACGGATAATGATAGAAATATAGTCAGCAATACGCTGATTGATGATGGAAGCGGAAGATATAAGATAGACTTTGACGATTTTGAGAAAAAGATTGTCGAGAATAATGTGAAACTGTTTCTCTTAAGCAATCCACACAACCCGGGAGGAGCTGTATGGACAAAAGAAGAACTTATACGCATTGGAGATATCTGCTTAAAGCATAATGTTATTATTGCAAGTGACGAAATACACGCTGATTTTGTGTGGAAAGGCAAACACAATGTGCTTGTTAATCTAAAAGATGAGTATCGTGATATTGTTATTACGTGTACATCGCCTACAAAAACCTTTAACATCGCAGGCTTGCAAATATCAAATATTATTATTCCCAATACTGTGCTTCGTCGTACGTTTAAGAAGAAGGTTGCAGCCTTCGGTTACAGCCAGGCTAATACGGTCGGAATCGTTGCGTGTGAGGCGGCATACACAAAAGGTGAGGAGTGGCTTGCTGCAATCAGAGAATATATATGGAGCAATATCGAATATACAAAAGAGTTCGTAGATAATAATTTAACCGGAGTTAAAATGTTCGTTCCGGAAGGTACGTACCTTGTATGGCTTGATTTTTCGGGAACGGGCTTGGAAGATTCAGAGATAAACAGGCGTATAATCCATGAAGCAAAGTTGTGGTTAGATGCCGGAAATATATTCGGCGATGCCGGAAAAGGCTTCCAGAGAATTAATGTTGCGTGTCCAAGAAGCGTATTAACAGATGCACTAAAACGGATAAAAAAAGTTTTTTAAAAAAGGTATTGACATACATAAAAATGTGTGTTTTAATAACATCATTCCGATAAACCTACAAAGCCTAGCGAGATAGTGGGGAATATCAAAAACTTGTAGGTTTCTCTTCGGAATATTATTTTTACCCCTAATACCTACTAAGTACATAGGATAAAGGGAGAATGGATAATCAGGAGGAAAAAGGAAATGGCAGTAGTAATTGATTATGACAAGTGTACGAATTGTAAGCTTTGTTACGATCGATGTCCGGAAGGACTGTTTGGATTAGATGAGCAAGGCAAAGTTTATGTGAAGTACCAACATGAGTGTTGGTTGTGTGGTGCCTGTCAGATGGATTGTCCATTCGGTGCTATACAGGTTAGATATGAAGAAAATGTAAAACCGATTTTTTTAAAAAGAGACGATAAGGAGTAAGGAATATGGCATATCAGATTGAAAGATTAAAAACAGATGTTGTTGTTATAGGTGGTGGTCTTGCCGGTTCGCTTGCTTCTATAAGAGTTAAGGAAGATGGAGCTGATGTAATTGTTTTGGAGAAAGCCAATACAAACAGAAGCGGTAACGCAGGATCGGGACTTGATCACATGTTCAGTTATGTACCACCGGTACATGAGAAGGTTGGATACACAAAAGACTTTATGAAGAGTGATATGTATCAGATAGCCTTGATGGGACTTGGACTTGGTAATAAGAAGATTGTTGATCATTTTGTTGATGTTAGTTATGAGAGAGTTATTTCACTTGAGAAATACGGTGTCAACTTCCGATTTGAAGACAGTCACCTGGCTGAAGGATTCAGACTTGTACCGCAGTTCCATTCGGTTCCGACAAGCTTTCATTTTGAGGGTAGAGACTTGATGGTTAAGCTTACGGAGGGAATGAAGAAAGCCGGAGTTAATATAGTCAATCATGCACAGGTAGTTAAGATAATTAAGAACAAAGAAGGCAAAGCATCAGGCGCGATTGCTGTTTCGGACAGAGAGGAAAAGATATATGTGGTTGAGGCCAAGACAGTAATTCTTACAACCGCAGGCGGTGCAGCAAGAGTAGGAGATAAGATGAACTTCGAGAATCCTTACTTCGAGCATCCGTCATCAACAGACAGCGGTTGGGGACACACCCTGGCAATGAACGCCGGAGCAGATGTCATCAACATGGAGTTCATGATTAAGAACGGCGGACTTGCTTTCCCACAGTTCACATTTACAGCAGGAGCACCCGGAGGAACCTGGTGGCCGGCAGCACGAGTTGTGGATGATGAGGGTAACGTCATAGTTGAAAGAGTTACCGACTACAGCATAGACGAGCCGGATTACCTTAAGAAGAATGTTGAGATGCTTGATAAGTTCGCAATACAGAAGGTTACAATCGGCAAACTTCTTAACGAAGGCAAACAACTCTATGTTGATTTGAAAGAAGCAACCGACGAAGAAGTTGAGTACATCAAATGGAGCATGCACAACGAAGGAAAATGTTGGTTGTATCTTAGAAACCTCGAGTACAACAATATTGACCTTCGTGATGTGAAGATACCATACAGATTGTTCAGACATGTAACAATTGGTGCAGGTGCAGCGGGAGTTTTGGTTAACGAACGTACAGAGACAACGGTTGAGAATCTTTATGTTGCAGGTGACCTCATGGGAGGCGCAGGTACAGTCGGAGCACCAACAGCTGTTGTTTACGGAATTGAAGCCGGACTTCAGGCAGCCAAGAAAGCCAAAGAGACAACATACAGTAATGATGAGTTTTTTGTTGAGAGTCAGATAAATGAAGTTAAAGTCACAGTCGAAAAACTTCGTGGCAACAAGGGCGGAGAGAAATGGCAGTCAGTACTTGAGAGAGTACATTCGATTGTAGAAACATTCGGAATATATCCGCTTACTGACGGAAAGATCAACTCAGCATTAGAGCTTATCAGAAAGCTCAAAGAAGAGGTTAACATTTATGCACCGGATGATCATGAGTTATCAAGAGCATTCGAAGTGCTTTCAATCATACAGACAGCGGAAGCGATATTTACCGCAGCCGATCTTCGAAAAGAGAATCTCGGACCATTTAAGAGATACAAGGATAATGACACACGTATCTACGGCGAGAGAGTTCCTGCAGAGAATGCGGTGCTTCCGGAAGCAACAGAGTACGGTTTGTACATAGGAGAAGATGGAACGATACATCATCATATTCATAAGACAAATCAGGATGGTGGAGAGATTCCATACAAAGAACAAACGTTAAATGCACCTTATATCAGGTGGGAATAATAAATGATTTTAGGAGGAAAGAATTATGAAAAAGAATATAGTGATTAAAAAATTAGCAACAGTTTTATTAACAGGTCTTTTGGCAGTGAGCGCAGTAGGATGCGGAGCTTCAGGAGACAAGGCAACAGGAAGCGGTGCTTCAACAGGTGAGAAAGTATTAAATGTAGGTGTAATCAATATAGCAGATACACCGTTTGATCCGGCACAGACAAGCTTGTCATCAATCGAGCAGATTGAGCCGCTTAACGACACATTACTTCATGTAGATAAGGACGGTAATTATACACCGGGTATTGCAAAGTCTTGGGAGCTTTCAGATGACTACAAGACATTCACAATCAATCTTAGAGATGATGTGAAGTTCCATGACGGTACAAAACTTACATCTGACGATGTTAAGTTCACATTAGAGTATTACATTTCAGAGGAGTCAAACCAGTCTGATAAAGGAATCCTTCAGGCTAACATTGATTCAGTAGAGGCAAAGGATGAGACAACAGTTGTTGTTAACTTCAAAGAGCCATTCACAGATTTTGAATACCTTATTTCAGAAGGAGGTACAGGAGCAGGAATTATCATTCCTAAGGCTTACTTTGAGAAAGTTGGTTCCGAAGGATTTAACAAAGCACCTATCGGAGCAGGACCATTTAAGTTCGAGTCATTTGCAGCAGGCGAGGAAATCGTATATACAGCTTTTGAAGATTACTATCAGGGCAAGGCAAAGATTGACCGTCTTGTAATCAGACAGTTGGCAGAGGAGAGCACAAAGATTTCAAGTATTCAGGCAGGTGATGTTGATTTCGCACCTATTAACATTAACAGTGTTGAGACAGTAGAGGCAACACCGGGAGTAAATGTTGAGAAGGTTGATTATTCTAACACACTCGGAGTATTCGCAACAGCAGCAAACGGTGATGACGGAAAGCCATTACAGAATGATAAGGTAAGAGAAGCATTATACATTTCAGTTAATCGTGCAGAACTTGTAGATACAGTATTTGGTGGAGATGCTATTGAGTCTCCTGTATGGGGAGTGTTCCCATTCACAGTTGGTTACGAAGGTGGCAGAGAGAATATCCCTTATGATGTTGAGAAAGCAAAAGATTTGCTTAAGGAAGCAGGATACCCTGAAAACTTTGATGACCCTGTAATCAAGCTTTACATTACAGAGACAACAACTTACAACAAAGAGGTTGCACAGTCATTGGTTTCTTACTGGGATGCAATCGGTGCACAGGTTGAAATCGTAACTACTGACCCTGTAACACTTAGAGGTGGATACACAAAGAAGCCGCTTGATCCAGAGTTTACCGGAGTATTGTTCTTCTTCAATCCTCCAAAGAAATATAGTGCAAATGATGCAATAGCACCATTCTTCCCTACTAACTCTTCAATGGAACTTATTAAAGATAATGATGAGTTTGACAATGACGTTAAGCAGCTTGTTCGTGTAGGTGCACAGGAGAGAACACAACTTGTGAATAAACTTCTTGATACTATCGAAGAAACACACGTAGCAATTCCTATTGTATATCCTAGCCAGAATTATGCAGTAAGTGAAAATGTTGTTTCATGGGATCAGAACTATTCAGCACACTGGGGTAACTGGTTCTACACATTTGAAGTAAAATAATAAGCTTTTGCCGGGAGATTTTCTATGAGATATCTTGCAAAAAAAATAATAGAAGCATTAATTACAATTTTCATAGTGACGATTATCGTATTTCTTGCAATCCACTCAAGTGGTGATCCGATTAACAGCCTGTTGCCGGATAGTGCTACGGAAGCACAAAGGCAGGAGCTGACAGAGAAGCTCGGACTTGACAGACCACTTGTTGAGCAGTACGGACGATTTGTTAAAGATGCATTATCAGGAGATCTTGGTACATCTTACACAAGCAAACGTCCGGTGCTTGAGATGATTGCCGAGAAGCTGCCTTATACATTTGAACTTGCACTTGTAGCAATAATAATTGCTTTCATTGTAACAATCATTTTCGGTAGCCTGGCAGCTATTTGGAAGAACACGATATTGGATAGAATAATACTTGCAATTGCAGCATTTTTCAAAGCGTCTCCTATCTTCTTTATAGCTATACTTGCAGTACAGCTATTGGGAGTTAAGCTTAGAGTCCTACCCGTTGCGGGTGCCGGTACACCTCTACATCTGGTGATGCCGGCAGGACTTCTGGGTCTTGCGATTGCTTCCGATATGACAACACTTTTAAGAAGCAATATGATTGCTGTGTTGGAGAGCGATTTCATCAAGTTTGGAAGACTTAGAGGTCTTCCGGAATACAAGGTGATATTGAAACATGCACTTCGTAATTCGTTCTCGTCAGTGTTGGCACTTAGTTCATTTATTTTTGCAAGTCTTATTTCCGGAAGTATAGTCGTTGAAACGATATTTGCATGGCCGGGAGTCGGAATACTTTCTTACAACTCGGTAATATCGAGAGACTTTCCGGTGGTACAGGGAATCGTTTTAATCCTTTCAATATTAACAATTTTACTCTCATTTACAATGGACGCATTGCTTGCAATGTTAGATCCGAGAATTCGTAAGAGTGTGTAGGTGATTGCGATGAAGAAGTTATATAAACAAAAACAAGTAAATAGTTTGCCAATCGTGTCATTGGTGGTCATTGGAATATTTGTTTTAAATGGACTCTTTGGTTCGTTGATACTTCCGAAAGATCCTACAGAAACGGATTTGGTTAATAAGCTGCTTCCTCCGGTTTTCTTCGGAGGCACATGGAATTATCCGCTTGGCACTGATGAACTCGGAAGAGATGTTTTAAGTAGAATTATCGCAGGTGGAAGAGTTTCACTTATTGTAGCAGCTGCAGCAATTGTTGTCGGAGGAATAGTAGGAACTGCACTTGGAATTATTGCAGGCTACTACGAAAACCTTGCAGACACAATTATTACACGACTTACCGATGCATCACTTGCATTTCCAAGCATCTTGCTGGCACTGCTTCTTTCGATAGGAATCGGTCCGGGTGAGAAAGCAGCGATTATCGCGATAGCATTTGCAATGTGGGCGAAATACGCAAGAACGGTAAGGAGTGAAGTACTGATAATTAAGACAGCTAATTACATAACGCAGGCGAAAATCATGGGAGCCGGTGACTTAAGAATAATAACAAGACACATTCTACCAAACATCAAGGACATGATAATAGTTATGGTTTCGTTAGAGGTTGGAATGTCAATTATTTCCGAAGCATCATTAAGTTTTTTGGGACTTAGCGTTGTGCCCCCTACACCCTCCTGGGGACAAATGATAGCTGATGGTAAGAATTATTTTCAAAACGGCTGGTGGGTTTCCGTATTTCCTGCGTTAATAACAATAATAACCGTATTGTCATTTCAGAGATTTGGCAATTGGCTTAAGGTTTCTAAGGGAGGAAAAGCATGAATATTCTTGAGGTTAAGAATCTTGTAAGCCAACTTAATACGGAAGACGGAGTATTACACATTATAAATGATGTAAGCTTCGCGGTGAAAGAAGATGAGTGTTTTGGAATCATTGGAGAATCCGGTTGTGGTAAAACAATGACTTCAATGTCGATTCTTGGATACTCTGACCGAATCGGATTAAAAGCTGTATCCGGAGAGATTCTTTTTAAAGGAGAAGATGTACTTAAGTTTTCAAAGAAAAGACTTAGAGAGTACAACGGCAAGGAAGCAGCAATCATATTGCAGGATCCGATGCAGGCGTTAGATCCTCTATTCACCATAAAAGACCAGATGATTGAAACCATAAGAAGACACCAGAAGGTTTCAAAAAAAGAAGCAGAAAAGATAATGATTGAAACAGCAGAAAGTCTTTCGGTTGCCAAAGAAAAACTTAACTGTTATCCACATCAGTTAAGTGGCGGAATGCTTCAGAGAATAGTGGGTGCGATGGTGTTAAGTTGCAGACCAAAGCTTATTATTGCTGATGAACCAACAACGGCGCTGGATGTGACTATTCAGCTTCAGTATTTGAAATTATTAAAAAGACTCCAGAAGGAATACCACACGGCATTAATTTTCATTTCGCATGACATCAAAGTTATTTCGATGATGTGTGATAGAATTGCCGTAATGTATGCCGGGGAGATTGTGGAAACGGGAACAAGGGACGATTTGTTTTATCACCCAAAGCACCCGTACACACAGGCGCTTTTTAAAGCGACCAACATAGATGGTAATATTCGTGAAAGATATGAAACTATAGACGGTGCGCCGCCAAACCTCAAAGAGGAGATTGCAGGATGTCCGTTCGCGGAACGTTGCCAGTACGCAACGGATGCATGTATAAGCGGCAAACCGGAGGTTGTTAAGATAAATGATGAGCATACCGTAAAATGCCGGAGGATAGCCGATGAGTAATGTTATTGAACTGAAAAACGTTGATAAATCTTATACAAACAGCGGCTTCTTAAAGAAGACTACATGCGCTCATATTCTCAAAAATATTTCCTTGCAGGTTGAGAAAGGAACGACACTCGGACTTGTTGGCGAGTCGGGTTCAGGTAAGACCACAACAACAAGAATGATTCTTCGTCAGGAAAAACCGACAAACGGCGAACTCTTCTACGAGGGCAAGAATGTTGAAGAACTTACCAAAGAAGTGGAGGAAGAATATCGCAACAACGTACAGGTGGTATTTCAGAATCCATACAGCTCTCTTAATCCCAAAATGAGAGTCGGAGAGATAATCGCAGAGCCTTTGGTTATAACAGGAAAGTACAACAAGGAAGAAATAAAAAAACGTGTGAGAAGCATCATGGAAAAGGTTGGTCTTGCACAGGATTATGTTGAAAGATTTCCAAGTGAGTTTAGTGGTGGACAGCGTCAGAGAATAGCAATTGCAAGAGCGCTTATTCAGAATCCGCAGCTTGTGATATTAGATGAGCCGGTATCGGCATTAGACGTATCTGTCAGAGGACAGATTATGAACCTGTTAAAGAGAGTGCAGGAGAAAAACAAGACTACATATATTTTTATTTCACATGATATTGCAACGGTAGGTTTCTTAAGTGACACAATCGCGGTTATGTATTTCGGCACGATTGTTGAGTATGGAAAGACAGAGGACATACTGGAAAACCTCAGACACCCGTACACGGAAATGCTCATTTCTTCTGACTCGGTTAGAAACTTAAGTGAGGCGGAGGAAGAAAGCGGAGAAATACCTTCGCACTATGATGAACCAAAAGGTTGTCCTTTCGCCGGAAGATGTAAGTATGCAACTGATGAGTGTAGAAATGTTACCCCGCAGCTTAAAGATATTGGCGATGGACATAAGGTTGCTTGTCACAACGCGGAAAGCATTACGCTTAAGTCCGTTGTTAAGATTAACAGAAGGAAACCGGAATATCAGATTTAGGAGGTGCAGCATGGCTTCGGATTTTGAAGGAATTGAATTGTTTGAGAGAACATTTCGCCATCAGATCAAAGAGAATGGTGAGATTGGCGAATTGGATTTTATGTTTAAAAAGAAGTTTGGTGATGGAGAGGATGAGTGGCCGGTAGAGGCTGACAGATACAGAATCGTATGGATGCCGGGTTGTCCTCACGCACATAAAGTTATTATAACGAGAAAACTTCTCGGACTTGATAAGGTTATAAGTCTTGCGACAACAGGAATCTTCAGAACACCGAAGGGCTGGGTGTTTTCGGAAGACCCTGATGGTTTGGATCCTGTGTTAAAGATACATTATCTGCATGACATTTATACAAGATACGATTCTACATACACGGGACGTTCAACGGTTCCGACAATTGTGGATACGATAACAGGTCAGGGTGTTAACAATGACCATTACTATATTCCTATTTATTTCAACACGGCATGGAAGAAGTTCCATAAGGAGAATGCACCGGACTTGTATCCGGAGGAGATAAGAGGTGATATTGATGAACTTAATAAATTTGTGTATGAGCGTATCAACACCGGGGTCTATAAATGCGGTTTTGCTAGAAATCAGAAATATCTTGATGCTGCATACGACAGATTCTTCGAAGCACTTGATTTGATGGAGGAACATTTATCTACGAGAAGATTTCTTTTTGGAGACCATATAACGGATACGGATATAAGATTGTATCCGTCGCTTGTAAGATTCCAGGTGACTTATCATCAGCTCTTTAGAGCAAACAAAAAACGCCTGGAGGATTATCCGAATCTTTGGGCGTATGCGAGAGACTTGTATCAGACAGAAGGCTTTGGTGAGACAACCTATCTTGATTTGATTAAGAAGCATTATCAGTTGTCGCCACATCTTCGTGCTTTGTTTGGAAATGTTGACGGCATTTATGCAAAAGGACCGGATGTTTCATCTTGGAATCTTCCTCATGGAAGAGAGAAGTTGTCCGGTGATAAGGATAAGTTTAAAAGATTTAACTAGAGGGAGGAAATGAAAATGAAAGTTGTAAACAGTGCATTGGAATTAATCGGTGAAACACCGTTAATAAAATTAAATCATTTGGTTCCCGAAGGAGCTGCAGATGTATATCTTAAGTTGGAAAGCTTCAATGTAGCGGGAAGTATCAAAGACAGAACCGCACTTAGCATGATTGAAGGAGCGGAAAGAGAAGGACTTATCAAGCCCGGTGAGACAACACTTGTTGATTCGACAAGTGGAAATACCGGTATTGGACTTGCACTTGTCGCTGCGCTTAAAGGTTACAGACTTGTTATTGTTATGAGTGAGGTAGCAAGTATCGAGCGCAGAAAACTTCTTCAGGCATATGGTGCCGAGATTGATCTTGTGCCGGCATCACCAAAAGGAATACTTGCCGACATGGAGGAACTTGACAGACTGGTTGACGAGAAAGGATATTTCCCATTAAGACAATTTGAGAACAAGTACAATCCCTATATTCACAAGACAACAACAGGACCTGAAATATATGAGCAGCTAGATGGCAAGATTGATGCATTTGTTTCTGCTGTTGGAACAGGAGGAACATTTACAGGAATTGCAGAATATTTAAAGGAGCAGAACAAGGACATACTTACATATGCGGTTGAGCCGGAGGGTTCACCGGTGCTTCGAGGCGGCAAGCCGGGACCTCATAAGATTCCGGGAATCGGTTCAGGTATTATTCCGGCAATTCTTAATAGGGAAATCATAGACGAAGTTATAGATGTATCTGATGAAAATGCTGCAGAGACCGCAAAGCAACTTGCGCTCAAAGAAGGATTGTTCGTCGGCCCATCATCGGGAGCAGCAACTTATGCAGCTATCGAGAAAGCAAAGATACTTGGCAAAGGCAAAACGATTGTTGCGATTGCACCTGACGGTGGAGACAGATACGTTTCACAGTTATAAGAAGATATTTAAAGCCAAATGGCAGAAAGGCAGACACGATGGAAGTTATTAAGGTAACAAAGGAGTGGCAAAGAGCTGCTTCTAACTGGGTGAGAATTAAGACTATGGTCGAAGGAAAAGGTATCGCATACGATATCGAATTCGACGATGACAATATAGAAAATCCGGATTATTTTCTCGTTTTGGACGAAGAAAAACCTGTAGCAACTTGTCGTGTTGAGTATTCTGACACGACAACCGCAAAGATTGAGAGAGTAATCGTAATCCCGGAATACCAGGGTAAGGGCGTCGGAAGACTGATGATTACCGAGGTGGAAAAGAAGTTAAGAACTTACGGTTACAACAAGTCGTTTATAAGCAGTAGAGAAACCAAAGTAGGCTTTTATGAGAAACTCGGATACACTCCGGATTGGGATGGACTTGAGGAACATGAAGTATTTAATTGTGTTCCTACACAGAAATATCTTGATGTGTTTGATATAGATGCCGTGCAAAATGATTCATCAAACGAGTATATCAAATGGCTTGATGAGTATCTGTATGACCCTGCGTTTCGTGCAGGCTCTGCAAAGACTCAGGAGAGTTATGAAGAAAACTATGACAAGGTGTTTGATGCTATTGATAAGATTGAGGATATATTATCGAAGAAGAAATATATTACCGGTGATGAGATAACCAAGGCAGACGTTTTTCTGTATTCATTTCTTGTAAGATTTGAGGCGGTATATTATTTTGCTTTCAGACTTAACAGAAACAAGTTAAGAGATTTAAATAATATTTGGAGATATGTAAGGGAATTGTATAGCATTGAAAGTTTTGCTAAAAAGACGGATTTTGAGGAGATAAAAAAAGAGTATTATCTCGCCCTTGATGATGAGAGAAATCCATACCATTTAGTGCCGGACGGTCCGGATGTGACAGATTGGAGCATTTGATTATGACAGATTATCCTAACACAAACAGAATAGTCGATGAGTTTACGGAACTTACTTCCATAGATTCGGTAAGCTTCAAAGAAAGAGTATTTGCCGATGTCTTAAAAGAAAAACTTAAAGCTCTAGGTTTTGATTTTTTTGAGGATGAAGCAGGGGATGCGTATGGTGGTAATGCCGGCAACATTTATGCTTTTTTGGAAGGCAATTCCGATGCGGAGCCGATTCTTCTTTCGTCTCATATGGATACGGTACAACCCGGAATCGGAAAGAAGCCGATTGTAAGAGATGACGGTAGAATAACAAGTGACGGAACAACAGTGTTGGGAGCTGATGATGTGGCAGGCATTGTCGAGATATTAGAGGGTATCAGAATTATCAAAGAGTCCGGTGTCCCTCATAGAAGCATAGAGCTTTTGTTTCCCATCGGCGAGGAGGAATATATTAAGGGAACGGACGTGTTCGATTTTTCAAAGATTAAATCAAAGGATGCCTACGTTCTTGATATGAGTGGCAAGGTCGGCAGTGCTGCAATAAAAGCACCGTCGATAATATCATTTGAGGTCGTCGTCAAAGGCAAGGCTTCACATGCGGGTTTTCATCCGGATGAAGGAATAAATGCTATACAGGCAATGGCGTATGTCGTGTCATCTGTTTCACAGGGCCGAATCGATGAAGAAACAACTCTTAATATCGGTACGATAAGTGGCGGAACGGCAACTAACATAATATCGGAGCAATGCGTATGTACCGGTGAGATAAGAAGCTATGTTCACAAAAAAGCATTGGCGCAACTTGATAAGTTAAAGGCCGCATTTGAGGAAGCGAAAAATAAGTATGGTATCGACTACGAGTTCAAGACAGATATCAACATGAAGGCATACGAGATTGATAAGTCTTCAAGTGTTGTGAGTAGATTTGAAAATGTATGTTCAAAACTTAATCTTCCCGGAAATCTGACGGAGACTTTTGGAGGAAGTGACAACAACAACTTTGTTAAGAACGGGATAAGCGGGATCGTTCTTTCCTGTGGAATGTACAACGTTCATTCAAAGGCGGAGTACACAACTATAGAAGATTTGGAAAAAGGCTCAAAATTAGTGGCAGAACTTATATTGGCAGAATAAATAACTTGACAAAATGATTCTCTGTATAATAATTATTATAGTTGTTTTTATACGGAGGAATTAGCCACATGACACTTATGCAGTTGAAATATGTAATCAAGGTTTCTGAATCGTCATCAATGAGCGAGGCGGCGAGAGATTTGTTCATATCACAGCCGAGTCTTTCGGAGTCTATTAAGGACCTCGAAGAAGAGGTGGGACTTGAGCTTTTTAACAGAAGCAACCGTGGAATTACGTTGACTAATGAAGGCAAAGAGTTTATCGGTTATGCCAAGCAGGTGGTTGAGCAGTACACACTTATGGAGTCGAAGTATATTGAAAAGACTGCTGAAAAGAAGAGATTCTCCGTATCTATGCAGCATTACAGTTTTGCGGTTAATGCATTTGTTGAACTTGTTAAGCAATTTGGAATGGACAAGTATGAGTTTGCAGTTAAGGAAAGCAGAACCTATGATGTTATAGATGATGTGAGAACTTTTAGAAGCGAACTGGGAATACTTTATATAAATGATTTCAATCGTAAGGTAATGATGAAGTTATTTAAGGATAATGATTTGGAGTTTGTGCCGATTGTTGACTGTCCGATATATGTATATTTATGGAAAAAACATCCACTTGCTTCAAAAGAGTCTATAGATATAGAAGAACTTTCTGAGTATCCGTGCCTTGCGTTTGATCAGGGTAACAATAATTCATTTTACTTTGCCGAGGAAGTTCTTAGTACTTATGAGTATAAGCAGATTATCCGTGCCAACGACAGAGCAACAATGCTCAATCTTATGGTGGGACTTAACGGATATACCTTGTGCTCGGGAATTATATGTGAGCCGTTAAACGGAGTAGACTTCTGTGCAGTTAAACTAAAGTCTGATGAGATTATGACAATCGGATATATTAAGAGAAAGAATGTAACGCTTACAAAGCTTGGACAAAAGTATGTCGAAGAGTTAGCAAAATATAAGGAATCAGCAATGAACTAAAAATATTGAAAAAAATAAATATCCCCTATTGACAAATAGGTTAATGGGGGATATAATCATAAACATAAA
The DNA here is from genome assembly GCA_024698145.1 of Lachnospiraceae bacterium. GTDB lineage: Bacteria > Bacillota > Clostridia > Lachnospirales > Lachnospiraceae > CAG-590. The sequence continues at coordinate 77,726 of JAILRO010000039.1, forward strand.
ACCTATATAACACATAGGAATTATAGAAATAATAAAATAGAACGAAAAAAGGGAGGACACAGTAATGGGTAAGATTAAAGAGAGTTCATTGGAATTAATTGGAGGAACACCAATTTTGAAGTTAAGCAGATATGCTAAGCAGGCAGGAGTTGAAGGTGCAACTATCCTCGGTAAGCTTGAGTATCTTAATCCGGCAGGATCAGTTAAGGATCGTATCGCTCTTGCAATGATCGAAGACGCAGAAGCTAAGGGATTACTTAAGCCGGGAGCAACAATTATAGAGCCTACATCAGGTAATACAGGTATCGGTCTTGCAGCAGTTGCAGCAGCTAAGGGATATCATGCAATACTTACACTTCCTGACACAATGAGTGTTGAGAGACGTAATCTTCTTAAAGCATACGGTGCAGAGCTTGTACTTACAGAAGGTGCAAAGGGTATGAAGGGAGCTATTGCAAAAGCAGAAGAACTTAAGAACGAGATTGAAGGTTCTGTAATTCTTGGACAGTTCGTTAACCCTGCTAACCCTAAGGTTCATCGTGAGATTACAGGTCCTGAGATTTGGGAGCAGACAGACGGTAAGGTTGACATTTTTGTAGCAGGTGTTGGTACAGGTGGAACAATAACGGGTGTTGGTGAGTATTTGAAGTCACAGAATCCTGATGTAAAGGTAGTTGCAGTAGAGCCTGCAGGAAGCCCTGTACTTTCAAAGGGTACAGCAGGACCTCATAAGATTCAGGGTATCGGTGCAGGATTCGTACCTGACACATTGAATACTAAGGTATATGATGAGATTCTTCCTATCGACAATGATGATGCATTTGCAGAGGGCAAGGCTTTTGCTGTAAGCGAAGGTATCCTTGTAGGTATCTCTTCAGGTGCAGCACTTAAGGCTGCTTCAATTCTTGCAGCTCGTCCTGAAAATGCAGGTAAGACAATCGTTGCATTGCTTCCTGATTCAGGTGACAGATATTTATCGACAGCATTATTTAGCAACTAGTATGATTTCGTTATGTGAATAATACATTTATAAATATCTTCTTGAAAGGCATATTAACCTTGTGGTATAGTATGAATAAGGAAGGTGGGTATAAATGAAAGTTTCAACAAGAGGTAGATACGCAATTCGAGTAATGCTTGATCTTGCGGAACATAGTAATGGAGAATGTATACCATTAATGGACATTGCCAAGAGACAGGATATATCAGAAAAATATCTTGAGGCGATTGTTTCATTACTTGTCAAAGCAGGACTTTTAACTGCAACCCGTGGTAAGAAGGGAGGATACAGACTTACAAGGTCTCCGGAGGAATATACACTCAAGGATATTTTACAGATTACGGAAGGCGCGTTTGCACCTGTATCGTGTCTTGAAACTTCGCCTAATACATGCGAGCGTGCAACTACATGTAAAACGCTCAAGGTATGGACAGATTTTCAGGATTTGGTTAACGACTATTTTGCGGGAATTACTTTGGCAAGTTTGCTTGAAGATAACTCTTGTGCAGACAATTATTCCATATAAAGAAACGATGATTTTAAGGCTGCTGTCACGAAATATGATGGCAGCTTTTTTGGATTTGTTAGTATACATTATCCCGTTGCGAACATTACACAGTTCCAACACTGAATACATAATGACAGTAGGAAGGAGGATTTTATGAAGATATCAACAAGGGGGAGATACGCTCTTATAATTATGCTTGATCTTGCAACGTATAATACCGGTGAGCCAATACGTCTTAAGGATATTGCCAAGAGACAGCTGATTTCGGAAAAGTACCTTGAACAGATTATCGCGATGCTTAATAAGGCGGGATACGTTAAGAGTATTCGTGGACCGCAGGGAGGATATCTGCTTAAGAACTCACCGGAAGAATATACGGTAGGAATGATTCTTCGACAGACAGAAGGTGATTTGTCACCTGTATCGTATGAGGACGAGGAAAGCTATCAGAGAGAGACTATTATTTCTAAGGTTTGGGTTCAGATAGAAGAGGCGATTAATGATATTGTTGACAATATCACACTTCGTAATCTGATCGATTGGCAGGAAGAAGAATTTTATAATTATGTTATATAGCTAAATGTCTATTGAAATATTATTGTTCTTCTGATAATATATCGTGGAAATACGAATTGGTTTAGATGGGAAACAGACAATGATATTAGCAACGATTGATGAAATGCTTCAAGATGAGCGTGAAAAGTTAATAGTTGATATAAGAAAGCCTGAAGATTTTGAGAAAGAGACTTATCCCGGTGCAATCAATATATATTGGGAAACATGGGAAGAGCATACAGAGGAAATACCTAAGGATAAGCCGGTGTATCTTTTTTGCTACACAGATATGAAGGCAAGAGACATTGCGGGGCAGATGCAAGAAGGTGGATACGAAGTATATGCAATCGAGAGCGGTATTCAATCTTATCTGCGGTTAAAATTATCGGAAATGATGAAGAAGTTCGATGAAGAGGAAACTACCTGTAAGGATATCGAACGCAGCATTGTCAAGAAGTTCCGCAAGGACATATGGCGTCCGTTTACACGTGCCATTAATGAGTATGAACTTATAAATGATGGTGACAAGATAGCTGTATGTATATCCGGTGGTAAGGATTCAATGCTCATGGCGAAACTTTTTCAGGAATTGGAACGTCACGGAAAGAAGAACTTTGAAGTTGTTTTTCTTGTAATGAATCCCGGATACAACGAGCTTAATTACAATACCATTAAGGATAATGCAAAGCTTTTAAATGTTCCAATAACTGTATTTGAGAACGACATATTTGATGTTGTTGCCGGAGACGACATAGGTGGTTCGCCATGCTATCTTTGTGCGAGAATGAGAAGAGGATATCTTTACAGTAAGGCACAGGAACTTGGTTGTAACAAGATAGCACTTGGTCATCACTATGATGATGTTATAGAGACGATAGTTATGGGTATGATGTACGGTGGTCAGATTCAGACTATGATGCCGAAACTTCACAGTACAAACTTTCCGGGAATGGAACTTATAAGACCGCTTTATCTTGTCAGAGAGTCGGCAATCAAGCACTGGAGAGATTATAATAATCTGTATTTCATACAATGCGCGTGTCGTTTTACGGAAAGTTGCGCATCCTGTGGAGGAACAGAGAAAGGATCAAAGCGTGCGGAGGTCAAACAACTTATAGCCGAGCTTGCAGCCAAAGATCCGCTTATAGAAAAGAATATATTCAGAAGTGTGGAGAATGTTAACCTGTCCACGGTAATCGCATACAAGAAGGACGGGGTAAAGCACCATTTTCTTGATGAATATTAAGCATCTTCAATAAAAGAAGGTGCTTTCTTTTTTATGTGTTCGAAGATAAATATTAATTGAGATTATAGGCAATTTATGGTAATCTAGAAGAGTGCCTGTATGTATGGCACATGCATGGAAAAGTTTTTATTTAGGAGGACACAATTAATGAGCGAGATACCTTATAAGATCTATCTTGAAGAGAAGGAGATGCCGGATAAATGGTACAACGTACGTGCGGATATGAAGAAGAAACCTGCACCGATTTTAAATCCGGGGACTTTACAACCTGTAACGCTTGATGAATTATCAGGAATATTCTGTAAGGAGTTGGCACAGCAGGAACTTGATGATACAACAGCATATTTCGATATCCCTGAGGAGATAAGAAACTTTTATAAGATGTATCGTCCGTCACCACTTGTACGTGCATACTGTCTTGAGAAGAAGTTGGGTACACCGGCTCACATTTATTATAAATTCGAAGGTAACAACACATCCGGAAGTCATAAATTAAACTCTGCTATTGCGCAGGCATATTATGCAAAGAAGCAGGGACTTAAGGGTGTAACAACAGAAACCGGCGCTGGTCAGTGGGGAACAGCTCTTTCAATGGCATGTTCGTATTTTGACCTTGACTGTCAGGTGTATATGGTTAAGGTTTCTTACGAGCAGAAGCCTTTCAGACGTGAGGTTATGAGAACATACGGTGCCAAGGTTACACCTTCACCGTCTATGAATACAGAGGTTGGCCGCAAGATAAATGCAGAGTTTCCGGGAACTACAGGAAGCTTGGGATGCGCAATCTCAGAAGCTGTTGAGGCAGCAGTAAGCCAGGAGGGATACCGTTATGTTTTAGGTTCGGTTCTTTCACAGGTACTTCTTCATCAGTCAGTTATCGGATTAGAGACAAAGGCTGCACTTGATAAATACGGCATTAAGGCTGATATGATTATCGGTTGTGCCGGAGGTGGTTCAAACCTTGGTGGTCTTATTTCACCATTTGCGGGAGAAATCTTAAGAGGCGAGAATAACTACGATATAGTTGCAGTTGAACCTGCGTCATGTCCAAGTCTTACAAGAGGTGTGTACGCATACGATTTCTGCGATACAGGTAAGGTTTGTCCTCTTGCTAAGATGTACACATTAGGAAGTGGATTTATCCCTTCAGCTAACCATGCCGGCGGTCTTCGTTATCATGGTATGAGCTCTGTTGTTTCAGAGTTGTATGATCAGGGAATTCTTCGCGCAACAAGCGTTGAGCAGACAAAGGTATTTGAGGCTGCTGAAATGTTTGCGAGAGTTGAGGGAATCCTTCCTGCACCTGAGTCATCACATGCAATTCGCGTTGCAATTGATGAAGCACTTAAGTGCAAGGAGACAGGTGAGGCTAAGAACATCGTATTCGGTCTTACAGGAACAGGATACTTTGATATGGTTGCATACCAGAAGTACAACGACAAGGAAATGAGCGATTATATTCCTACAGATGAGGATTTGCAGAAGTCAATCAGTACTTTACCTAAAGTAGATTAATAAAAGAGTCTCATAGGGGGAGACGATATGATGAAAGTTTTGGTTGTGGAAGATGATGCGGAGATTAGAGAACTCCTTAATAACTTTCTGACCGGACATGAGTATGAAGTCATCCTTGCCGGTAACGGTAAGGATGGCTCTATGCTTATTAGGGAGGAATCATTTGATATAATTCTCATGGATATGATGCTTCCGTTTAAGTCCGGGGATGATTTGATCCGTGAATTAAGAGACCTTTCTGATGAAAGAAAGAACACGCCGGTAATCGTGCTTTCTGCAAAGTCGGGAATGGACACGAGATTAGAGGTTCTTCGCATGGGCGCAGATGATTATATTATCAAGCCTTTTGATCTTGATGAGGTTTTAGTAAGAATCGAGGTTGTGCTTAGAAGAAGCAGAGTAAATGATGAGCAGCCCAAAGAATTAAAATGTGGCGAACTGACAGTTGATGTGGATAATAATTCAGTAGTGTATAACGACAAGGAGATACGTCTTACATCAAAGGAGTTACAGTTACTTATTCTGTTTCTTGAAAATCCGAAGAAGACATTTACCAAAGCTAACTTATATGAGAAGGTTTGGAATGACGTGTATTACAGCGAAGACAATACTATCAATGTTCATATGAGTAATCTTCGCTCGAAGCTTAAGAAGGCTACGAAAGTTGAGTTTATCGAGACTGTATGGGGAATAGGCTATAAGCTAAAAGATTAGTATATGGGGAATGGGATATGATTTTAATATGCATTATTCTTTTGTGTATATGTTTTGCTCTTGTCGTATATGTGTATATGATAAAGAGGCAGGTAATCAACATACGTAGAGAACTTGAAGCAACAAGAAAATCAGGTTATAACAGACAATTAAAAATAGCTCTTTTTGATGATGACATGGAGCAAATGACGGCAACAATTAATGAAAATCTTGATTATCAGAAAGAACTCAAATTAGAAAATGAACAATCAAAACAACAGTTGAAGCAGTCGGTGTCGGATATTGCCCACGACCTTAGAACACCTCTTACAGTTATTAAAGGTAACCTGCAAATGTTAGAACAGGAAGAAAAACTGTCTCCACGAGGAAAAGGATTTGTTCGAGTAAGCGTAGAGAAGACAGACGCGTTAAGAGAGATGGTTGATGATTTTTTTGAACTATCTGTATTGGAAAGTGATGCCTCGGCTGTTTCGTTGAAACGAATAGATGCTACTGTTTTTTTGACACAATTTATTATAGATAATGAGGCGGTCATACGCCAGAGAGAGCTAACACCGAAGCTTTTGATTCCTGAAAAAAGCATATTTATAGATGCAGATGAAAAGCTGCTTTCGAGAATGTGTAATAATCTGCTTAATAATATTTTGAAGTATGCAAAGGATGAGTTTTTGCTTGAACTTAGATGTGACTCTATAGATAATGGTAAAACGGTAATTACATTTGCTAATGATATTTCACATGAAAATGAAATAGATATAGATAAGATTTTTAATCGAACTTACAGGGGAGATATAGCAAGACCTTCGGGAGGCGCAGGCCTTGGTTTGTATATCGTTAAACTGTTAGCTGACAAACAAGGTGCGGATGTTTCCGCATCTATAAAAGATGACAAATTATATATTAGTGTGAGTTTTGCAAAGGAGGACTAGTTATGGACAACGTATATGAAAAAGAAAACAAACGAGGAAGGATTATAGTTCGTGCAAGTATAATAGGAATATTAGCCAATATTTTTCTTGCCGGTTTCAAGGCGGCAGTTGGATTGCTTAGTCACTCGATTGCGATTGTACTTGATGCGGTTAATAATCTTTCTGATGCGCTAAGCTCGGTAATTACAATTGTGGGAACCAAGCTTGCAGGAAAAGAGGCTGACAAGAAGCACCCGTTCGGATACGGAAGAGTGGAGTATCTTAGTTCACTTGTTATATCCTTTATCGTTTTATATGCAGGTATAACAGCTTTCGTGGAGTCGGTTAAGAAGATTATTAACCCGGAGGTGCCTGATTATAAGGTTGCTTCTCTTGTGATTGTAACGGTTGCAATCTTTGTTAAGATTGGACTTGGTCTGTATGTTAAGACAACCGGCGAGAAGGTTAATTCCGATTCGCTCATTAACTCAGGAAAAGATGCATTACTTGACAGCGTTATTTCATGTGCGACTTTAATAGCGGCACTTGTGTTTACATTTACAGGATTATCACTTGAGTCATATCTTGGTGCATTAATTGCATTAATTATTATTAAAGCAGGCTTGGAAATGCTTTCAGAGACAATATCCAAACTGCTTGGTGAACCGGGAGATGTTGAGTTTTTGCAGGCTATTAAGAATACAGTCAGCAGTTTCCCTCAGGTTATCGGTGCGTATGACCTTGTGCTTCACAACTACGGTCCTGATGCCTATAACGGTTCCGTTCATGTGGCACTTGAAGACAATGTTTCACTTACGGATTTTGATAAGCTTTCAAGAGAGATTACAAACAAAGTTTATGCGGAACATAAGGTGATTTTAACATCTGTAGGAACTTACTCAGTTAATACACGTGACGACGAGACAAAGAGACTTTTTGAGGAGATAAAAGAGCGCGTAGTTAAGCATGAGTTTGTCAAACAGATGCATGGGTTTTACTACGATAAGGAAGAAAAACAGATACGATTTGATGTGGTAATAAGTTTTGATTCTCCAAGCCGTCAGGCAACCTTTAAAGAGGTGTTAGCTGATTTAAATGAAGCCTATCCGGATTATGATTTTACTTTGGCGATGGATATGGATTACGGAGAATTGTTGGGATAAGATTCCTGCCTTTTTGGCAGGAATGCCAATTGGATGTTAATTTACGATTTGAAAATTTCCCGATACTTTCTTCCGATAGGAATTCTTGTGGCTACACCATTGATGCATATTGAATTGTCAGTGGCGTTAAACTGCAAGGATTTGTGTGTGTTTACAATATACGATCTATGACATTGTATGAAATTACTCGGAAGCATTGAAAGCACTTTTTTGAGTGCTTCGGATTTTGATAGGTAGTCATTGTCGCCTGTATGAATTATCAAATCATGACCAATTGATTCTATATAAATTATTTCTTTTATAACAATGCGAAGTCTTGAATCATTAACACCCTTAATGTCTAGTATTGCGGGAGTTGGTTCCGGCATCATTAACATTTTATTTACAGCATTTATTACTGCTTCATCGTTATAAGGTTTTTTGATGAATTCATAACAATGAGTGGTTTGAAGAGCTTCTTCCAAACGATTGGAAACAGAGGATATAAAAATCATGGGGGTAAACTCGTATTCGGGCATGCTCCTAATATATCTGGCAAAGTCTAACCCATCTTTCATTTCCGGATTGTCGCCGAGATCTATGTCAAGTATAAAGAATGCAAATGTTCCCTGTTGATTAAACAATGAGACAGCTTCAAAATAGCTGTAAGCAGAATATATTGATAATTCAGGGAAAGAATTGTTGATAGTCAGTTTTATTCTTGTGTTTTGAATTGAATCATCTTCTAGTATCAGAATTTTTTTTGACATCGTATTAAACCTCCACTGTAAATACTATATAAGTTTTTAATCTGTCTGCTGAATATTCGTTCATTACGGAAAAGCTTCCACCATATTTTAATACGGTTTTTCTGAGATTATATAGACCGTATCCGCGTTTTTTGTTGTCTGTTTCGTTTTGTTTTGTAGTATAACCTTGCGAAAAAAGCTTGTTCTGTAATTCAGTTGTGAGTTTTGGCCCTTCATTTTTTGTTTGTATTAAAAGCTTGTCATCAATGCTGTTAAGCGTAAGGGTGCATGCTGAATTGTCGGGAGTTGCTTCAAGCATATTGTTAATCATAATCCCGATTATATCAATCAAATCATATTCCGGCACTTTAGTAGAAAGAGAATAGTTTTTGATTTCGATAGAAAGAGTAATACCGGATTCTTTTGCCTGATTTATCTTTGAGAAGATAAGTGCTGCAACGAGTTTTAAGTTTAATTTAAGAACATCATAATCGGTATTATCATTAAGCATTATGTCAGTATTTTTTAAAATCTCATTTTTCAATGTATCATAATCCTTACATACGGATGCAAGGGATGTCAGTGCATTGATTCGGTTATCATATTGGTGTTGCGTTCTTCTTATCTCGTTAATCATATTCTCCATGAGTGCAGAGTTGATTCGGGTCAAATCAAGCTCTTTTTCTTTTTGAAATATTCTATTTTCTTCATAAATAAT
>JAILRO010000016.1 GCA_024698145.1 Lachnospiraceae bacterium
GCAGAATGGACCGCAATTCCTTACTCATTAGAACTTCATCCGGGCAATGGACAAATCGATGAGATTGATACTTCTTATCGTAGTGAAGAGATAAGTGAAGAATACATCTACTACAAAGATTACGACGCAGATGATGAAGATTTTACGCTTCCTACACCACACAAGGATTACTACACCTTCTGTGGTTGGCACAAAGAAAGTATCACCGGAGATGTTATAAATAAAATTGTCAGTGGATCTTTTGGTGATTTGGATTTATTTGCTGAATACGAGCCAACCAACTACACAATTAGCCTTAACGCAGATGGTGGTGTTATCAATAACAAAACATTTACCAAGGCTTCTGACAGCACGATATACACAGCAAACTACAACATAGAATCCGAAGATGTAGAACTTCCAACAGCGACCAAGCAAGGTTATACTTTCGACGGATGGTATGCTGAAAATGCAGAAAGCAAAACAACTTCTGTAGCAAAAGGTTCAAACGGCAACAAGTCATACAAAGCAAAATGGACACCTAATGCAATTACAGATCCCCAACCGGTATCGAAATCTAATGCTAAGCCGATTACAGATTCAATCACACCGGTTGTTGCGCCAAAACAAGAAACTTCACAACCGGAAGCGACAACCAATACGACAAAAACATACAGAATCACTTATGTTCTTTACCGTGGTAAGAACAACAAGAAAAATCCGAAAAAATATACAGCCGGAAAAGGATTGAAAAAATTATATGCTCCTTCGAAAAAAGGATATAAGTTTGTTGGATGGTTCAAGGACAAGAAGAAAAAGAAGAAAATTGCAAGTATTAGCAAAAAAACTATAGGTCCTGTTACCATTTATGCAAAGTGGAAAAAGAAATAATTATTAAAACCAAAAAGAGGCTATCGCACCGGATAATCATTGAGGGGTCACCTCACATATCATCCGGACGAAGCCTCTTTAATTTTCTCTAATTCACTCCAATGAAAGTTCGGCAACTCCTGCCTTACTAAGTCCAATCGCTCCTAAAAGGTAGCATCCCTGCGCAAGCATATTGACGCCCTCGGCAATCCAGTTCATCGATGACGCCGCAAAATCTCTTGACGAAAGATAACCCATTCCAAGAGAGAATATGAATGAAAGAACGAACACAATAACAAGTGACGGTTTCTTAAGTTTAACCGCAAGACGACTTAGCACATAATACATTAGTGCAAGTCCTACAACGGTAAATCCAACAAAAAGAAATGTTCCTGAAAACACCGGCGGTGCCGCAGCAAGCACTACCTTTTGTTTGTGGAAAAGCATAGCCATAAGCCCTATTCCCGCAAGCAGAAAACCAATGGACATTGTCGGGAAGAACAGTGTCCTTAACGATTCAAAATCGCACACTCCCGCTGCATATAAAAGCTTATACAGTGCCTTCAAAAAACCCGCGCACACACAATTAATCGTTCCCGCTGCAAAAAGCGCGAATGCACCCTTGCTCATCATATGATACAGTTTCCTCTGCAATATAACCGAGCCTACTGCAAACATGGCAACCGGTATAAAATCGGCAAGCGCCATAGGTATCGTGTAATGATTCATTTAGCGCCTCCCTTTACCCCTGCTTCTTATTTAAATGATAAAGCGGTATAAGCGGAATGATGATAGGTGTCTTATCAGCATATTCGTTATATGCTGCGTCATTGCCGTAGCGTGCCATCTGACGTTTCTCAAGACGCATCGCACCGTTGAACATAATAAGCACGATACAAACGTATGCAATAATTGCCATGATCCACTGACCGATACCCGCATATGTCGATATTCCCGCAACAAAAACACCGGTCCAGAATATTATCTCACCAAGGTAGTTAGGACATCTTACAATCTTGAAAAGTCCCTTGGTTGCAACCATATTCGGATTTTCCTTTTTCTGTTTTGACTTCTGCATATCAGATAAAGACTCAAGTATAAGACCAAGTATTGATATAACGATACCTACAAGCGGCAAAGTTGTATCCTTTGAATCGTTAAAATAACGATAAAACATAGGGCTTACCTGTGCCATATAAAGTATAGCCACGCTTACCCATATCGAAATGCTGACGAATATAGGAAGCTTCTTGCCGTCGCCGGTAACCTCATTAAGTGTCTTTCTGTAGGCTGCATTTTTCACTTCTCTAACAACCAAAAAGCCCGAAAGCCTTGCACCGTATGCGATAAACAAAAGCATCTGTACTGCCGCAAGCCAGACAACACCTTCTGCCCAGCCGTTCATCATCGTAAGAATAAATACTGTAATTCCACCACCGGCTATAGCAAAGCCGTATCCTATAGAAAGGAAATACACGTATTTATAAAAACCTACCGCACATAATACGGCACACACAATCAATATAATAAGTAAGTAATTCCAACCCATCTTCGATTCTCCTTTACTTAAAGTTCTCTTTGATATACTCTTTGAAACTCATGTCTCCGTACTCGGTACTTCCGACCATTTCCTGTGTAAGAGTCCATTTTGAAAAACGAAGAATCGCTTCCTTGCCGTTACCTTTTAACTTATTAATAAATGCAAGAACATCAAAAAGCCATGCCGGTGCTCGCTTAATCACAGGCTCCTTACCGGCAGCTTCAAAACACATGTTGGCAATCTCCTCATAAGAATATGTCTCCTTGCCACCAACCTCATACATCTTGTTTTCATCAAGCATATGTTTAACGATGAAATCTCCGAAATCTTCTGTTGAAATAACATTGGCATGCACCGGCTTCTTGCCCAGAAGTGTTACTGCACCCTTTTCAATCATCGGTGAAAATACATGGATTATGTCATAGAAATAGCCTGTCGGTCTGTGAATTACATATGTTATGCCACTCTTCTTAAGCTCTTCCTCAAAAAGATATTTCGCATGCAACATAGGTACCTTCGGCGCAAGATCCGCCTTAATAACCGAGATATAGGTGAAGTTCTTAACTCCGGCTGCTTTAGCCTCATTAAGAAGATTAAGATTACCCTGATAATCAATGTCGTAATTAGTCACTGTAGCCGAACCCTTGGTAAGGCCTACTGTCGTAATAACAGCATCCGCTCCGTCGCAGACACCTTTAAGTGTTTCTGGCTTGGTTACATCAACCTTGATAAATGTGTAATTATCCGTTACACCGATGTCTCTCTGCATCATATCAAGAGCAACAACCTCGTAACCTTCCTTATTGAGCGCACGAAAAACATCAGCGCCCAGATTACCGTACGCTCCGGCAAGAACAACTTTCATATAAAACCCTCCTTAAACAGTGAATTTTCATTCACTTTTACTACATTTATTTTCTCATATACACTATTCCAATGCAACTGTTTTTTCCTATAACAATTTGCCAAATATACACCCCCTATGTTATAATATGTGCATATTTTTTACACTGTAACACTATGACAAATGTTTGGTAGTAAGGAATTAATGTATTATGGGGAAAAAGCAAACTAATTCAATTCAGGATAAAACATTTCCGATTATTGAAATCATCAGACATTACGGGTTCTCACGCGCAGTAATCTTCATGATTCTTGCGCTCTTCTTTGCTTCGCTCATTATCGGATACAATACCCTCTTAAGTTCATATGCAAGGAAAAGTATATTAGAACAGGGCGAACTTAACGCCTCTAATCTTGCCAAGGAAGTTGAACTTTATCTTTCTACGGGATGCGATATTATCGAGCTTAATTCAAACGTAACCAATTCAATGCTTGAAAACAACGCGTCCTCCGAGGAAATTCTTGAATACATAACCACACAAACTGATATGATTCACAATTCAATTCTTCCTGAGACTACCGGTTTGTACGGTTGTTTTAACGGACAATTCTTGGACGGTTCCGGCTGGGACCCGGGTCCGGATTTCGATCCGGAATCAAGGCCATGGTATATTGAGGCGGTTGCCAACAAAGGCAGTTGCGCTCTTATCAACCCTTACTTAGATCTCGATACCGGTGATATCGTTTTATCGATTGCACAGACTCTTCCCAATGACAAAGACGTCATTTCGTTAGACCTTACCTTAAGTAAGATTCAGGAGCTTTTGCAAAACTATGCTATAGACGAGAAAAACACTACAAGAATGATTGTAAGTAACAACGGCATGGTTGTTGCCCACTCAGACGAAGAGGAACTTGGTAAGAACTACATAGAAGAAACCGAAAGTTTCGGCGCATTTGTACTGCATAATTGTAACAGGCACAGAGAAAGATCATTTGATATTTCTTATAAGGGCATGAGCTACAACGTGTGTTCAATACCGATAGGCAACGGCTGGCGAAGCATCTCTATAGTCAAATCAAGAAACGTGTACCGACCACTTAAGATTATGTTGTTTGTCAGCGTTCTCGCAATTATTTTTACGTTCATTATCTTCTCGATAATCACCGTAAGAACAGGTAAGCGAACATTAGTTGCAGACAACTTAAGTAATATACTTAGTTCTTCCGCTGATATTTACATGTCTCTTTGTGATCTTGATGTAATCAATAACACCGCTGTGGGAATCAAGAACGTTAACCCGGCTATAGCCAAAGCGGTTGAAGCCTGTGACAACAACATGAAAGAAATCTTCCTGGGCATTATGCAGGGACTTCCGGAAAGCCCCACCAAGCAACGTGCCATTGATTTTACCGATCTTTCTACAATAGACGAAAGAATGAAAGACAACAATATAGAAACAATCGAGTACTTAAGTTACGGTGACATATGGGTTAGAGCGCGACTTATCGTGTCCAAGCGGACCCCTGAAGGCAAAGTTTCACACGTTCTTTGGATGCTTGAGAACATTAACGACGAGAAGAAAGAACGCGACAAGCTCATCGATATGTCCGACCGTGCGGTTGCTGCAAGCGAAGCCAAATCAGCCTTCCTTTCTAACATGTCGCACGAGATTAGAACGCCTATTAACGCGATTCTCGGCATGAACGAGATGGTACTTAGAGAGTGCGATGACGAAAGTATAATTGGCTACTCACACAACATCCAATCCGCCGGTAACACTCTTCTTGGTTTGGTAAATGATATCCTTGACTTTTCAAAGATTGAGTCCGGCAAAATGGAAATTATTCCGGTAGATTACGACCTTGCTTCGGTACTTAACGACCTTGTTAATATGATAACGCCAAGACTTGAATCGAAAGGACTTGAGCTTATCCTCGATATAGACAAAACGGTCCCTCACCTTTTACACGGTGATGACGTAAGAATCAGACAGGTAATAACCAACATTCTAACCAATGCCGCCAAATACACCGAAAAAGGAAGCGTTACGTTATCTGTTTCTTATTCCAAAGCATCCGATGACGACAATTTGATTTCTCTTAATGTTGCGGTCAAAGATACCGGTATCGGAATCAAGGAAGAAGACATGAACAAACTCTTCTCTGAGTTTGAAAGAATCGAGGAGAAACGCAACCGTACAATTGAAGGTACGGGACTTGGTATGGCGATAACCCAAAGCATACTTTCCATGATGGACAGCGAATTAGTTGTAGAGAGCATATATGGACAGGGTTCTGTATTTTCGTTTGAGCTTGTACAGCATGTAAGAGACTTTGAACAGCTTGGTGACTATGAGGAAACATTTAAACAAGCTGTAACTACGAAAGAGAAATACTACGGCAAGTTCACCGCGCCGGATGCAAGGATTCTTGTTGTCGATGATACATCAATGAATATCCTTGTGTTCACAAGCCTGTTAAAGCCTACAAACATGACCATTGACACGGCAGGGAGTGGTGATGAAGGAATTGCATTTGCTCTTGCAAACAAATACGACATAATCTTCTTAGACCACATGATGCCCAAAAAAGATGGTATCGAAACGCTTCATGAGCTCATGGAGCACGATGATAATCCCAACAAGGATACACCGATTATCTGTCTTACCGCTAACGCAATACAGGGTGCGCGCGAACAATATCTCGAGGCCGGTTTTGATGATTACCTGACAAAACCTATTGATTCACAAAACCTTGAGAATATGATATTAGCACACCTTCCGAAAAACCTTGTTATACCTATCGAGGAAGAAACAGCAGAGGAAGAGCATACTGTTAAGCAAACAGACGAAGATGCGTTCCTCCCGGATTTCATTTTCACGATTATTGATTTGAACACCATTTGCGGAATCAAGAACTGCTTTGGTTCAGAGAAAATGTACATGAAGGCTCTTATCGCTTTTGCCAAGACTATGGAGCCGATGATTACATCTACCGTCAACTATAAGGAAACCGGCGACATGGAGGATGTTCTTATCAACATTAAGACAATCAAAGCTGCTGCGGAAATGATAGGAGCCGATTGGATAGCCAATATCGCGTATGACATCGAGGAAGACCCCGAAAGCGATGAACTTGACGAAATGCTACACGAACTGTTCGACAGTTGCAGACAACTGTGTAGCCACCTTGCACCACTGTTATAATAAACCAAAAGCCCGACGATATCCCATATCGGATACCATCGGGCCTTTCTTATTTAACATGAAACATCAAGAGAATTCGTGATACTTAGCTATCATTTCATCATCACTGATTATTGTGATTCGTCCATTGTCATATTCGCTTGTAACCCATTCGGATATTTTCTGAATAATCGGTGCAGTCTTAGGAAGCTCTGCTTCACCAAGTTTCTTTCTGTAATCATTAACCCAAAAACCGATTCCCGCAACACCGGATGTAGCTGTTATCGACACCTTCGGTGGACGGTTAAGAATTGTCTCCGTATCGAAAATATTGTATATTTCAGGGTCTTTCATCATTCCGTCCGCATGAATACCTGCTCTTGTCAGGTTGAAGTTAGAACCAACAAAAGGTGTCATCGGCGGAAGATTATAATTAGTCTCATTCTGAATATACTCGGCAATCTCGGTTATAACCTGTGTATTCATTCCGTTGAGATGTCCTCGAAGTGATGCATACTCAAAGACCATAGCCTCAAGGGGAACATTACCTGTACGCTCTCCTATTCCGAGCAATGAACAGTTAACCGCAGACGCACCATACATCCAGGCGGTTGTTGCATTGACAACTCCCTTGTAGAAATCATTATGTCCATGCCACTCTATCATTTCAGACGGAACATCTGCATGATGCTGAAGACCATAAATGATTCCGGATACGCTTCGCGGAAGCGCAGCACCGGGATACGGTACTCCATAACCCATCGTATCACAGGCACGAATCTTAATCGGCACACCGCTTTCTCTTGAAAGTTCCATCAACTTGTTGGCAAATGGAACGACGAAACCATAGAAATCCGCACGGGTGATATCCTCAAAATGACATCTCGGGCGAAGTCCTGCCTCGATACAATCTGATACAATTCCTAAATATTTATCAAGTGCCTGTGCACGCGTAAGTCCCATCTTATGGAAGATGTGGTAATCCGAACATGACACAAGAACACCTGTCTCTTTCACACCAATCGATTTGACAAGTTCAAAATCTTTCTTATTGGCACGAATCCACGTGGTAATCTCAGGGAACTCATAATCAAGTTCCATACACTTCTCAAGAGCCGCTCTGTCCTTCTCAGAATACACAAAGAACTCAGTCTGTCTTATCATACCCTGCTTGCCGCCTAACTTGTGCAAGAGCTTGTATATGTGAACCATCTGCTCTGTTGTATACGGAGTTCTTGACTGCTGCCCATCACGAAATGATGTGTCGGTTATGAAAATGTCCTCCGGCATATTCTCGGGAACTCTACGATAGTTGAACGCAATCTTAGGAGTCTCGGTGTACGGGAACATTTCACGGAAAAGCTCAGGCTCATTAACATCCTGCAACTGATAGATGTATGGATCCTGCTCAAGTTTCAGTGTTTTGTCACTAAGTCTAATGTGTTTCATGACTATTCTCCTCTGTCATATAACATTTTTGCAATGGCGTATATGGATCATTTCATATAACCATAACTAAAATAAGTATATCCCTTAAAAAAAGTATTGTAAAGTGTAAAATGATTTGTGGAAAAACGTGAAAAAATATGATATCATATTAGTTATTAATGGGGATTACTTTTTATTTGTATTATGGGGGATACCAATGAACGGGAAAAAACTCAAAAAAAAAAAAATGAAATCTATATCGTTCAGACTACCACTGCTTGTAATATTAAGCAGTATTCTTATTATGCTTTCCATAATTCCAACCATATATTTTCGAGTCAAAAATGATATGATAGAGGACTATTCTAGTCTTGGTCGCGGCATTACCAATTTCATGGCATCCGACGTT
This sequence comes from Lachnospiraceae bacterium, assembly GCA_024698145.1. Taxonomy (GTDB): domain Bacteria; phylum Bacillota; class Clostridia; order Lachnospirales; family Lachnospiraceae; genus CAG-590. The sequence goes on from JAILRO010000016.1 coordinate 8,258, forward strand.
GATGGCGATAAGGTTGATGAATATATTTCCAAAAACTTTGAGATGGATGAATATAATCAAATAATCAGTAATTTCCAAAGACTCAAAGAGAATTATCCGGATGTTTTGTACGTGTACGTGTATCGTTATACCAAAGACGGTGTAACCGTTGTTATTGATATAGACAGCGAAAACGGTAAGTTAGACGCCGACCCGCCGGGAACAGTCTTACCAATCGACGAGGCTACTCTTCCGTATATCGACGATTTCTGTGCCGGCAGACAAACTCCCGCAATTCTGGGAAATACTGCCGACGGATACCTGCTGTCATATGAGGCACCGGTCTTTGACAGCAATGGCAACTATCAATGCCACGTAGGAATAGATTTTTCCATGGCAAAGATTAAGAAACAAAGTCTTAAAATGGTTGCAAGCATTCTTACCGTTATCTATGTAATAATGTTTATGATAATGGTTTTTGACGTCCTTATGATTAAAAAGCGAATCATCGGACCAATTAACAGCATTGCCAAATGTACACACAAGTTCTCCTACACAACAGCCAAAGAACGTATGCGTAATATTCAACTCATGGAGAGTCTCAACATCAATACAGGAGATGAAATTGAAGAACTCTATTCTGATTTCCTGTCGGTACTCAAGGAAAGCGTGTACTACATTACCAACTATGGTAAGGCAAAGCTTGATATTCAAGATAAGGAGAAGACAATTGGCGAGATAAGACAGGTCGCTTACATGGATTCTTTAACAGGGCTCGGCAACAAAGCAGGACTTATCAAAGACACAGAACAATTAAAAAGCGATATAGCTTCGGGCAATGCAACATTTGCCGTTGTAATGTTAGATGTTAACAATTTGAAATATGTTAATGATACTTTCGGTCACGAAGCCGGCGATGCGTATATTAAGAACTGTAGCGCAATGATGAGTAGCGAATATTCCAACAGCCAGGTATATCGTCTCGGCGGTGACGAGTTTGTCGTTGTTCTTACCGGAGACGAATACGTGAAACGTAACGAGCACTATCTGCGAATTACAAAGGCGTTCATTAAGTCCTACGAGCAACCGGACAAAGAACCTTTCGAGAGATATTCTGCTTCCGTTGGAATGTCGGATTACAGACAGGGCGACGAAAGCTTTGAACAGGTATTAAAAAGAGCCGACGAAGCCATGTACGAATACAAAGTCAAGTTCAAAGAAAAACATGGCAGTTACAGATAACGGTATAATAATTAAGCGAAGTAAATGATTTCTCATCTGCTTCGCTTTTCTTTACTGCAATACTTTCTTATATTCTTCAAAAATCTTATCTACATCATAATCAGGCGAAAACTTAACCGCCACATCATACATCGGTTTTATTGCATCAACCTCTTCTTCCAAATCATCTGCGATTTGTTCGAGGTCCTTGCCCTTGGCGAGTTTTTTGCAGATCTGTCTTAGAAGTTGTTCTGCCCTTCCTTCTGTTTTTCCTTCTTCTCTTCCAACACGTATTCCATCCGCTCTGTACGATGCAATAGTACGTTCATAATCCTGCCTTGCCTCACACTGCATGCGTATCTTCTCATCATCTGAAAGTTTCTTAAGACGTACCACCGTTCCTGCTATATACTCATTATTCTGTGCCAACATCTTGATCTCCTCCCACGTTGTGGCTTTGAAAAACTTGGCCCACTCATACAATTCTTTCGGTTCCTTACCAATAGAATCATCTTCTATTGCCTTTAATTGTAACACGCGTATAGACATTTTGTCACTATATATTTCATGGTTCTTGCGATTCATGAACACGTACTCCGAATAGAAATCGTGCGCCTCATTCGGTAGCCAGAAATCAAGTATTCCTATGTGATACGTAGGCAACACATCACCATATTCTTCGCCTGCTGACAGACTATCGAATATTCGGCAAAGGTATACAAGCGATCGATCAATCCAGTCTTTAAAATATGACACCTGCAATTCAATGTTGATAATTCTGGAATTATTAAGCTTCAGTTTCAAATCGAGTATACATGTCTTATCGTCGACCGCCTGTCCGAGCTCTATCGGATTGAGTGTCTCGATATCAACTATACTATCCACAGGTATTTCGAGAAGTGCCGCAAGCAAACCTCGTAGAGCATACTCGTTATCCTGTAACACTGCCTTAAACATATAATCGTTACGCATCGTATAACGCAGTTCACCCTTAGGCAGAGTCTCTAACTCCCTCTTAATATCTATTAAATTTTCTCCTGTCATTAAATGTTCCTTTCCTTGGTAGAATTATTTTCAACGTACGTTCAATACAATTATTCTATGGCAGGAAATTATAAACATCAATGGAATTTCTTTGAGAAATTTAAGAGAATTTCGGAGAGTTTGTACTTTTACTGTCTAATTATGAACAAAAGTACATAAATCAAAATAAAAGTACAAAACTTTGTGTACGTGCGTACAGAATCAGAAAAGCGAAGTGAATTACTTTATCCTAACTAATAATTTTGAAAATATTTTTTTAAAAATCTATCAAAATGACATCCCATGTCATCCACTCGTCATATACTCACAAACAACATATTTTTTAAGCACATTGGTCTATGGCTAATTACGAAAGGAGTTTTTATCATGGATAATTCAAAACCAAAGAAAGCAACATTAAAAATGAAAAATCACACAATCAATTCTCTTCAGGAATTAAGAGACAACTTTGATCCTGAAACCATTCTCAAAAAACACAGCAATGGGAAGCTTGCAAAATGGCTTAATCAAAACTATTACGAAAATGAAGCCTTTGCGGTCTCAAATATTGATCCCGATAGTGATACCTGTCTGCAAGATCTTTGCAACGCTTTAGGCGTTGAATACTCATTGCTTCTTTATTTTAGTAATGAGGAAAAAGCCCTCATACCCGAGAAAGAGAAACTATTATCAACTATAACCACTGATACCAAGATATTACAACAGCCCTATCTTGTAGCAACTTCACAAGCCGAACTTGCATCATTACTTGATAAAAATGCCAACTTAATATATCTATGTAACAACACATTCTCTATTCCTATCTCTGTCCCCAACAAAACATATATAGGTGTCGGAAATGATGTTGTAATAGAGAACCCATTTACAAAAGTTCAATACGAGCGCGCAGGAATAATCATAAAAAACATCAATCTTCCTGAAAAAGAAGACCCCAATACAATTGAAATAGCAAGGTCAGCTGCAAAGTACTATGGTTATGATGACTTTGCTGACGGTCACAGTTCTTTGGCATTAAAATATCACGAAGCATTAAAAGTTAAACCGTTGATTGCGAAAAAAACGTTGGAGCTTATTATCCCTGACACGGCTGCCTATTATGACAGCTATTGTTCTTGCGAAAATGCTGCCGAATCAATTCTCAAAAACGTGCATAAAAAAGCAAACAGCCTTTTCGATCCGGAAAGCAAAAACTCTCTTGCCAAGGAATGCTCAAAGCATTATAGCGATATTATCAAAAGCACCTTTGAGGATGACCTCTCAACATTAAGAGAGACAAGCATAAATAATAACGCTGAAGAAGCTTACAACAAATTGTGTAAGCTCATTAACAAGAGCAAATCAAAGTTGAAAAAACGCTACGACTGTGAACTTGTAGAGGATGCTGAATTCTACGAAATATATGATCTTGATTATTTTGTAGATCAAGTGGATATAGATAGTATCCAATTAGATGATTCAGATTACGAATTCCCGGACATACTTTTTAAAGTTATTGATTATCTCTGTGATACATCCACCAAATACATTATATCCGACATTCACTCTTCCTTTGACGAGTTACGTTCAGATATGGATGATCACACACTGACATTCTATAAATATGCGCATCGAGAATATAATCGATACGTGCTTAAAATAGAAAAATGTCTTGATGAAATTGCCGGTTACAACGAAAAATAACATAACCCCAAACCATTATTTCCAAAGCCAGGACTTACGTCTTGGCTTTATTAATATCGCTCTAACATCCCCAATATCTCTTGTTTTATCTGCTGCCGCAAAGATTCCGGCTTTAACACCTCCACTTTATTCCCCTGACTAAGTAACCACATAACAATACCTTTACCATATACTTCAGCTTCAATCACAAAACACCCCTCTGTTTTGTTAATAACCCTGGCTGTCGGCAAACGATCTAAAACTGCCTCCGGATTTTTCCCATAATAATTCAGCGTCAGTTTTATCAATTCGCCCGGATACATAAACTGAACACGTTTCCTGAATTCACCTTCTTCAAATCTCGAACCATATTCAACTCGGAACTTTTCTCCGGTTACTTTATATGATTTAATTCTATCAAAACGAAACACAGTAGGGTAATCGTATTTTTTTACCAATTTACCAACTTTGTCTCGTTCAACTATATAAGCATTGAGATAAAAATAATATTCAGAAAACAATATCGCCACAGGTTCTACGATTCTTTTAACTGTATCATCCGGCGAATCTGCCCTTGAATACTCCAATTCAAGCACATTGTGCTCCTTGATATCCTCGCCAATACACCACAACTTATCTTTTAAAACAGATTTATGACGAAGCTCTATGTAATGATAGTTTTCATTAGAAATCAGATCTCTTACAAGCTTCATATTTTTCAAAGGGACACACCCTTCGATAAGCTTTGACAAGATGTCATTCATTTCTTTCTTGGTAAATGCTCTACTCTCCAATAATATCTTGGAAACTGCGAAAATCTCGCTATTGGTCATAGCAGAAGATTTGCCACCCTTCATAACAAAACCTTTTTTAATTCTGTCATATACAACTTCTACCCCATCAGAAGAATCATCTACTGCTCTTTCAGAAAGGAATGCACGAATACCATCTATGTCGCGTTGAATAGATCTTTCATCCACACCAAACCTTTCGGCCTCCTCGGATTTGTTTATGACACGACCTTCCTGAAGACGGGAATATATTGATAATACACGTTCTTTTTTGTATGGTTTGTTATTCATAGAAATCACCAACTCGTATATCTTATTAATAATAACTATATTATATTTCAAGAATATAATTCGATATTCTTCTAAAAACATTTGAATACTCTATCAACAACTCATACATTTTATCTTGCTGTTCGGTCGTTACAGAAAAAGACTCCGCCAAATTATATACGAATTCCTTTTCTGTTTCATCATATACAGAATCTGATATCATTATTCCGATAATCTCAAACACTATTACTTTCCTTGTTTTTTCATCACATATATCATTTAAACAAGCAATAATCTCTGTTGTTTTTAAATCTGTTTCATAAACTGGTTTGATTCCCATCTCTATTCCATAAGCCTTCAGCATATTTTTCTCTTCTAGTTCAACTATTCCATTCGCCTCTGCTGCTTTTATTGCTAAGTTCATAAAAAGATTTTTTTGTTCACTATTCAATAAGTGTAGAAACATCCTCTTTTTCCCCTTTCTCTTCTTTTTTCTTTAATTTTTCAGCCAACGCTTTTTTTAACAAATCAGAACTCTTTGTATGGTCTGTAGCTTCACGTAGTGCTTTTTTTTCAATTTCTATCCTTTCGCAAGCATTAACAAAATCATTTTGATAAACTATGTTCTGCTTTGCTAATGCTGCAGAAACACACGCAGACACAACCGCATTACGTATCTCTCTTCCAGCAAATTCATACTTTTGCGCCAAAACTTCTGTATCAACATCTTGAGCTAACGGAATGTTTAAAATATGTATTTCTCCATCATCCAATGGTTTGATATGAACATCCCAAATCTTTTTTCGAGTTTTTTCATCCGGAACTTTAAATTCTACACTAATCAACCTAGTAAGAAATGCTTGATCATAGTTAACTATCAAATTGGTTGCAAAAATAACAATCCCTCGAAACTCTTCTAAACATATTAAAAGCTGACTTCGCATTGAGTTAATTGCCTGTTCCGACCCCTGTGACACACTTGTCAATCTCTTGGAAAGAAGCGAATCCGCTTCGTCAAAAAACAAAACCGAATCATTTTTTTTTGCCGCCAAGAAAATCGCCTTGACCATCTTTGGTCCTTCCCCATGATACTTGCTTTCTACATCTGCATAACTCACCTTTAAAATTTTCTTTCCTAATTTGTGCGCTATTGCTTCGGCAGCCATAGTTTTTCCTGTTCCCGAAGGTCCGTAAAAACTTAATGAAGTGGATGGATGAGGTTGAATCTCATATAATCCCCACTCATTAAATACTTTGTTCTCACATTCAAGTATACCAACCGCCTCCTCTATCTTTTCCAGAACATCTGCCGGAAGAATAACTCTGTCAAATGAATATAACGGTTCAACTGGTATATATTGCTTAGATTTCTGCTCATAGTCAAATTCATCATAATTTGAATTATTTCCTTTACTTCTCAGCACTGACTCTTTTCTTATTAATTCGTCAACATCACAGGAATCATTAAGTTTCACGGACAAGGAATCTTTATCAACAGCAACACCTGCACGCACGAGAGATTTAATAGCACTTGTCTTAAAATTGACTATACGCTTTCCCATATTCGACTTCATTTTATTCGACGATACAATAATCGCAATTTTTTCCCTATCGGGTGAGTTTGGAAGTCTTTCTTCCAAAAGTTTTAGATTAATATCAGCATCTTTTTTTTCAATATCAAGAAGACGTCCCGCCATATATAAATCATTATACAGCAATTCCTTATCTCCTTTTATATCGTTTAAACTGACTCGTTCAAACAGAACAACAATATCCATTTATTATACCCCCACAACAATCATTCCTTTTTGTTGCTTAATCCTCACTTCAAAATTCTCATTACAACCTTCTGCATAAATACCTTCATATTCTCCAATCTCGCCATTCTCGTCAACAAGCGCACTAACATACGGAGTTTTCTCACACATTCTTTCAAGTTCTTCCATAGATAACTCATCCGAGGCATCTGCTTTATTTTTCAGATAATCGTCCACCACTTCCCTCGTATCTGCAAATGCAACCTTTTGATTTTTTTTATTCTTTAATTTTTTTGCAACATACTCTTTTAGCCATTTTCCTCCCATCAGAGCTACAGTAATTATTACCATAGTTTCAATAGCAGCCAATAATCCAATCAAAAACAGTAAACCCATAATACAATCCCCCTTTAATTTACTTTTATCATTCCGTTGCGTTCAAATAAAACTGCTTGAAAATTCGAATCTATTGAATCAAATCTCACAACTCTAAGCCCAAGAATATCTCCTGAATTATTATCGTAAAAATATTGGAGCAAGTTTTTTTCTTCATCAAGATTATCTTCAAAGTGATATCCCAAATGATCCAATACATCATCGGTAGGTACGGCGTATATTTTTGTTACACCAGTTGCCATAGCCTCTTCTTTTTCCACAAACCACTTGTTAAGTAGTTTAGGAGTAATTGTCCCCTCGATATACTCTACCTTCTCATCAATATTTTTTACAAATCTACTTCCTAATTGCTTTATAATGTCAAACAAAATATTTACATCAAATGACAACGTCTTGTACTCTCTAGTTAATACGATCTCATTTCTGTAAAGTAAGATAGCATCACTCTTAAGCTTCACCTCTCCATACGGTGTAAGACTCTTAACCCTGTCCTTCACTATAGAGACTATACCATCCGTAGTAAAAACCAAATCAAATTTTCGATTAGTGTTGTCCTTTAGAATCATCAATGCATGCCCTCTTACATCCGGATGGTTAACAAAGGTTGTGCTCATGAAATATCCATTGAATTCCGGATATCCACTAAAATAAATTGATGTCTGGGTATTTTTCAAATCTATACTACTCATCTTTTCTTTGATAAACATTGTCATTTCAGTCACAAATTCTGCATTTTTCTTTTGTGCAACTGCATTAGCTCCAAATAGCTGAGGTGTAAAAGGTTCTTTTGTTTTGTCAAATAAATGTATGGTTTCTGCATCCTTATTAACGATAATTGCAGGTTGTTCTAATTCATTATTCAAGCAAAATAATATTAAATTACTTTCCATATATGAAATCTCATTAATATTAGCAGCTTCAATCTGTCCCATCGCAAAATGTGAAATGAGCCTAAACGCATTTTCTACAATTTGTCTAAGCGTAATTGTTTGCGAAACAAAATATGCATTAATCATGAATTCCCCTCTGTTCATAGCTTCTTGTAATTGATTTATATCGTCTTTTTTATTGATTATTTGCCTTCTTATTTCATCTTTTACCTCTTGCTCCAATGTGTAATCAGAAAACAAAGGGGAATCAAAAAGATTTGTAACCATTTCATTTAAAATATCCAAAAGATTCAACTCATATCCTATCTCTCTCATTCTTTGCTGATAGCGCTCTCTCTTAGTTACGTTTGCAAATACACGTCTGGCTTGTGCCCTTCTTTCCGCTTTCGCCTTTGGAGTATCTAGAAAAAAAGAAGTTGAATAATATGTTGCATTATCAAAAATTGATGTAATCTTATTCCACTCAATTACATACTTATCTAAAAATTCATCGAGAACAATCTTATACTTCATTTTTAAAACCGATTTTTGTTTGCCTCCAAACTCAGCTTGCAATATTTCTAAATCCTCATTATCTTGAGGCATAGGATACAAATAATCAACATCTATACGACTAGACAAGATTTCATAATCTATTCTATTATGTTCATAAACATAAATACTACTAAGTAATTGAGCATTTATAATACTATTGTAATCTTCATTCACAAGGAGTCTCAAAATCCTCGAGGCTTTTTTTTGTTCGCCAATCTTCAGATATGCAATAGCACATAATTCGAGAATATCATTTTGATTCTTTGACGTTTTAACAGCACTGTCTATAAGTTCATTTACTTTATCCACATTCGTGTTATTATCCAAAAGTAACAAATCAGCATACTCTAATGCGCATGAAGCGGCTAACTGATCCTCTCGCATAATGTTAAATCTATTTAATTCTTGGTATTTTTCAAAATACTCAAGTGCCTTATCACGATATACTAATCTTGTCTCATCAGTGAGAGCTAAATCACTTGACCTCGAGATATAATTAGCTACATTTCCAATAAAATACCAAAACGGAGGATATGCTTCAAAATCTTCCTTTATTGATTCCAAACGCTCATATTTTCGCATCTCATCTTGATCCATTAAAATCCTGTTATATTGTGTAATTTGTTTTTCTGTTAGTCTATAACCATCAGGGAAACCATATGCATCAGCAAGTCTCCACGCAGTGTCGAATAATTCTCTTCTCAACCCATTAAACTGTTCAATTGCTGTCTTCTGTAGTTCCCAATTTTTTCTCTCTAATTCAATACCATACTCCACTTTATTCCGACGATAATTCATATAACCTATTCCAACTTGAGAAGCAAGAGAAATTGCCATAGTCATAGGTTTCCCACCTGCTACAATCAATCCAAAATTTGGTATTGCTGTCCATATAGCATTTTTTATTTTTTGCTGATATTCTTTCTCTATCATCTCCTTTTCGCCTTCTTCAATCCTAAAGTATGTAATTGTATCAAGTAGTTGTTTTAAAATCTGTAACAACGCCTCATCTTTAGGAATCTGCTCTAAATTCAGGTTGTTTAATATCGTTTCATATTCCTGTTCCAAAACATTTATATCATCATAATCAATAATCTGGGAAATAGAAACCGTACACATATTCAACGCGTACGCAACTTTTATCTTCTCCTCATCTGTAGTACCTACACTCTTCTTTCTTAACGAAGGATTGGCAATTGAACTCAATATCAATTGACGTGTTTCCTCATTAGCCTCTATGTACTCTGTAATTTTATTAATTATCTTATCCTCCATAACACCCTCCCATATTCCTAGAGAAAAATTTCCTCACCTATTTCAATATCATCTGCTATATCATCATAATCATCTATATCGACATCACCAATAGGCTCATCAAACTCATCCAATATCTGAAAACTAAACGTCTCTCCTGTCTCAACTTTTCCTTTATATTTTGCTTTAAATGCGTTCATAAAGAATGCTTCATTTTTTTCTTCATCAACTAAATCAACATTTTGCTCCTCTATTTTTTTATTTATTTCCTCTTTTATGGATTCTCTCGTTAGAACTTTATACACACCATACAATGCTAATCCTGCCGCTCCTGCAAACGCGGCGCCAACGACTACTCTGGTAAGCAATCCTATCATAACTTTCCCCCTTATTTTTATTCAGTAACAACCATCATACCGTCTTGTTCAATTAAATTTGCTTGTAGATTAGATTCAATATTTGTAAAACTTACTAGCCGAATCTTGTACACTTCTCCTGACTCATCATCATAGAATACTTGTACTAAATTTGTGTCCAAATCGAAATTATAATCCCCATAATAACCAAGTCCTCTCATATTATCGAACGTAGGTGTTACAATAATCATCTTCGCATTTTTAGGAACAGAATTACGATTATCCTTAAACCAAGTTGTTAATTCTCTAGCCGTCAATAATTCGATATGCACTTGGCGAGACAATAATTCATGAAGCTTATTTTCTTGTTCTTCTTTTTTCCGGATTTTCTCCGCAAAAATATCATCTTCTTTCAAGTCAGATTTCTTAGAATGGTACTTTAACAAACAATAACCACCATAACAAATAGCCGCACCAACAATCACTCCACTTCCAACCGCCAAAACTTCTTTCATCATATGTACTACCTCTCTTTCAATATTATTTAATGTCGATTTCCATTGCTATTGGGACATGATCTGATACACTTTTTAAGTAAGCATCAAAATCATCTCCACAGTATTTACGTACAGCATCAACTCTTTTTACTTTCATTTTCAAACCTTCAAATTGGCTTTCTTCAAACGAAAAATGATCATAATCGTGCGCATAGCCTCTTGATTCTTCAATATCAGGGTTGTCATCAGAAGCTCGCAGTGTTGTATACTCATACTGCACAGTTTTCACTTGCCTTTTTCCCCATCTAGTGGATTCAATTATGTCATTCTCATCAGCCAAAAGTGATGCAGGTTTGGGATATGGTGCTTTGCCTTGCGATCGTCTTTTAACATTTACCTTTTTTCTTGCTTCATCCTTCCATGAACGCCATAATTCGACATTGTAATCACCCATTATCAGAGTATATGATGGCATTCCATTTCCATACTCACCGTATCTCCTGTCAGATATCTGTGGATAAATATCTTTTATCAAAACATCTAATTCCCTCTGTCGAATACTCCTGTCAAGCATAGTATCTTTTCCATAAAAAGTATGTATACACAAAAGTCTGAACTCTATCCACGGACCTCCTTCTATAGTTCCTGCTGGTGTAAATCTTGCATAGTAAGGTCTTCTTTGCATATATTCTTTACTCAAACGACATATCCTCGGATAAAATGTTCTTTTCCGACCATCCATCGTATTTACGGTAGCAAGCCTTAATCTACGTCTATTCCACACAAATGCATAACCCTCGTTTCTTGTATCTGTGAGCTGTGTTTCTGCATTCGCCCATTGAAAATCCCAATCATCTCCCAACTCCATCAAAACAGATTTTTTTGCAAAATCTGGCGATGTAAATGCTTTTCCCTCACTAAGAACCTCTTGTAAAGCTACAACGTCAAACTGCTCTCGTCTTATAATTTCAGCAATTTTTTTTAAATCTCTTTCATTTTTTTCGCCCATTGCTGACAATCCAAGATTTCTCAAATTAAAAGAGCCAATCTTATAACCCATACATTCACCATCTTCCCCAAAGTGTTTTAGAATATAATCATTACTTTTTGACTATAGATAAAAAAATACTATCTCCTACTCCTTCGCTATCTGCCTCACCCTCCTATCACTTATACCCAATACACTAGCAATTTCTCTAGCAGTTTCCGTTCCGTAGTTTTTGTTAATATACTCCTTCATATATTCTTTAGAATATAGTTTCTGTGGAAACGAAACTGTCTGCCCCTTTAATAGCTCATATATTTTTTCTACATCCCTCGGATTTGAAAGGACTTGTGCAATCTCCCCGTAAACTGATGTGTATTTTTTATAATCACTTTTTCCTTTCAATTCTTCAGTGCCCCCGTGTTTATTTACCATATATTTTACCATTCTCCTTCTATCGCTAACAAAATGCACTCTTCCTATGTATCTATCATAGGAATATTACCTATATAAATTTCCTAATCACAGAAAACAATTCCTCAACTTAGAGATTATTTCATTCATAACACATATAATCTTCTATTAGAATAGACTTGTAATAAACACGCCTCAAATTGTAATAATTACTGTTGACTTTCATATAAATATGAATTAGACTGAATTTAAAAAGTTATAACCAGTTATAACCAGGGTTCAAAAGTTATAACCAGTTATAACCAGGAATCAAAACTTATAACCGAAAACAATCATTCTTTAACTGGGAGGAACGACTTATGCCTAATCCATTTACATTATCATTTGGAATCGAGCCAAGAGAATATATATCAAGAACACAACAGACATCCGAGATTATTAATTCATTTATGAGCGAAACACCATCCAACTATATGTATATGCTTTCCGGAATACGAGGCAGTGGAAAGACTGTAATGCTGACAAATATAATTGAAACATTTGAGAAAGAAAAGGATTGGATCGTAATTAACGTATCACCCGATGTTGATATCCTCAACGCCATTGCTGCCAATCTGTACAGTAGAAAAAGCATACACACTCTGTTTACAAACGCCAAGATTGACTTGTCCGGTCTTGGAATAGGCATCTCAATAGAGAACGCCACTCCTATCTTCGATATTTCCGTTGCGCTTGAGGAACTTCTGACAGAATTAAAAAAGAAGCATTATAAAGTATTGATTGCCATCGATGAAATCGTCAACAACAACAATGTCAAAGTATTTACCGGCATTTATCAGATTCTACTACGCAAAAAATTACCACTTTTTTTGCTTATGACCGGACTATATGAAAACATCAATGTTTTGCAAAACGAGAAGACATTGACATTCTTGTATCGTGCGCCAAAGATATACCTTGAACCATTAAGCTCATTTTCGATTGCACAAAGTTACAAAAGCATTCTAAATGTCGACGAGTCAACCGCCAAGGAAATGGCAAAGCTTACAAGTGGTTACGCATACGCATATCAGGTATTGGGATATCTCTATTGGGATAAAATCACAGAGAAGAAAAAATGCGGTGGAGTTGACGACTTAATAATCGATTATGACCGTACATTGAGTGAATATGTATACGAGAAAATATGGTTTGAGCTTCCTGATACAGAGAAAAAAATAGTGTCTCTTCTCGTTGAAAACGGGGAGATGAAGAACAAAGAAATCCGCGATGCACTGTCCTTATCTGACAGTCAGATGTCGGTATACAGAGATCGCCTCAAAAGAAAAGGCCTTATTGATGTTTCAAGATACGGCTATCTTGCGCTTAATCTGCCACGTTTTGACGCCATAGCAAAGTTTTGGATTGATTAAATTTTTAACATCTACAAATGAGGATTGTGGAGGTGACGCCTATGAAAACAGAAAAAAATATTAAGAACTGCATATCGTTATCACTCGTCATACGCACACTATTACTTTTATTCTGTCTTTGTAACTATATGACGTTTACTTGTCATGCTACCGAAACCACAGTAATTTCCGGCAACTGCGGAGGTGAAGGCGATGGTTCGAATGTTACATGGACTTATTCTGACCACACGCTCACAATATCTGGAACGGGAAAAATGGTAGCCTTAAATGAAATCCATAATGAAATGATATCTCCGGATATTTTAGACATAAATAAAGTTTCCCATATTGTAATAGAAGATGGTGTTACCGATGTTGGCAATTACTGTTTTTTTCATTTTCATAATGTCACTGATGTTACTCTTCCAAACAGTGTTACCCGAATAGGAAGTTTCTCATTTGCAGGTTGTTATAAATTGGAAAACTCCGGACTTACCAACAATGTAAAAATTATTGAAGATCACGCATATTCTGCTTGTGAGTCACTTACAAACTTTACTTTACCATCAAGCGTCACATATATCGGTGACTACGTATTTAGTGGTTGTGAAGAGTTGACCGAATTTACAATTAACAATCATATTGAACACATTGGCGATTATTGTTTTTCGTGTTGTCCTTTTCTAACAACCGTTACAATAAATAACAAGACCACCGGTAACTTTACCTTTGCGGGTTGTCAAAGACTTAAAAAAGTTACTTTGACCTCATCTGTGAAAGAAATCGGTTCGGATGCCTTTTCAGGATGCTCGAATCTTTCAGAAATAAATTTCCCTAATAACGTCGACACTATCCAAGCATGTGCTTTCGAGAATTGCGGTAGCCTTGCAATGAAAATCGACTTGTCTAATTTCAAATATATAGCTCCTTGTGCATTTCGAGGAAGTGCAATAACACAAATAATTCTCCCAACAAATTTAACAACAATTCCCGATAATCTCGTGTTTGGATGTACCAATATTACATCTATCGACATCCCTACTTCTGTAACAACGATTGAATATAACGCTTTTCGTGAGTGCGAGAATCTTAGACATATTATGCTATCAGACAACATCACAACAATCGGTAAAAACGCATTTACTAAAGACTATTCCATAATTCACTGTTCGACAGCTGCTCAGATAAAATACTGCAAAAAATATGAGTACACATATATGGATAATTCTTTTCCTGTTGACATTTCCGGTGCAGATGCCACTATTAATGATTTAGAATATAACTACTCAGCAAATTCCATGGATCCCGAGACTACTGTTACATACACCTATGACGAGCAGAACATTGTGCTTCGCAATAAAATGGATTACAAAGAAACATTTGTCAAGGATTCTGAAAAGGGAACTCTAGATGTATACATAGAAGGTATCGGTTGGTTTACTGGAAGTATTCACAAAACATATTATTACTACGAACAACCTGAGAATCACAACCCCGACGATAATAACGACACTCCTTCCGCCGGCACCACTACCAGTCCTGACGATGATGAAGAAAAACCAACAACAGGCGGTAATAACTCCGGTAACAGCACGGACAAGCAACAAGTGAATAACACTCCAAATACTAACCAGACGAACAACAACAATAAGACTATCGTTGATAGTAATACCGAATATCTTATCAATCATGCATATTACAGAATAACCGGCAAAAATACTGTCATGTTTTTAAGGCCTGACAAAACTACATACAAAACAATTACCATTCCGGATTCTGTACGCATCAACAAAAGGACATATAAGGTTACAAAAGTAGCAGACAGAGCCTGCTACAAAAACAAGAAATTAACCACAGTTAATATAGGTAATAACATATCTGATATCGGCAATCATGCTTTTGCCAATTGTTCTTCCTTAACCGGTATACGCTTTGGCAAAAAAGTTAAAAAATTGGGACTCAAAGTTCTGTATAACGACAGAAAACTAAAACGCATAACCTTCAAAGGAACAAAAATCAAATCGATTGGCAAATGCACTTTCAAAAATGTGCCATACTCCGTTAGCATTGTCGTTCCAAACAGCAAGGTCAAAACCTATTCAAAGCTGATTAATTCTGCAAGCAAATAAAAGGTGAAATAATGAACGGTAACATTTACACAAATGATAAAAATGAAATAATGTTTGGTTTCTCTTGTGGTGGACATTACTATCATATTCTTCTTAAGGACATTCTCTACTTTGAAAGTGCAGGGCGCAAATGTATCCTTCACACATCAGAGGGCATGACTACCTACAGCTTCTACGGAAAATTAGGCGATGTCGCAGAGACACTTTCAGATTACGGCTTTACCAGATGCCATCAGAGTTACCTTGTATCGGTTGCTCACGCGACAGCCTATCACAAAGGATATATCACCGTAGGCGGGTATCCTATCTCTGTCAGCGAAAAGTATCGAAGGAACATCATTGACCTTTTTTGCGATAATCAATCAACCGAATATCTCACAGACAAAAATGGCAAAACCGTCGGTGTTTTGGTATGTATTAGCGGTCAATATAAAGGCTCGATAATAAGGATATATCCTGATATTACTTACGAAATCGGAAGAGACGAAAAAGAATGTGAAATAGTAATCCGTCTCCCTTATGTGAGCAGAAAACATTTATCGCTTACATATCGCAATGACGGAACTTATGAAATAAACGACCACTCGCATAACGGAACATACCTTATCCACGAGGATGACCGTGCAGAGAAATTAACTGCAGATAATATCGTGCCATCTGGTTCTGTCATATGCTTCGGAGACCATTCACTGCAATATCGTCTTATTTAAGGAGAAACATATGAATCTTATCAAATGCCCTAATAACCATTTTTACAATGCTGATCATTTTCCTTCCTGCCCTCATTGTGCCAACACTGATTCTTCAGACAGCACTAATAACAACACAAACGAATCTGATATAAACACCTCTCCTGTAGAACGTAACATCGAAGAAATGCAGTCGCAGAATAAACATATGTTAGCCGGCTGGCTCGTGTGTATAGACGGAGCAGAATACGGCAAATACTATCCTCTTTTCTGCGGAAGTAACGCTATAGGACGTGGTGCAAATATGGATGTACAAATAACATCAGACGAAGAAATCAGCAGACAAACACATGCAGAAATTATATATGATGCTGACCGCATCACCTATTCTATAGTAGTTAACCGAAGTTCCAATCCGGTATATGTTAACGGGGCAATAATTACCACTGATACAGACAAACCATTTCCACTTCAGGACAGAGACCGCATTCGAATCGGCTCTCATACATTTATATTAGCAACATTTTGCAACAACGATTTCTCATGGAGGTAATTAGCATGTCACAGGACAAGCTGTCACACACACTTCCAACCGGATATATTCTTCATGACATTTTCGAAATCGAAAGCGTAATCGGCGAAGGAGGTTTCGGAATTACTTATCGTGCAAAAAATCTTGCAGCAAAACCACAAGACAAATCCACAACTTCCGATATATCGCATGTAGCTATCAAAGAGTATTATCCCCTTGGCGTTGCCACCAGAGATACTCACAATGACAATCCTTATGCGGTTACTCATTACAAAGGCGAGCTGGAAATCGCATTTAATAAAGGTCTGGATCGCTTCAGACAAGAAGCCTACCTCCTCAAGGAATTTGAGGATTTGGACAGTATCGTAACAGTTCTGGATATCTTTGAGGAAAACAATACAACTTATATTGTAATGGAATACATAGAAGGACTTACTATAAAGAAGCTTGTCGAGCAGGAAGGACTCCTGCCTTATCCCGAGTTTATGGAACTTATCACCCCATTACTCCATGACATAAGTCGTATCCACAACAAAGGGCTTATCCACAGGGATATAAGTCCCGACAATCTGCTGATTGGAACCGACAATCGGTTACATCTTATAGACTTCGGTTCTGCCAACCACAATAACCTTAAAATCACAAAAACATTTACCGTTATATTAAAAGCCGGCTACGCTCCACCCGAGCAATACTCGCCGAAAGGCAAAATCGGTCCCTGGACAGATGTTTACGGTCTGTGTGCGGTTTTTTATTTTGCACTTACCGGTCACACACCAACCGATTCTCTCCAAAGAATGCAGATAAAGGAATCGGAAACTCACGATAATGATATTGAAAATGATCTTAAACATGCCATTGACCTACCTCCACATGCAGCACACGTTATTGCGCAGGGATTAAGTCTTTCTTACAAAGAGCGCTATCCTTCTGTGCAAATGCTATACAACGCATTGACAACGCCTCCCGTCAGAGACGACAACGTCACAGCAATGCACATCCACGAAGACAAGCCAAAAGTCAAACGTACGTACAAAACACCCGTATTGTTTGCATGCATTTTCGCTCTTTTCACTATTGTATTACTTGTGAATTATTATCACACCAAGGATTTGTCGAATATTAAAATGGAAAGCAATCTTAGTTTTACCAATGAAAATCTGATTCCAGCATCAGGACATTTAACATCGTTACATAATTATATAGAAGATTATTCAAAAGAAATCGAAAAACAATATAAAATATTAAATATGATTGACATGGTTGGGACAAACCTTACAGATGCCAAAAATAATCTAAACGAATTGGATTCAAACATTGAAGTCAATACGACAAGTGATTACAGCGATGCATATCCCAAAGATACCGTTATTTCACAAAGTATTGCTCCCAATACACAATTTACCAGAGGTAATATTTCAAGAATTACCTTAACCATAAGTCTTGGCACAAAGCCTGTTAACAAAACCGCCCAAAGCAGCAACGGCAAATCAAGTAAAAGCAATAAGAAATCCTATAACGTTACAGGCACCAAAAAGGATGATGGATACACCACCATCCACATCGGTGATTGAGCTCATTTTCACTATTTGTGCCTTTCATTTACAACGACAACTATATGTTGTGTTCGGAGGGCAAGTTCAGGATTGTATACAATTTTGCCCATTGCAGAATTATTGATTTTTCTAGGTTTTTGAGATTTTTTTGATTTTTAGACCGCATTTTTTGTACTTGAAAAAATACAATAAATGCGGTTTTTTCCGTTGACGTGTATACAATTTAAAACTATAATGAAAGCATGAAGAGACTACCGACCGGTAACTCTTGGTAGTCATCATAATTTTATATTTCAAAGGAGGATTTTTTAATCATGATGAAATCGGAAGCATGGAATGGTTTCAATGGCGGAAACTGGGAGAGGTTCGTCGACGTACGTGACTTTATTCAGAAGAACTACACTCCATATGAAGGTGATGACACTTTCTTAACAGGCCCTACACAGAACACAAAGGATCTTTGGGCACAGGTTATGGATCTTACAAAGAAGGAAAGAGAAGCAGGCGGTGTGCTTGATATGGATACAAAGGTTGTTTCTACTTTAACTTCTCACGGTGCAGGATATCTTGATAAGGACAAAGAGACAATCGTTGGTTTCCAGACAGATGCTCCTTTCAAGAGAGGAATGAACGTATACGGTGGACTTCGTATGGCTATGAAGGCTTGCGAGGATAACGGATACAAAGTTGACGATGAAATCGTAGAGTTCTTCTCTAAGCATAGAAAGACACATAACGAAGGTGTATTCGACGTTTACGATGCTGAGATCAGAAGATGCCGTACAAACCATATCGTAACAGGACTTCCGGATGCTTACGGACGTGGACGTATCATCGGCGACTACAGAAGAGTTGCTCTTTACGGTACAGATTTACTTATCGAGGATAAGTTAGCACAGAAGGAATCATTTGGTACAGTTTACACTGATGATGTAATCAGAGGTAAAGAAGAGATTTCAGAGCAGATCAAGGCTCTTAAGGAATTAACAAAGATGGCAAGCTTCTACGGCTTCGATATTTCTAAGCCTGCTACAAACGTACAGGAAGCTATCCAGTGGACATACTTCGGTTATCTTGGAGCAGTTAAGGAGCAGAACGGTGCTGCAATGTCACTTGGACGTACAGCTACATTCTTAGACTGCTACGCTGAGAGAGACTTGAAGGCTGGTAAGTTTACTGAGGAGCAGATTCAGGAGTTCGTTGATCACTTCGTAATGAAGCTTCGTTGCGTTAAGTTTGCTCGTACACCTGAGTACAACCAGATCTTCGCTGGTGACCCGGTTTGGGTAACAGAGTCATTAGGTGGTATGGGTGTTGACGGACGTACACTTGTTTCTAAGATGAGCTTCCGTTACCTTAACACTCTTAACAACTTAGGTACAGCACCGGAGCCGAACTTAACAGTTCTCTGGTCAACACGTCTTCCTCTTGGATGGAAGCAATTCTGTGCTAAGATGTCAATCAAGTCATCTTCTATCCAGTACGAGAATGATGATATGATGAGACCTATCCACGGTGATGACTACGGTATCGCTTGCTGCGTATCTTCAATGGTTATCGGTAAAGAGATGCAGTTCTTCGGAGCTCGTGCAAACCTTGCAAAATGTCTCCTTTACGCTATCAACGGTGGTGTTGATGAGTGTACAGGCGTACAGGTAGGTCCTAAGTACCGTCCTGTAGAGGGTGACGTTCTTGATTATGATGATGTAATGGCTAAGTTCGACGACATGATGGAATGGCTTGCTAAAGTTTACGTTAGCGCACTTAACATCATCCACTATATGCATGACAAGTATGCTTATGAGAGAATCCAGATGGCTTTACATGATAGAGACGTTAAGAGATACTTCGCAACAGGTGTTGCAGGTCTTTCAATCGTTGCTGACTCATTATCAGCAATCAAGTACGCTAAGGTTAAGCCGGTTCGTAACGAGCAGGGTATCGTAGTAAGCTACGAGACAGAGGGAGACTTCCCTAAATATGGTAACAACGATGATCGTGTTGATGAGATTGCTACTTACATTGTTACAACATTCATGGATAAGATCAGAAAACAACACGTTTACAGAAATGGTGTTCCTACACAGTCAATCCTTACAATTACTTCTAACGTAACATATGGTAAGAATACTGGTGACACACCTTGTGGACGTAAGCATGGTGCACCATTCGCACCTGGTGCTAACCCACTTCACAAGAGAGATACTCACGGTGCAGTAGCTTCACTTGCATCAGTTGCTAAGATTCCTTTCAAGGATGCTCAGGATGGTATTTCTAATACATTCTCAATCATCCCTGGAGCTCTTGGTAAAGAGGATCAGGTATTTGCAGGAGATATCGATATCGACCTTAGCAAATAATTAACAGGTAAACGCATACAGAAACAGTTCGTGGAGGTATAGTTATGGAAGATAAGAATCAGGTAGATGACATTGTAGCTATGTTAGATAACATGATGGGCAACGGTCACGGACATGTAAATGTTTCTGTGGATGATACCGTTGCAGCAGGCGAGAAATCCGAGGTTACACTCGGTTGTACCGATTGTGCCAAGGGTGACCTCGCATGCAGCGTTCCTACTCTCATGGAGGGTATGGATGAAGAACTTCAACAGGATTAATCCTGTTGTAACAAATATCGTATAATTATAATTAAAGGAGGACGATGTAATGGCAGCAACCAATACACAGCAGATCGATAACTTAGTTAACATGTTAGACGGATATGTAGCAGAAGGTGGATATCACCTTAATGTTAACGTACTTAACCGTGAGACATTATTAGACGCTCAGGCTCATCCTGAAAACTACCCACAGCTTACAATCCGTGTTTCAGGATACGCTGTTAACTTCATCAAGTTAACACCTGAACAGCAGGCAGACGTTATCTCAAGAACATTCCATGAGTCTATGTAATTAACTTCGAGATAAACTATATTTCATACAGGCAAGGACGACGTCCTTGCCTGTTCTTTACTATATTACTGTTTAATGCACTTTTATTCCTAACAAACGCGTATAGATTATCAGATGTATGAATATCCTGTATCCAGGTGAAACGCACTAAGAGGTTGTAAGTACCTTTCAGATGTCACAGGATATTTCATACACAGATAATTTCACGCTGTTTCTTCATGTAGGAAAGTGCATCAAACTAGCTGATGCGAGCCGTAGACAAGTTTCGTGCCGCGTCCGTTTAGGGACATTTTTTGAAACTTCAACCTGTATATCAGGCGTCAAATTATGTTGCGGTATCCATAAGCAGGTGCTCATAAGACGCCGGCACTTAACGAACACGAAGTGTGAGTTTAGTACCGCTGCGTTCTTATACGCAGCGCAAGCGGCCTGCGTTGGAACTGCAATCATAAGAGACGCTTAAAAACAATTAGAAGTTTCACTCGAAAAATGTAACTAAACAGCAATTATATTATGAAAAGAGGTGACACAATGATAGGACACATTCATTCGATAGAGACCTGCGGTACAGTTGACGGTCCCGGAATGCGATACGTTGTATTCTTCAAGGGATGTCCGATGCGCTGCAAATATTGTCACAATCCCGATACCTGGGAACCCGGTGGTGGCGAGGAACATACTGTTGAAGATTTGATGGCTCAGTATGAAACTTTAAAACCGTTCTATAAGAATGGCGGTATTACTGCTACCGGTGGCGAGCCTTTGATGCAGATGGATTTCTTAATTGAACTTTTCGAAGCTGCCAAGGCCAAAGATATCCATACTTGTCTTGATACTTCAGGTGTGATTTTCCATAGAGATAACCCTGAACTTCTTGCAAAGTTTGACAGACTTATGAAGGTGACTGACCTTGTAATGTTAGACATCAAGCATATAGATCCGGATGAGCATATGGAATTATGCAAACAGCCTAACGACAACATACTTGATTTCGCAAAGTATATTGATGAGAAAGGGGTTGATATCTGGATAAGACATGTGCTTGTCAAAGATATCACTTACATTGATAAATACCTTGATGCTGTAGGATATTTCATAGGTGGACTTAAACATCTTAAGGCATTAGATGTTCTTCCTTATCATAATATGGGTGAAGTTAAGTATGAGAAGCTTGGTATGGAATACCCATTAAAAGGCATGGAACCTTTGACAAACAATGATGCTATCAAGGCAAAACAGATTATTATAGACGGCATTAAAAGGCGTCGTGCAGAAGACGCCGTGTCCTAGGCTTGTTGATTATATATGCAAAATTAACTTGATATATCCTTCAACATGCTTTACAATATAATTGTTGATAATTTGAATTTTAATTATTAATATATAACGAAGGAGGAATACAATTATGGCATTCGTAATTAGTGACGCTTGTATCTCATGTGGTTCATGCGCAGGTTCTTGTCCTGTTGGTGCTATCGCTGAGGGAGACGGCAAGTTCGAGATTAACCCTGATACATGTATTTCATGTGGTTCATGTGCAGGTTCTTGCCCTGTTGGTGCTATCGCTGAGGAGTAATCCGAATATAGTACTGAAAAAGGATTGGCTTTTTGCCAATCCTTTTTTCGTGCCCATTTATCATCTAACATAACTTATGAATACATTGCCACTCTTCATTATCTTTTCTTCGAATTCTTTTCTGTCTTCGACAATATCTTTCTCCTCAAGCGGATTAATATATCTGACCTTCTGTCCATTGTAACTTGTAACGAGCACATAAGTACCATCACCAAATCTAGTAATAACAGGTGCTTCCTTGCAGAGATAATATAATCCGTTTTCGAAATCACAACCTGTTATATCCGCGCCCTGACGTCCAACGTATTTAAGTATTACCTCTTCTGTCGGAAGTCCTGATGAAATGTCCTCTTTCATCGCGGCATATTCAGGATTCTTTTCCTCATACACACCCATCATGTATATGCATGCAGGAAGTGTCTCCTCAATGTCCTCAACATGATATAACCTTATTTTATCTGCAACGGTATGATAATCCTTGACTGCGATTTTTCTCCAAAGAATAATTCCGTCAGCATCTGTAACTACTCCCGCATTCTCATACGCAGTTCTTACGGCAGCATTTAAACTCAAGTAATCCGTCATATAATGACCCTGTCCAAAAGCGTAGAACTTCGGATTAATATGGTCAAATGATATCTTAACTCTTGTATCTTTATCAGAAACTGCTTCTTTTGTGATTACGAGTTTCGGCTTTTCTGCAATATATATTCCCGAAGGAAATGAGAGATATAACTGGTTATACGCATTGTCAGTGTACTTATAGTTGTAGGATATCTTGCCCGGATCCTCATCCTGCTTATATGTTATGAAATCCTGCGCAGCTTCCTGGAACTCCCCGCCCAACTTTTTGGCTCTCTCAAGGTACACAACTCCATTTTCTGCACGGGCACTCATGACAAAAAGTCCCGAATCGCTGTAAGTTTTTACAACTTTATTGTTAGCATCTATAAGGTCTATGGATGCAATCGGACAAATGACCGTTTTATCCAACGCAACTACAATATCCTCTTCCTTGACTCTTCCAAGAACAAGGTCGCCCTGGACAAATCCAATAGCCTTAAGTCTGTCTGTTCCATCGGCAACGATCGTTCGCGTTTCATTGTTATCAAGATTAAGTATCGTAACATCTGTTGTGTTTTCAGTAAGCAACGAATTAGGATACGCTATCAAGTGGTTGTCCTGTGACACGGCAACATTTTCATTCAAAACATCTTCTATAAATATCTCTGATGTAAGGTCGCTCGTGTTGACCTTAATTACACAATCATTGTCAAAGTAGAAAAACTCCTTATTGTCATTGTAATACATAAGTGTTTCCATATCTTCTTTGATTATGTTATAAGGCTTATCATTCTCCACGAATATTAGCTCATCCACCTTGCCCTTGCCTACCTCATAACGACACAGACTCATGCCGACTCTACCCTCGTGAACACCGCTGTTCATGTATCCATACACAACGAATATAACGTCGCCCGACTCCTCCATCCTGATAATCCGGATATCATTGGCATCATAGGCTGCACGCTGGTCAGTATAGTTGGTCGACTGGCAAAATCCAAACACATTGGAAATAGTATTATTATTGTAATCGTAATACCAAAGCTGTCTCGCCTGAACGAACGCTACCTTTTTCTGATTCTCCGTTGCCATATATTGAAAATCATGACTGTCGGTTATACCTATTTTAAAATAATTTGCTGTAATATTAACATTATCTGTTGTAAAAATTGATTCCTGTGTTCTGTTGTAATCAAGCAGATATACCGTTGTTTTGTTGACATATCTTACACGGTAATCTTCTGTGATAAAATAATTCTCCTGTACCCTGTTCTCCGTTGCCGATATAAGATACTTAAGCTGTATGATTGCGTAGCTGTCATCTATTTCCTTTATATCCGCAATAGGTTTAGTTATTCTTGTTGGCTCAAGGTCAGCAAATGTTATCGTTTCAAAACTTGAATGAATATTAACGGAAGAAAGATAATCATTATTACCTTCCTCATTCGGCTCAATACTCTTGGTAATTATTGTCTCTGCCTTACCTTTATCAAATATGGCATTGTTAAATCTATATACAAAATCAAGAAGACTTGCCGCATGGAAATCATTTTCCACAACAACCCTCGTATAATATCTGGCTGCAACCTCTTCTCCATTCATCGCTTTCACGACAAGTACATACTCGGTAAGCTCCTCTAACTTGGTACGAAAGGTTATGCTTAATTTGTCATATCCGTCTTCGCATACAGAATTACCTATAACATCATTCTCGATTAGGTCGCCCTGATACTGACTTCTTAATTCGTACTCATAACCAGTGTTCTCCGTTTCGCCTTTTGTTGCCCACAAATTAATTGTCTGACCGTAATCCATCGGCGTTATCGTATCACGAAAATTAGTTGTTGTAACCTTACCGGTGTAACCGTGCAAAGTATTTATAAACTGGTCCTCATATCTTACATATACCAAAGGAACGGCCGACTGCTCCATTTCAGCTGAAACCTCGTCCACGCCTGCATTATTTAATTGGTTTACTACAAATATAGTGCCAAAAAATATAATAACCAAAAAAATTATTCTGGCAACAAATCTTCCGTCCATCTATTATCTCCACTTTCCAATCAGCTTGTCATGCCGACGTCTTCTTACGTAAATATCATGACAAACCATAATCTGTATCATATCCATTAATTGTTGTTTGTTTTCATTATTATCGCCATATCCCATGGCATCATACACTTTCTTTGCAATCCCATACACGGTAACCGCATCCGGATACTCATGAAATATTGGACTGCCCTCATATTCGTAGCGGTCTAAACACTCAGAAAGTACTACATCCGCAAGTCGCATTTGTAATGGATAGAGCCTTTTTATCTGCTCATAATCTTCAAGACAAACTTCCTCTTCCTTTAAAAAATCCGGATTCTTAGGAAAATAAGAATCCAGATTATAACGTAGACCCTGCATATACATTCCTTGCTCCTTAAAAAGTTTCCATGAAATATAATATGCAGGATCAAACCATATGGTGATTAAACCATTACTCGTCACCGAAAGATATTCCGAGCGCTCTTGCATTCTGAACAATGCTGTCATCAGGTGAAACATATTTAAGCTTTCCTGCTGACTCCTCAAGCGCGATATCTGTAACATCATTGTCCTTAAGTACTACAAGTCTTCCGTACTTCTCTTCCTTAATAAGTCCCGCTGCATACGCACCGAATCTTGAAGAAAGCACACGGTCAAATGCATTCGGACTGCCACCTCTTTGAGTATGTCCGGGAACTGCAACTCTGACCTCACAGCCACATGTATCCTTAATCTGATCTGCTATTTCATAAGCAACAGATGGGTATGGACGATTGGCAATTTTCTCTTTTCTCTTCTTCTTCGGAAGTGCAGCATCCTCTTTTGAAATAGCACCCTCAGCTACTGCGATAATAGAAAATCCCTTACCTTCTTTGCTTCTCTTGTCAAGCGCCTTACAAACACTATTGATATCGTATGGTATCTCCGGCAAAAGTATGATATCGGCTCCGCCGGCAATTCCGGCATGAAGTGTGATATGTCCTACTTTATGTCCCATGATTTCTACCAAAAATACTCTGTTATGAGAAGCTGCTGTTGTGTGAATACAGTCAATTGCTGCTGTAGCAATATCAACTGCCGACTGGAAACCGAATGTCATATCCGTTCCCCAAAGGTCATTGTCGATAGTCTTTGGAAGACCGATAACATTTAATCCCTCTTCACTTAAAAGGTTAGCTGTCTTTTGAGAGCCGTTACCACCAAGGACAACAAGACAATCAAGTTTTAATTTCTTATAGGTCTCTTTCATGGCTTTAACTTTATCAATACCATCCTCTGTCGGCTGACCCATTAATTTAAACGGCTGACGCGAACTTCCAAGGATTGTACCACCTTTAGTAAGTATGCCCGAGAAATCTTCAGCCTTAAGAAGCTTGTAGTTGTTACGGATAAGTCCTTTGTAACCCTCGAGGAATCCGTAAATCTCAACGTCTTTGTACATGTTGCAAAGACCTTTTACCACACCACGCATTGTAGCATTTAATGCCTGACAATCGCCACCACTTGTTAACATTCCAATTCTTTTCATACTAATACCTTCCTTTCTCTTTACATATCAACTCGTCCTTCAAGTGCTCTAAGTAGAGTAACTTCATCAATGTACTCCAAATCTCCCCCAACGGGAATCCCCGAAGCAATTCGTGTTACCTTGATACCTGTAGGCTTCACAAGCTTGCTTATATACATTGCTGTTATTTCACCCTCGACACCGGAGTTCGTCGCTATAATCAGCTCATTTACATCACCACGTAGTCTGACTATAAGCTCTTTTAATTTGATATCATCCTGCCCAATACCAAGCTTTGGTGAAATTGCACCGTGTAAAACGTGATAAACCCCATCGTATTTACCCGTTTTCTCATAAGCATTAAGGTCTCTTGGTGTCTCAACCACCATGATAGTGGAATGATCCCTCGTGTTAGATGAACAGATAGGACATATCTCCTTATCCGTCAATGTGTAACACTCCTTGCAATAGCAGACATTCTCTTTTGCATCTACTATCGCACCTGCTAATGCTTTCACCTGGTCTTTCGGCATATTGATGATGTGATATGCCAGTCTCTGTGCGGATTTGCTTCCTATTCCCGGAAGCCTTCCCAATTCTTCAGTTAGACGATTAACCTGTTCACTGTATAGTTCCATTAGAACGGAAATCCTCCCAATCCACCCATGCCGCCGGTTATCTTGGCCATCTGGGAACTCTGATCCTCATCCTGCATGCGAATTGCCTCGTTAACTGCAGCAACTATTGCATCTTCAAGTGTTTCAACATCATCAGGATCTACAATATCCGGATCCAAATGAATCTCTGTGATTTCCTTTGTACCTGATATAACAACCTTAACTGCACCGCCACCTGCTGATGCCTCATAGGTCTTTTCCTCAAGTGCTTTTGCCTGCTCTTCCATCTGCTTCTGCATTCTCTGAGCCTGCTTCATCAAATTGTTCATGTTTCCGGGCATTCCTCCGGGGAAACCTCCACGTTTTGCCATTTTAAATGTCCTCCTGTTAAATAATATCTGTTATTCTTCTCTTATTGTCATATTAATCTTACTTAGATTGATACTATGCAAGTCTTCTTCTTTTAAACTTTTTTTCTGCTGACAGGTTATCTGCACATCCTTACCTGTTCTTTCTCCTATGAGACTTCTCAAGGTAGTTATGGTCTTTTCCTCACTAAGCCTTAAATATGCCATGTCGCCTTCTGTCGAGTGGTCAAATGATAAGACTATGGAACTCTGATCAGCTCCGACATTGATGCTCGCAAATCGAAGCATTGTTATTGTTCCTTTGCCTATAAGGCTTTGACATTCCTCGTCTCTTTGTATCTCCTTAATGCTCTCCACGATACGTCCCATATCTTCATACTGAGCCGGAGTAAGCTCTCTTTTTAAAACCTCCTCCCTGTTAATGGAAGGGGATTCTTCTTTGACGGCAACCTCCTGTTTTCTGTTCTCAACAAGTGCCGCCCATTGTTCCTTGGAAAGATCGTATCCACTTTCCTCTATCTTCTTCTCCAACGCACGAATACGTTCAAGTATCGAATCCTCATCAATCTCCATCTGCGGCGTCGTAAGTCTGATAACCGCCAGCTCTAACGCAACTCTCTTCTGTGCCGCATATCTCATGCTATTGGAAAGCTCCGAGAAAATGCGGATATAACGCATAAGCGCATTCATCTCCACAGACTGTGCAACACCCTTCATGCTTTCAAGATTATCGGAAGATAAATCAAGTTGATCCGTAACTCCGTCCGAAACCTTAATAAGCATAAGATTACGCATATACCATGTATAGTCTGTGACAAACTGCGTAAGCTCTCTTCCCTGCCATACAACTTCATCAATCACCTCGAGCGCTGCCATCGTGTTACCCTTGACAACCTCGTCGGTCAACCTGTTAAACACATCGATATCAACAACGCCCAAAACCTCGAGCACATTATCATATGTGAGCTTCTCACCCAGATAAAATGAAATACACTGGTCTAACAAACTCAACGCATCACGCATTGAGCCGTCAGCGGTTTTGGCTATATATCGTATCGCCTTCTCCTCCGCCTCGATACCCTCTCTTTGCAAGAGCTCATTTAACCTGTTATATATCGTATCAATACTGATTCGTCTGAAATCGTACTTCTGACATCTTGATAATATCGTAATCGGAATCTTGTGCGAATCCGTAGTCGCCATTATGAAAATAACATAAGACGGCGGTTCCTCAAGGGTTTTTAACAATGCGTTAAATGCCGGCCCTTGTATCTGGTGTGCCTCGTCAATGATGTACACCTTGTACTTTCCTTCTGTCGGAGAGTACTGCACGTCATCACGAATCTCTCTGATATTATCTATTCCGTTGTTAGAGGCCGCATCTATCTCCCTGACATTTAACGAACTTCCTGAAGATATCGCCTTGCAGGATGCGCATTCATTACAGGGACTTCCGTCTTCTAAGGGGTGCTCACAATTGACAGCCTTTGCAAATATTCTCGCAACTGTCGTCTTACCGGTACCTCTTGTCCCACGAAAGATATACGCATGTCCGATACGGTCATGCGTAATCTGATTCTTAAGTGTGGTAACTATATGCTCCTGACCTTTGACTTCTTCAAATCCGTCAGGTCTCCATTTACGGTATAAGGCTTGATATGCCATTACTTCACTTCCTAACTGCTACTTTCGATAATCAAGAAAATGTAAACAATTCGTCCATCATTCTCAATGTCTTGATCTTTCCTTTTACGGAAATCTCTCCTGCCATAAATCCACGCTGAAATGTTGTCTTGCCCTGCAGAATATCATCAAGAGACCTTGTTGTGGTACGCAAAGTTACATCCGCCTCCTCGGCAGCAGCATAAAATGCCTTGACTTTCTCAGGCAGTGCTTCAATGTGTAATATTCTATTCTCATCTGTAATTATTATCGCATATGAGGCAGAGAAATCCGAAGCCGGATGATAATTGTCAGTAAATGCCTTAATGTATTTGTCATTAGGCGAATCGTCTCGCTTCTCTCTGTCAAGCTGATGAGGCGACTCTTCAGGCTCGTCCTCTTCCTCTTGTAATTCCTGCTCTACTATCTCCGGACGAAGCATCTTCTTAAACATAGCAGACAACTCTTCTATGTCCTCTTTCTGTTGCTTCACATATGTCTCATCGCTTACGAACTTGGAAAGCTGCTCGCTCTCTGCAGGCGTAAGCTCTATTGTACGAGTCTTTAAAATATTGGTCTTAACCGCAAGGTTACTTGTCGGAAGACTTTCACTCTTCTGATGAATAGTTCTATATAAAGTCTCCGTCTTTCTCTCTATAATTCTTAAGTAGCTTTCGTTCTTCTCAAACTCATCAAGATTCTCAACATAAGCAACAAGACCCGTTGTAGGGATACCGCCTAATGTCTCCCATGCTTTGACAAGACTAAGCTCGGCATCTCTTTCTCCGTAGGTAGTCGCCATTACAACCGGCAGCATATAAACGCTGCTTAATTCGTGCTTATCCGCATACAGCCAGCACATATCAAGAAACTCCTGCATATACCCGCCGATACCAAACCACTCAACCGTAGTTGCAAGAATTACTCCATCTACACCCTTAAGAGTCGAAGGCAACGTTGCAATTGCATTCTTGTCCTCAAAAATATTGTATCTTTCAACTTCGACACGAAGGTCTTTTAGAACCTCTGTCATCTTATTAATCACGTAAATTGTCGGGTCTTCAAGTAGGCCTCTTCCACCATAGTAAATGTTGATTTTCGTAATTCTCACCTCCGATTAAACGAAATAAGCATATCCTATATAAGTATATCTGAAAACCGACATTTTTACAACAAGAATCGGAACAATTCTATCAATTTTCGTACGCGACAAAAAACTCGCTCTCTCCAAATGAAATCATGTCGCCCTCTTCGATTTTGTAATCCGTTCCGGGAGTTACGAGCTCACCGTTTAAGTAGGTTCCGTTAGTTGAATTAAGATCAATAAGATAAGCTCCATCCTCCTTATCCATGAGTTTTGCGTGCATGCGACTTATGCCCTTTTCCTTGAGTGTATAATCGCATCCATCCTCCATCGAACCAACAACAATGCTTTTATGTCCGAAGCATACGGGTTTTAGCCTCTCATCATTAAATGGTTTTAGACATAAATCGCCATGACATATCTCTTCGACAATGTTTTCCTCTTCGTAGGAGCTTGATAACAGAACCGTCTCTCCGCTGTATACTTCCTCATTTTTCATACCATCATCATTTATAACCAACGGCATTTCTTCTTGCTCTTTAGTCACATATTGCTTTTGATTCCAATACTCCTCCATCATTTCTTCAGGCGTTTCTTCTGTATCAATCTGCATATATACAATGCTCATACCAATAAGAACGGCCAGACCTATAAAAAGATATCCCATCTTTTCATACGTCAAGATATTCATGCAAAGTCCAATAAGCATAAGCACGTCAAAAACAGCTACAACAATCATGAGTTTCTTTGTAACATAGTGTAGCTTTATATTCACTTTTCTTTTATTTTTTTTCTTCTTCTCTACCACAAATGGTTCGTCATTAATTTCCTCAACCTGAGGTTCTTCTTTTAATATCTCCAATCTACCTTCTTCACTGATTCCTACACATTCCGCCTGATCCACCTTGAACCTCTCATCCGTTACTTGATTGTAAAACCGCAAAAGACACAGCATACCTTCCTCCTGCTTTTTATCCACATTTTGCAAAAGTACGGATAGAAAATCTTTGATTTCCTTTTCTTCCCCTTCCTTTTTCGGATAATACAAAAAAGAAAACTCACCGCTAGTAACATCCACGAAAATAAGATTTGGATCATATATTACCGAAAGTGGATCTAACAAAAACTCCTCACAGTTTTCCCACATTTGTTTAATACTTCTAACCATATGCCTAACCCGCTCCGACGAAAGAGACATATGTTGCAGTGCCAAAGACAGACTAACCCCGTGCCCCATTTCATAATATAACTTCTTATCCCCATCAACCTCTCTTGTTTCAAACGACAAAAAACACGGAACTTTTGTAGCTTTAAAAAGTTCTATTTCGTAAATGTCCTCTTCCTCCGACTCCCAATCAATCACCAGGAGCTTCCTCATTCCTTCCCTTATATAATTCGTCTGCAATTAACTGCCACCTCCTTAACTCATTCGCTATATTTTTATCTTCCTCGTAACGTATTTCTGACGCAGCGTCTTCCTGTTTGGCACAATCCACCAACGACAAAACCATGTTGATATACAGAACCACACAACCGAGTATTATCGGAATTAACAACGTTATTTCGAGAACGGCGCTACCCTTATTTTTCTTTCTCATTTCTTCCACCTCTATCTTCCACAACGCGTGCAGGGTGACAATCCACCCACAGAACTTTTTCTCACTCGCATAACCGTCCTCTTAAGACCAAGGCAATGCGGATTTGTGTGATAAACATCACCGGTTTTTGCAATATAGACTTTACCGCTTTCCACCTTTTTGTTTTTGCAAAACGCACACGGCTCCATACGCCCGTGCCCATTTCGTTCCTCCACGCTAATATTTAGATGGCTACATCCTCTGCTTAAATGATACACAGACTCGTTAGGCGTTACATAGACGTAATAATCCGCCTCGTTTCCATCTTCCTTGCCGTACCCAAGAAACGCTTTTTGCCTTACCTTGATACTTCGCGGCATATGAAATGATCCAATAATTGGAGCATGAATATTAATGACAAATGATGCATTTGCCATGAAAACCTTCCTGTCGGTTGCATCCGGAAGCGCTGTCACAACAATCCCTTTTCTTCCTCCTGCAACCACCTTATCCACGAACTTAGCATTTTCAATATTCTTACAAAATTGCGTGTACAACACACCGGTGCACATTACACTTACTTCATCATTTTTTCTAATTCTGCTTTCAAGATAACAGTATTTTGAACTGTACACAGCCGCATCCGATAGGCTTTGGCATATACAACAATCCGCATATATCGTTGCTCCTATACAGAAAACAAACAGCATGAAAAACAAAAACAACGGCACCGTAATACATGCCTCAACTGTGGCCGAACCCCTGTTATTCAAGTTATCCCTCCCTCTTAAGTGGTTTACAAAAGCCCTTACAAGGTCAAATTGCTTGTGCTTGGAGATTTTTTTATTTTTTAGGGTATTACATCAAAACATCCGACAATGCAAGTGCTTTTGTAAGCCACCTAATATTCGACCTTCTCTTCAAAATAATAGCTGTAAGATTCATCCTCTTCCTTACGAAAGAAATTATTGATTCGTGCCTCACCCTGAAAAATCAATTCACCGCACAAATTAACCACAGATAAATTCTCTTGTTTCAGATTCTTCTCTATGACATCCAACATTCGTGCATATGTAACATCTTTGCTTTCTTTTCGAAGCAACATAAGATACAGGTAATCCTTGTATGCCATGCCTGTCTCTTCCTTTATTCCATTACCGTCACAAAGCGTTTTCAAATCCGTCCTCCATTTATCCGGTGTCTTCACATAGGGAAGCTTTTCTCCATGCATCAACGCTCTGACCTCACTTATCGATTCCCCGTAAGACCAACATCCCATAAGCAGATATTTGACAATCTCAACCATGGGCATCGTCCCTGTTGCAGTACATATCGCGGTTGCAAGCGTAAGCGCCTCGCCTTGCTTTGCCTCATCCTGCATAATACAAAGGTAATTAACCGGCATCCTCGTCCATATAATCTCATTTAACACTGCTTCAAGATTGGCATAGTCATTGTCCTTACCCTTCAATATATACTCCGTTTCACATTTCATATCACTACCTTCCATCTCTTTTCCCTGATAGGAAAAATGGTCCAGCACATACGAAGCAAACGCAAGTTTTGAAGTCATCCCAAGACCCTTCCCACTACTTTCTTTTGCAATATCATCAAGCGCCTCCGTCATCTTACCGACATCGGAAAACGAGGCATCTTTATCCTCCTTTACCTCTTCTTTGTACTCACTTGAAGGCGAGTTTGAAAAGTCCTGTGGGTCTTTGGAAACTGTCGTCCCCTCCGGCAATACAAGTGCAAGCACCCCCAGACTTAAGTTGCTCTTTAATACATCTCTTGGATCATCAACCTGTTCCTCATTCTTTTCAAAATGCTCCTCTTTCTCTTCCTCACTTACGTTATTATCTTCCGGAATAACCGTCGCATTTCTTTTGGTTGTGTCCGAAGCTTCACTAACCTCCTTCGAGTTGTCCATTACATTTTGTGGCAATTCAGTCGCCTTTTTAATGAGACCTTCCTTTGTCTCATATTCCGTAATCTGCTTTTTTAGTAATTTCATGTGATCATCCATAATTGTCTTTTTGCTCACAAGCGCCACATCTTTTAACGAGCACGAGTAAACTTCCTTATCAGCGTCAAGTGAAGCGATAACATAGTCTGCAAACTTCTCCTCTACCATGGCATCACTTCCCGTGCCGTATGTTGGGTCCATGAAAAGTAAATGATACCTCTCAAACAAATCTCTGTTGTAATCTGCCATGATGCTGGTTCGTGCGCTATGAAGTACAGCTCTTATTTTCACGCGTCCGCAATATATTCTTACAACCTCCAGTGCAGTGAAGGTTAATACAAGCAACACTCCTATTATTAATGAATAAAAAACTGTAGTTTGTCCCCGGTTCTTCATAGCACACCTCCCAAATCATTTCCGAAAATTGTTAACAGTTACCTAATAAATTTTCTTTGCGCTTTCGTTAATAGATTTCCATATATTATTAACCAGCGTTGTTATCTGCTCTTTGAAAATAACTACCATCGCAATCAGCACAACTATAATAAGAATTATTTCAACTACACCCATTCCGGATTCATCGTCGAAAAAATCCTTTAATACATTCCACATTTTCATCACCCCCTTTCTCGAAACCATAAGTTTTGTCATTTTATGAGAAGCTTAAAAATGCCGGAATCATAATCACCAACATCACAATCAAAAGAAGCAATATCATTGGCCCCAACAATTTGGTCCCAGCCTCCTCGCCCCTTTGCTTTGCAAGATTGATTCGTTCCGTCATGGCATTTCTCTCCTCCTGCTCTAACAGTGAAACCATACCCTTTGACCCTTTTGTGACATTCTGCTCCAAAAGTGTCATGACTTTCACATAGCAGGGAAGCTTAAGCCTTCTTCCTAACCTGTAGTAGATTTCTCCCTCGGACATTCCAATATCAAAATCATTTAATGCCTTACCAAGACCTTCAATAAGTTGCAGTCTGTAGTCATCTCCCGTCTTTTTCTTATAGTCATCAACCATCATTTTGAAGATTCTTTTTATCTGCATCCCGGCACCGAGAAAAAGCACCAGCTCGTTTATAAACCAGGGATAAGAAAGCAACAGATTTCTTTTAATCAACAAATCATTATTCTTCTTATCTTCCAACTCCTTAACGCCAAGCAAAACAACAACCACAATTCCAATCACCAGAATCGAAATAGCTTTTTTGCCACTATTATCAGAAAATGCCATGCTTACGTTTTTATAACTTGACGGAAGCTCGAAACTTTCATCGTAAGACGATTTTTCTTCTTTATCCTTGTATAGTTTTGTGACCGCATCGACATTTTCCTCCCACGCATTTTTATCCGGAGAAAAAACTGTCAATTCATAGTCCTTGCTCTTTGTAATGTCCTCGTATATAAGCGTTATATTCACAACCACACCGATTCCACTCAATATTTCTTCATTGGAAAAACCCTGTTCGAGCAGTGCATCCACATCATTTCTAACCTCGCCACTCTCATTAACAACACGATAATCTGAAGGCCTTACCTTAATTTCAAAAGGAAATTCCTCGTAAGGTAGTTCAACATTTATATTGCCTTTCACCTCATCAAGAGATGCGTTATCTCCTTTCAAATGTTCATCAAAATAAGCAAAGGAATTATCCATAAGACGCATTACTTCTTCCTTTTTTATCCTGACCGGCCTAACCGAAAGTTCAACTTCTCCCGAGTTTTTTTCATCGTTTACAGAGAACGAATATGTCTTTTCGTCCTCATAAAACTTAGGTCTTTCAATATACAATTCTTTTGTTTTATTAAGGGTAAATGTGAAACTTAAAGTGTTGAAAATCAACAGAACAATTAATAGAATGTAATGATTCTTTATGTAACAGATAATCGAGTTGTTTGCACCGGGCTTTTTAACAAAACCAAAAAGCATTGCTGCGATTATCAAAACAAACAATAAAAGATTTACAATTTGTATGTTCAATCAACCACCCCTTTACACAGGAATATCAATAATCTTAGAAGCCCAGAAGTCAGCTAAGTATATTCCCGCAAGAAAAACTGTCATAAGCATGATTCCCGGCAGATTATGATAAAGCACATTTAAAAAATCGCCGTTACTTAACCGCAGATAAAAAAGCATTCCATACGGTGTAAGCAACATGATTTTTGCCTCGTATTTTTTTGCTGTAAGCATTGTTTCAATCTCCTGAAATAGTGCTCTTTTTTCCAAAAGACTTCTCACTGTCTTCTCAATAATCTTAATCAGATTACCCCCGCTTTTTTTTGCAGCACCCACAATATTGGCAAAGTTCTCTATATCCTCAACCCCACTTCTGACACCAAACTCCTTTAGCAAATCTTCAATCGGTGCGTTGATTTTTAAGCCGTTGATTATTTCATCAACCTCTGCAAAAATCAACTCGTCCTTGTCGTACTGCATCAACAGATCTCGTCTTGCATCAACAAAAGCTCTCTCCAACGAATAACCTGCCGACAGCGAAGTAACCAATGCCTCCATCAGCGTTCCAAATTGTTCACTAAGCTTCCTTATACGTTCTCTCTTCTTGTTCTCAATAAGTTTTCTATAATCCATGACAAAAAACGGAATCAATATAACGAACATATACATCGAATCATAAAACAGATATCCGATTGTAACCGCCTTAATCAATACCGTAATCGCATATTCAGTTATATCTCTTGTAGTCGGTTGATACCTTGTGTAATCAATTCTTTCCACATGTCTTCTCCTTTTCCCAATTCATCTAAGCATTAATTACAAAACTCGCAATCAGGTTCCTCCCCGCTTCTTTGAAGTTTATCCAAATTAATTAAACTTCCTGTTTTCTTAAGCGCTCCTTTTACCTTTCCGTCAGCCATCCCCTCATCGACAAATTCATATATTGTGTTAAGACATATTTCTCCGTTCTTAATCCCGGTTATCTCACAAACCTCTAATACCTTTCTCGAATTATCCCTTAACCTTCCTAAATGAACGACAATATCTATTGCCGCTGCAAGCTGTCCTCTTATCGCGGCAACCGGCATGTCATAACCCATAAGAATCATAGTCTCAAGACGTAGCATCATTTCCCTGGCCGAATTACCATGCCCCGTACTTAGACTGCCATCATGTCCTGTAAGCATTGAGTTTGCCATGTCCATCGCTGCCGCATCTCTTACCTCGCCAACTATTATTCGTGTCGGTCTCATTCTAAGAGCCGTTTTAATAAGTGCCGACATTGTAACCTCATTTTCGCCTTCAACATTCGCATTCCTCGTCTCTAATCTCACAAGATTCTCAAGGCCATGAAGTTGTAATTCCGCCGCATCTTCAATTGTTATTACACGGTCCGATTTTGGTATGTAATTGGATAAAACATTAAGAAATGTTGTCTTGCCGCTTCCTGTTCCTCCACTAATGAAAATGTTATATTTTGCTCGCACAAGACTCCTCAAAAAAGAAGCACACTCCGCGGTTATCGAGCCCATATCAATAAGCCTTTCCATTGTGAAAAACTCCTTTGGAAACTTTCGAATAGTCATCACTGCACCATCAAGTGCAACCGGAGGAAGTACGATATTGACACGCGAACCATCCTTAAGCCTTGCATCTACTATCGGCACTGTTTCATTTACTATTCTGTTACACCCGCTTACAATCTGCTGGATAACATTGCGAAGTCTCTCCTCCGATGAAAACGCTTCCTCTACTCGAATGAGTTCACCGCGTTTTTCGATAAATATTTTGTCGCTGCCATTTATCATAATCTCCGAAATATCTTCATCTTCAAGGAACTGTGACAGCACATCAAGCCTTCTAAATACATCAAACAATTCTTTCTTTAATTGCCGACGTTCCTCGATAGATACGTAAGTCTGTCTGCACCTTTTTATAATGGCTTCTTCTATACGCGAATTTATCTCTTCATCTGTCAGGTGTCCCATCCCACCAAGACTAACGAAAAGCTCCTCGGAAAGTCTTGCTTTTTCTTCTGTTAATCTGCTCATTCCATCAATCTCCTTATATACGCATGTGGCTCGTTTTTCATATCCAGAAAATATATTCTTTCAAGCATATCCTCCATATCACAAACCCTTAACACCTTCTCAAAATGTCCTTTCTTTCCAAACGAAATCTCATCATTTATGTACGGGACAACCACCTTATCAAAAGCAGAAAGCATGGAGAAATCCGTCATCACACCAAGCCCCATATCAAAAACAACCCCTCTGTATCCGGGTATTTTTTCAAACACTTCAAAAAACCATTCCAAATCATTCCTATTCAGACCTCTTGTATCAAAAAAGGAAAATGGTGACGGAACCACACCGTTTGACATCTGCAATATTTCTGTAACCTTATCTGCCTTTCTCTCTTTGACATAATAGAAAAAATCATCCGCACTATCGTTATCAACGTCCTTTAAGTAGCCGTAATCTTCCATTCCGACATACAGCCAGCCACCAATTCCCGATATAACATCGAGTAAAAGTGTTGTCTTACCACATCTCGACACTGGGGAATACACTACAACGCAAGTCTTATTCTTAACCGCCAACATGCCAAGACTTTCCACTACTTTCCTTATCTCTTCGCATATCACCCGAGCATTCTGATATCGAAACACAAGACTTATTCCACCCTCTGCATATCGTTTACTTTCCTCCGAAGAGAGATATATACAATTTAACTGCGGATAATTTTCTTTTATGGATAACAGCTCTTCTTTATCCGTCGAAACAATCAGATCAAGCTTATTTTTCTCCAGACTTTCTTTGACAATATTTTTTTCTGTATAGCCACTTACTTTCCATCGGCTCTTACCATCTTTGTTCATAAACACAGATAGTCTCGTCACATAAGAAAGTTCTTTATCATAGACACCTATTCTTACCTTGTCCATGTCACACCCCCTTTTCAAACAAAGACAATATATAAATCACGCAAAACCCAACCATAATCGGTATCGAAAAATGAATTGTCTCACCTTTTTGTATTATCTTTTTGCCTGTAAATGCACGTGCCAAAAATACAACAATAATGTATGCTGCACCAATTACAAATGATGCTATTGTTACGTTTATTATCATTCTCGGAAAAAACATTGCCAAAACACAAAGTAGTTTTATATCTCCGGCCCCAAGACCTTTTATTAAATATAGTGGAAATAAAAGTAGAAAAAATACTAAAGACATTTTGAAACCGTCTGTTATAAGACTTATATCACCGCTACAGACGTTTATTATTATTCCGGATATATACGCATACAGAAGAAGTTTATTCTCTATCTTCCCTCGCTTTCTATCCGTATAGACTGCTCTTAAAAGAGTAATCATTATTATTGCTATTCGGATTCTCTCTCACCTTCTTTCTCTCTGATTCTTTGTTGTGATTCCGGATTATAATACAAAAAAATCCCCTTGTCTATAATTGTGTACAAAAGTACAAAATTTTCTAATTTGGTAGAAATTCAGCCTTATATTGTGTAAAAAAATACATAAAGTTATGTACTTTTTATGTACCTGACACATATTTACACAAAAAAACAGCTCCCGAATCGGGAGCTGCCTAATTCAAATCTTATTCATCTGTTTCTACATACTTATTAAGTATTTCCACAACATCATTCAAGTTGTATGGCTTTGCTATGTAATCATCAAGCTTTGCTTCAAGAATTCTTTCCTTGTCTCCGAACATCGCTCTAGCTGTTACGGCAATAATAGGAAGACGTTTTCTCTTCTCCTTAAACTCGATTTCACGGATTTCCTGAGTAGCTGCAAGACCATCCATAACCGGCATCTGAACATCGAAAAGTGCCGCCTTGTATTCCTTCTGCTTGAAGAGTTCAACTGCTTTCTCACCGTTTTCTGCAATATCATATGAATAACCTGCCATACCAAGAAGCTTTCCGATAACCTGCTGGTTAACCGGCTCATCCTCTGCAACAAGGATTCTTGCTCTTGTATGTCCTGCAAGTGAGAATACTGCAGGCTCATTCTCTGCCTCTGCAGCAGCCTTCTCCTCCTCACTGATTTCTGCCGGTTTGATAATCTTTAATGGAATCTCTACGATAAATGTTGAGCCCAAGCCTTCTTTACTCTGTACGGTAATACTACCACCCATAAGCTCAACTATCTGCTTCGTAATAACAAGTCCAAGTCCTGAACCACCGTACTTTCTTGTATCAGAAGCATCAACCTGCGAAAATCTTATAAACAACTTATTCTTATCTGCATCCGAAATACCTATACCGGAATCGGCAACAGCAATTCGTAACTTAATCTTATCAAGCAAGTCATCAATACATGCAACCTTAACTCTTACGCCACCTTCACTTGTGAACTTAATTGCGTTAGAAAGCAAGCAGTTGAGCACCTGCTGTATTCTCTGCTCATCACCACGTACAAGCTTTGGAATATCACTACCAAATGAACAATCAAGTGTAAGACCTTTGTTCTGTGCAATAGGTACCTGAGCAGCAATTGTTTCCTCAATAGCAGCACGAACATCAAAGTTCTCTTCACGAAGGTTATATTTACCTGCCTCAAGTTTAGAGATATCAAGGATATCGTTAATAAGTCTAAGCAATGTATCAGCACAATTTTTAGCTGTGGTTAAATTATCTCTATGATCTGCCTGCAAGTCTTCAGACATAAGTGTAAGCTGAAGCATTCCGAGAATTCCGTTAATAGGTGTACGAATCTCATGTGACATATTTGCAAGGAACTCTGACTGTGTCTTGTATGCTGAATTGGCATCTTTGATAGCCTTTGAAAGCTTGTTCTCTGTTTCCTTCTGCTCGGTTATATCAATTACAACCATATTGATATAGTCAGCCTCTGACTTGTACATAACGGTGTTAAACACCTTATTGAGATTCTCCATTGTAATCTCAACCGCAAGAAGTTCTCCAAGTTTTGTTCCCGAATTGTTGTATGCCTCAAACCATGCATTTATATCCTGCAATACTTCAACACGACTTTCAGAAATTACCTTATTATAGTAATCGGAAATATCAAGATTGAACATTCTTCCGAAAGTTTCATTGGCATCTGATATTTTATAGCCCAAGTTACGACCGGTCTGTGGATCTCTTAA
The DNA here is from genome assembly GCA_024698145.1 of Lachnospiraceae bacterium. GTDB lineage: Bacteria > Bacillota > Clostridia > Lachnospirales > Lachnospiraceae > CAG-590. Next base: position 49,574 of record JAILRO010000016.1, read on the forward strand.
TATCTGTGCCTGTGCAAATCCAACAGGAAGATTCAAGAATAACTTCTTATACTTATCACTCTTCTGTGCCGATTCTTTTTCTTCGTCCTGAACCAGCTTAAGTATTACTACCGTCATACCAAGTCCGATAATAATGATTGCGAGCATCGAGCCAACCAATGACGTTTTCGACTCCGAAACCTTGGTTATTACTGTAAGTGTCGCTGCTATAGCAATGATAATCTGTAACGCAGCCAATACTCCGTAAATGATTTTGGCTCTAAATGTTCCGTTCTTTTTCACGTTGTCCATGTCTTATAACCCCCGTTTTAAAATGTATTTACAAGATCTTTAAGGTACTGTTGAAGTTTTCCCTGTAACTCTTCTTTCTCCAACGCATATTCAATAGTTGCTTTTATGAATCCGAATTTGTCGCCAACATCATATCGGGTTCCTTCAAAATCATAAGCATAAACCGACTGACTTATCATGAGATTCTTAATAGCATCCGTAAGCTGAATCTCTCCATTGGCTCCCGGTTCCTGTGTTTCCAGAAAATCAAATATTTCCGGTGTAAGAACATATCTTCCAAGAACCGCCATATTACTCGGCGCATCCTCTTTGGCGGGCTTTTCCACCATTGATCTTAGCTTGACTTTTCGATTCTCAAGACATTCCCCCTTGGCAGGCTCCACAATACCATACTTGCTCACATCATCATCCGGTACTGTCTGAACACCCACGATAGAAGCCTGAACCTTGTCGTATGCTTCAATCAACTGTTTTAATGCCGGTTTGCCGTCATGATTCTCGACTATGTCATCGCCTAACAATACTGCAAAAGGATCATCACCGATAAATGATTTCGCGCACAAAATAGCATGTCCCAAACCCTTCGGTTCCTTCTGTCTTACATAATATATGTTAGCCATGTTGGCAATCCCACATATCATATTATACTCTTCCTTCTTGCCCGATTCAAGCAATCTGTTTTCCAATTCATAAGAGCGGTCAAAATGATTCTCCATACAATGTTTATTCGAATTGGTGATTATCAGTATTTCTTCAATCCCGCTTCGCACAGCCTCATCAACTATATACTGCACGGTAGGTTCATCCACGATAGGAAGCATTTCCTTTGGGATTGCTTTTGTCGCAGGAAGAAATCTTGTTCCCAGCCCCGCAGCCGGTATTACCGCTTTCTTAATCTCCCTTTTTTTCATAATTCCGTTGATTCCGAAACGTCACTTACAGGTAACACCTCGTCTTCTCGTTCCTCCTTTATCATAATTATAATAAATAAAATTATTCCTATTATAGTTATAACAAGTCCTTTCATAAGTCCCGGACTTTGATATTTCAATACGACATTAACCTCTCCGGCAGGAAGCTTTGCACCAAGCAGTCCTCCAACCAATGACATCGTGTCAACCTCTTTGCCGTTGGCATATATTTTCCATCCGTCTTCGTAAGGTATTGATGTAAAGAACACCTCATCCTCTCCGGCTTCGACCGTTCCTTTGATAACCGTATCCGTTGCCGATATAATCTTCATTTGTCTTTGAGAAAGATTCTCATATACCTTATCAAACTCCGATTTCAAAAACTTCATAGGATAGCAGTAAAGTTCTCCCGACATATCCTGTCCATCATTTAACTCAAATTGTATATCAACAAGCTGACCTTTCTTCATCTCTCCGACATGGAAAACCTGTCCCTGATAACGGTCATACGCACGCTCCTTGCCATCAATAAGAAGCGCAACCTTATGAACATTGCTTCCCCTACAGCTTATATACAAATCCATATCCTCCGGAACTGTATATATCATATCACCTCTGGCACTTCCATTGGCTTTTTTGTAGGTTGCATTATTGTCATCAACGAGCGTAAGGTCCATATTGGTACCGTACACTGACACATTCATATCATCAAAAATCGAAACAAATACAGGCTCAATTCCCGTAAGCGCGCCGCACAATTCATTCTGTACGGTAAATGGTCCATTGTCGTAAGTTTGGAATCCAAGAATGTCGTCATTGACCATGTATCCTATCGAAAGTGCATCCGGATTCTCGTAAACGGTTACTTCGCCGTCTTTCGTTTTGCCGGTGTCACACACTGTCATATCAGTATCAACATTAACAAAGTCATGCTGTCTTGTATATACATGTTTCACGCCAAAAAGCGAATTAGTCACAGGCGTTGCACCATAATAAAGATACTCATTGGCTCCTGTGTAAAAACCAAGATCCCCCATAACATCAACCATGTCTCCATTGACGGTTGAGCAGAATATTCCAAGACTCTTAAGGTTATACCATGTAGCCTCGTCAACAGAAATCGGCTGTAAAATATCTGAACGTGATAACATTTCCTTGCTCTCAACGCGATCTCTCACTTCAAAAATCTCTGCTGTATTACCATAATAATATTCCATATCAGAACTTCCGTCCTGGTAAAATCCATAAAGTCCGTTTACTGCCATTTCAAATATTGCAGTTACCAACAAAAGCGTTGCAAAGAACTCTCTCTTTACCTTTACCTGACAATATACTCCCATGAATACGAGATACATTGTAAGAAGTGCCGCCGTTATAATGTAGCATTTATTCTCATAGGTAACCTCTGCGTTAAAATAACAGTATATTACGAATAGCATAGATAACGTATACGAAATCAAAACCATCGGTAAAATCAATTGTTCTCTCTTAAGGTAAACCTCGTAAGCCATCAACAGAAGAATAAACACATATAAAAATGCGAATCTGTTGGGGATTCCGTACTGGTTGTGAAATCCATGCCAGATATAATTAAGCTTCACGTTATTGAAGCTTATGATAAACATTATTTCAATAATCGCATAAATGATCTTTTTGGCTAATGATATGTCCCTGATAAAGAAGAACATAATCGCAAAAAGGATAGTTATAATTCCGCAATAAAGGTTCGTTCCGGCATCGCCAATCTGATTGGTAAGCACCTCCGAACAAAACATATGCGATCTTAACGTGTCTGCAAACTTGCCGTAAAACTCCCATTTAGGAAACTCAAACTCTGCCGACGCCGTCGTCATTATTCCCTTGTACGCCGGGAGAAGCACTACCGCTCCCATCGCCGCTGCAACAAGCGATGATATTGCAAACTTAATTCCCTTTAACACGAAGTCATTAACATCCTTATAAGAAAGTGTGAAGAACCATATGATAAGGAACATGCATATCATAAAGCTTATATAGTAGTTACAGATAAAACCGTACAAAAGCGCAAGAATGTACATCTTGCTTTTGCCCTCATTGTGAAGCTTCTGCATTCCAAGCATTATTAGAGGAAAGATCAGAATACAATCGAGCCACATAAGGTTCCAATAATATCCAACCACATAACTTGAAAATGCATAAAGCAGGGCAAATGGTACTACCCCGATATTCTTGTTGGGCTTGCCTGTCCAGTGAACAAGCATGTACGCGAAAGTAAATGCCGACACAATAATCTTTAATGAGATTATTATATTAATTGCCATCGGCAAATGTGCCTTTGAAAAAAACAATATAATGAAGCTAAATGGGCTCGACAAATAATACGACCACAAGGACAAAAAGTTGTTGCCCATTCCTATATCAAAAGTATACTGAATATCATTAATATGTTTAAGCTTATCCTGATATTCCGAAAAAAACGGTAAATACTGATGAACTCCGTCAACCACTATAAGGCATCTGCCGCCAAATGGTCCTATTTTACCTATTATCCATGCACCTAACATCATACCGAAAGCCAAAGCTATGGTTAAGATGTAGACATACTTATCTTTTATAAAGTCCTTTATACTATTGCTGTTCATTGTTCTGTTCCAATCTATGTTATTTGCGTCAATCCATATAAGTTAAAATCTTTTCGTAAGACAGCTTTCCGCCGAACAAATCGAGTGCACTTCCGATGGTTACGTCTATCTTACCATTTGAAAGTCTTTTCAATTCCTCGATATCTTCATAACTTCCAACACCGCCGGCATAAGTTATAGGGATATCACATGCTCCCGCTAATAAACTAACCAATTCCTTCTCTACTCCGGAAGCCTTGCCCTCAACATCAACCGCATGAACCAAAAACTCATCGGCATATTGCGAAAGCTTAACCAAAAGCTCCTTCGAAAGAGGTTGTTTGGTGAAGTTCTGCCACCTGTCTGTAACTATATAATAGCCATCCTCATAATCAGGATCGTTTTCTTTCTTTTTGCAGGATAAATCCAATACTAAATGTTCCCGACCCACCATGTCCAAAAGTTTTTCAAGGCGTTCATAATCTATCATACCGTCACGGAATACATATGAGGTCACGATTATATGGGATGCACCCATTTCAAGGAAACTTCTTGCATTATCCGCAGTGATGCCACCGCCTATCTGAAGTCCGTTAGGATATGCAGATAGAGCAAGTTGTGCCTGCCTGATATCAGCCTCATACTCCGGTGTCCCGCACTTGTTAAGTAGTATTATATGTCCGCCTCTTATTCCACTCTGCTTATAGAAATTAGCGTAAAATGCTGCATCCTGTTCCGAAACAAAGTTCTCCAACACAAAGTTCTTATTGTCTGTGAGGCTTCCCCCAACAATCTGCTTGACTTGTCCGTTGTGTATGTCTATACATGGTCGAAATTTCATTATTGTTATCCTTTATTTCAAAATATAAAACCGCAATTTCAATTGTAACACTTTTTGCTGATAAATACAATCAAATACGCTTATCAAACCCACACTTATTTTTGGATTTCTTTCTGCAATCTCCTTTTGTACTTCCGCACGGAAAACAACTGTTTAATTCGCGCTCCACCACACACAATCTGCTCAACATTTTTTTCACTATCGAATGCGACTCTTCAAGGTCATATAATATCTGGGACAGCTTTTCACCCATGAAAAAACCACCCTGCATAGCTTTGTGCTTATTATATGCAAGGTGGTTAATAATGTTCTTTATTTTTGTTTTATTTCCATACGACAAATAGGATTACCCAGCGCTACAAACTTAGTCTCATATTCTGTCATTATATTACCTTCAACATACTCTGAGTTGTGAAGGTCAAAGGTGTGATTTAATAATTCCCAGTTAGTGGCAAGCTCAACCTGCTCAAGAGAGAAATCAAAGAGTGGACGATTATCCGTCTTAAAAATCACATGTCCGTCCTTTTTTAAAATCTTCTCATATCTTTCAAGGAACTGAACTGATGTAAGTCTTCTCTTTGCATGTCGATCCTTTGGCCACGGATCTGAGAAGTTAAGATATATTCTGCCAACCTCATCCTTGTCAAAGACATCCGCAATATACTCTGCCTCCATGCGGATGAACCTGATATTAGGAAGTTGTTCCTCGTCCTGCTTTTCCAAAGCTCTTACAAGCACCGAAGAGTATTTCTCTATTCCGACATAGTTGATATCGGGATTAAGTCGTGCATGCTCCATAATAAACTGACCTTTACCCATACCAATCTCTATGTAAATCGGATTATCATTACCAAAAATCTCTTTCCATTTTCCCTTTTGTTCGGTTTCATTTTTTACTGTAAATGGGCTTTCTGCAATCACATCTCTTGAACCCGGCACGTTTCTAAGTCGCATAATATAACATCCTCGTTTCTTTTATAACTATTTGTCTCTTTTATAAGTTTTTATAACTTTTTATAACTTTTGTCAATGCGAAACATAACAAAACCCCTTTAAGTAGATATCTGCTCAAAGGGGCTTTGGTTAGTTATATAGAAGTTTTATGACCATATCTGATGTATAGCATTTATCCTCTATTATAGGACTCATACTCTTCTTCAGTAATTTCTGTTTTTGTTTCTACCTTATTGACTGTAGCTTTTACAACAGCATTGGTATCTTTTTTAATATTAAATGTTGTTACATATTTGTATGTTACCTTATAATACTTATATTCTTCTGATTCTACTGATTCTACTGGCACTGCTTCAATACGAGTATTAGGGTATGTCTCAAGATTATACTCACCGGCTTTAAAATATATATATCCTCCATATCCGGCAAAATCATCACCATTATACCATTTGCAATCCGAGATGGCGCGTCCAATAGCTTCATCCTCTGATTCAAGTGTTACAGGATAAATATCTAACTTAAAATCAAAATCTGATGTTGTCTTTGTAAATGTCTGATTGTATAAGTATTTCGTTGTCTGTGCATAATCAGAATGCATATCATAAGATCTCATTCTTTCAAATATTACTTCACCCTTTGGCACAGCCTTTACTGCTTTTACTGCTTTTTCAGGTACCAATTCCACCATTTTGTCATTAATCTCATTGCTAATTACTATGTCATAAGTTCCAGGCAGCATTTCAAATGAATATATTCCACCGGATTCCGTATCAAAACTCCTTTCACAGTCATTATCTTTACTGATAAACTCTACACTGACACCTGAAATTGGATTACCTACAGCATCTGTAACTTTACCTGATACTGTGATTGATTGTTTTACATGAATTGTCAATGTAAACTCGCATGATTTAATATTTTCAACACTAGTAGCTACATCAGCCGCATCAAAAGCTTTAATCTTAATTACATAATCACCCGGGTTATTTATTAATCCACTTACATATCCTGAATTGTAATAAGTCGTACCATCGTAATTTACCTGGAAGTCTTCAGGAAAATCCACTCCTGTATCTGCATCATCGTCTACCTGATAATAATAGTTGCCAGATCCTCCGGCTACAGGCGGTACATCTAAATAGAAATGGTTTCCTGCATAAACTGTTTCTTCAGTAGATTCAGCAATAAGGCTATCTTTTGTGTACACAAGGAAGTTGACAATGTATGTTTTTGTATTTCCAAGCTCATCTGTTGCCTTTATTGTAGTAACTGTTTTCCCTGCTTTTGTAAAAGTTCCCTTTACTTCAATACCATTATACTTATTCTCCTTATAAGTTAACCCTTCAGGCAAATTACTTACCTCATATGTGATATATCCCTCACCGTCTTCTCCAAAGTGAAAACTGCGTGAAAAACTTGAATAAAGTTCTTTTTTATAGGTTTCTGTAGAAACATAAGCAGCAGTACCTTCCTCGTACTGCGCCTCCATTGTCTTAACATCACCTGTAAGTGTAGATACAGTTATCTGAACATACTCACCTTCTTCAATATGGCTTGCTGATGTAAGAGCAACAGTATGGTTGATACCATCCTTTGTAGTAAGACTTTCAATAGCAAGTGTTTTGTTATATGAACCTTTTGCAGATCTCTTTACCTTCAATACAACATCTGAAACACTAACATTGTATGCACTGTCTAATGCGAATGTAAGCTCATTTCCATTTACAACCGCAAACTTTGCAAGATTAACTTTTGCTACAGGGTTTTCCGGTGTCTTTGGTGTTTCCGGTGTCTTTGGTGTCTCCGGTGTCTTTGGAGCTTCAGCAGCTACTACTGTAACTGTGTATGTAGCTTTCTTCTTAGAACCGTCGATAGCTGCTGCTGTAACAGTTGCCGATCCTACAGCTACTGCTGTAACTTCACCGCTTTTACTTACAGTTGCAACTTTCTCATTTGACGAAGACCAAACTACTGTCTGATCTGCACCTTTCTTTGCCTTAACAGTTGCCTTTAATGCTACTTTATCTCCAACCTTAAGTGTTCCTGAAGTTTCATTAAGTGTTATGGATTTAACCTGCCCCTTCTTAACAACAACTTTAATGGTTGCTTTTTTATTTGCATCTTTCTTAGAAGTTACTGTAATTTTTGTCTTTCCTGCTTTCTTACCTAAAACCACGCCACTGCTTGATACTTTTGCGATTTTAGAGTTATCACTCTTGTACTTAACCTTCTTGTTAGCACTATTTGACGGCGTAACTGCCACTGTTGTCGTAAGTTTGGCCTTTTTGCCAACTGCAACAACAACTTCCTTCGTGCTTCCTGTTGCAGCACTTGCAACCGTTACTTTACTTACTTTTACCTTGGCTGCCGAAGCCGGAACCGAAGGTACAACGGAAGCAAGCATTACCATAGCCAATGCTGTGGCTGCGATTTTCTTGATACTCTTCATTTCATAATCCTCCTTTATTTTCCGGTTTTACCGTATTTAACCTGACAATTTTACTTGTCATTAACATACGGAAAACCTCATTTAACGTGTAATTATACAACATTCTATAATCAAAAACAATAACGGTTACGAAATTTTAACCGAAATTAACCGGCAAATCATAATTTTCTATCTTGACTGCAATCCATGGATAACTTACCAGCCCTTTTTCAAGTCCAACGTTATCATCACTTGTCAGATCCGTCTCAACATATATCGCATTTTCAGTCAGGTAAAGAGACGAGACGACAACGTTTAAATCTCTTCTATCCTGTGCTCCATAACCCACAACAATATAGAGATAATCGTTCGTTCTGTAGGTGAACTTACACGGTTCCTTTTTCTTGTCATTTATAATATCAGTTAGTTCATGCGGAAGCCCCCTCTCGTCACAGACAAGATAATCAAGGTCCCTAACTTTTTTCTCGCTGTTTTTGTTAAACTCACAACCCACAAGCGAAGCCACTAGAAAAGCAGCCAACATAATAATATGTACAAGTTTGTAAGTTTTTTTACTCATACTTTCACCAACTCTTTCTTCTCCATTTATCCATGCCTTATAAAACATTTCCTATATTATATATGAAAAGCCCGGTCACAAAAATGACCGGACTTCCCATAACACACACTATTTTTCTCTATTTGAATTGGTGATTTCCTAAAGTAAATTTTGCATGAGAGAGATATCTTGAAAAATACAAAAGATTTTTAAGATCCTTTTCCTTACCGTCTTTTCTAACGGTTGTGGAACCCTCAAGCACTTCCTTCGCTGCTCTTAGACAGCTTGGCATCTCGCCTTTGAACTTATCGTTTTTTGCATATTTATCATACTTCTCAAGTGCCTTGCTAAGCGCTCCGTTTCTTACCGGAGAGAACTGACCTCTCTGGTATATTACCTCTTTGATTGTATCCGGGAAATCTTTGTCCTTTTTCCTGTTCATTACAACGATTCCCACTGCTTTTTGTCCTGCGTAGCTTTCGCCTCTTGCTTCACAATAAATGATACAAGTCATATAACGAAGTTCTGCTTTACTGTATTTTAATTTTTTGTCTTCTTCTTTTTTGACAATTCTCCGGGCTGTTGCCACTTCTTTTTTTACTGACTGCGTTGTACTTTCCGTCGAAGCTACTGTCTGCAATAGTGATTTGTTACTTCTGCCTGTTAATTTAATTCTGTTCTTCTTTTTTGCTTTGTTGCTGCGGTTAATAGTTACATTCTCTTTCGTAGTAGCTTTGGTTGCTGCATGTGTTGAAAAACAAATCATGAATGATAACATCATACATGCTGCAATTACGGTTACTATTCTTTTCATTACTATCACACTACTCCTTTTCTTTTTAATGTTACAAAATTGTTTTTATTTTTTGTGGGTTTGAAACACTTTAGTAACATTTATGTAACATATTATACACGACTTTTCAATTATGTCAACCCCTTTTTATTTTTATGTCAACTTAAAACGCTTTTTTCGCATAAAAAATACAGGTTGCAACTCTTTTCCGAGTCGAACCTGTAACATTTTTGTAATATTTTGTCCGGTTAATTATTTCTCATCATCTTTTCTATATGTGCTTTCAAAAAGATTCTTTCTTCCGAGAAACTTGCATATTACGTTATAGCAGGTCTTGTAACCACCCGCCACTCCGAGTATCAGGAAAAAGATAAAGAGATTGGTTCCAAAGAAATAATCGATAAAATAACCTATGATACCACTTATAAATATTGCCGTCAGCATTGATATTGCAAGCTGCGTTATTAAAGCCAGCATTTTCATAGACTTATTCCTTTCCACCGTTACTTACGAATAATTTAATCTTCCTCTAACATATTGATACGTCTTACGTGTCGCTCCTCATTTGAGAATGGGGTATCCAAAAACGCATCCACAATCTTTAATGCAGGGCCGATTCCGACAACTCTTCCACCCATAGCAAGCATATTGGCATCATTGTGAAGCCTTGTTGCTTCCGCAGAAAATACATCGTGACAAAGTGCTGCACGAATGCCCTTTATCTTGTTAGCTGCAATCGAGATTCCGATTCCGGTACCACATATAAGTATTCCTCTTTCGCACTCACCTGAAGCAACCGCACGTGCTGCCTTCTTACCAAACACCGGATAATCCACGGAATCCTCTGAATAAGTTCCAAAATCCTTGTATTCAAGTCCTCTTTCCTCCAGATGCTTCTTAACTTCCTGCATCAATTTGTAGCCTGCCTGATCACAACCTAAAGCTATCATAATTTTTCCTTTCTTATTATATAGTAGTTTTTTCTAATAGTTTGTCTTTTCGGTGCCCATATTACCATATTTACATTAATATATCAACTCAATATGAGCGGCTCGCACGCCTTTAGTCTTTTATTTAGGTAATATTTGTAGTATGATGTGTTCATAAAATGTATTTTACGTCAGCATAGGCGCTGAACATTTATGAGGAATATCGGAGGTAAGACATGTATCAGATACTAGTTGTAGAAGATAACGCAGACTATCAGGAATTACTGGTCAATTTTTTGTCAAATGCAGGATTTTCCGTTAATGCAGTTGACGACGGGCTTCTTGCCATCGACGCTATGGAAGAAAGAGAGTACGATCTTGTAATCCTCGATATCATGTTGCCCAAGCTTGATGGCTTTACCCTTTGCGAACTTATCCGCAAAAAAAATGATGTTCCTATCGTGATGCTTACAGCAAAGTTTTCAGAAGAGGATCAGCTTAAAGGCTACCAGCTCAAGGTGGACGAATACATTTCCAAAACAACTTCTATGCCTGTAATCGTAAGCAAGGTTGAGGCTATACTTCGAAGAAGCGGACGAGTTACCGCCAGCGAGACACTATCCATGAATGGTATTGTCCTAGACGAGCACACACACACAGTAACGATTGACGGAGGCGCAGTCGAATTTACTCTAAAAGAGTTCGACATCCTGTCAGAACTTATGAAGGCTAATGGCGGCGTTGTCACAAGGAAAACTCTACTCTCAAAATTATGGGATTACGAGTATTACGAAGATACAAGAATTGTAGACACACATATCAAGAATATCAGACGAAAGCTCGGTAATAACGACTGCATAGAAACCGTGCGTGGTATCGGCTATAAAATGACGGAGCTTATAAAATGAAAAATCTTACAATCAAAACATTTCTGATGTTTCTTACTATGGCATGTTTCATTATGGGCGCTGTTTATTTGACGTTCTACATCTTAACGCCCTATGCCGGTAAAAAGAAATATCAATCCTATATAAAAACAAAATCCACAGAACTTGCCAATAGATGTATGTTAGAGGAAAAAGCAGAAGCTGAAAATATGATATACACCTTTGCTTCGCGGTCGGGAGCCAAGGTGCGTTTGATCACAGCGGATACATATAAGAAGCAAGAGCATATTGCAAATGACATGACATACCCTTTACGCTTTGCAGATGATGCGAAGGAGTACGTGCTTTTAGTCACAGTAAGTACAGAGCGCACCGAGGATTATAAGCGACAGACGTTAATAAGCCTACCGATTGCATTTGCCATCGCATTAATCTTATCATTTGCCGGTGCAAAGCTTACATCTTATTACTTGAAACGTCCTATCGTAAGAATGAGCAAGATTGCACAGGCGATGGCTGAACAGAATTTTGACTGGTACTGCCCGGACGAGCGTGACGACGAGATAGGTGCACTTGCCAAAAGCCTGAACACTCTGTCTGATGAACTGTCGGCCGCGCTAGAACGACTAAACGACAAGAATCTTTATTTGAAAAATGAAATAGCCCTGGAGAAAGAGCGCGAGCGACGCAGGATGCTGTTCTTTGCCGGAGTGTCACACGAGTTAAAAACTCCAATCTCGGTTGTAATCGGACAGATAGACGGCATGCGTGCGGGAATCGGTGTCTATAAAGACCGCGACAAATATCTTGCAAAATGCAGCGATACGCTCAACGAACTGGTTGGTTTCATCAATGAGATTCTGCTCGTATCTCACATCGATATAGGGGATACGAACAATATGCAAGCCGTTAAGATAGACAGAATCCTGGACGAAACTATTGCTATCTATGACGGACTGATTACGGAGAAAAATATACATCTCGACTATCAGGTGCCGGACAATGTTGATTTTCGTGGCGATGAAAAACTGCTCGCCAAGGCACTGGGCAACATTCTTGGAAACGCCTTTAATTACACTCCAAACGGCGGAACCGTCAAGGTCGGACTTTCAACATCACAAGATGGCAAGGTAAAACTTAATGTTACTAACTTTCCTGCGCACATTGATGACAAGCATTTGCCACATTTGTTTGAAGCCTTCTACCACGGCGATACAAAAAACACTGCCGGAAGCGGACTTGGTCTTTACATAACCGGCATGGTACTGTCAATGTTTGGCGCAGAATACAGTATTTCCAATACCGATGGCGGTGTAGAGTTTCGGATTACCCAGTAACAGGCAAACCAACTACACACAAACTCCACATTTCCCACAGATACACTACAAGAAATATATGTTATAAAGGTAGAGTCAGAGAATGATAAATGACTCTGCCTTTTATATTATTTTAGAAAAGAGGAATCATTATGCAAATTGATATTAACGACGTAACCATGATTTACCCTTCCGGCAAGAAGGCTCTGTCAAATGTAAGTTTTTCAGTAGAAAGCCCTGACTTTGTCGGAATATTAGGACCTAACGGTGCCGGCAAATCAACACTTATGAAGCTGATGACAGCGGGACTTATAGAAACAAAAGGAAACATTTTAGTTGACGGTGAAAAGCTTCTTGATAATGAGCAGGAATTTAAGCGCAGATTAGGTTATTTGCCACAGACATTTGGACTTTTAGAAGAGCTAACCGTTTGGCAGTTCCTTGATTATATGGCAGCCCTAAAGAACATTAAAGGAAAATCCGAAATCGAATGGGCTCTTGAAAAGACAGGTCTTGCAGATAATAGGAAAGCAAGAATTAGCAGTCTTTCCGGTGGACAAAAACAACGCGTTGGAATCGCACAGGCTATACTTGGTCAACCTGAAATAATGATTTTGGACGAGCCAACTGTAGGACTTGATCCTGAAGAGCGAGTTCGTTTCAGAAACATTTTTTCAGAACTTTCAAGCGACAAAATTGTGTTTTTATCTACACATATCGTGGACGATGTGCAAGCAGTTTGTAATCGAGTCTTGGTAATCTACGGCGGTAAAATTCTTTACGACGGAAGTCCGGCGGAACTTATCGAACAGACCACTGATCACGTAGGGACTTATGTTCGCCGGATAGACGATGTGATTCCAAAAGAATGCGAAATTGTCTCTAAAGTAAACACAAGAAACGGCGTGTTAACAAGGATTGTAGGAGATAATTTGCCAGATTATGTAGAGAGATGTGAAGCTACTCTTGAAGATGCGTATCTCTACTGCATAAACTTTGGTGAGAAAAGAGGCGAATTATGAAACAGACTATGAGACTAACCGGAGTCGAATTAAGACGACTCCTTATGAATAAAAAAACATATTTACTCATCGCCTTAAATATGGCATTTGTTGCTTTAGGATTTGTGTCTCCACTTAAAAATCTACTCAGCAACGTGTTGTCTGTATTTGCCGAGTCAGTAACTACCTCAAACATTATCTATCCCTTTTGTCTTGGCGGACTTGGTGGTTCTATCCTTTGGGGTATCGGCCTGATAATGGATGCCGACAGATTCAAAAGTAACGGAACTTCTCATATGGTAAATGCATATGCAGCCGGCAGAAAGATAACACTCGCAACATTATTTGCATACATGCTATGTGCGTTAATAACAACCATTCTCTCTGTAATAGTTTATCTTCCGGTCTGTAGCGCAAAAACCGAGTACTACTTCGATTTTGGAAGATATCTGATTTATACATTTACTGCAATGCTACCCGGTATTCTAATGACTCTGCTTGTGTGTGACGGTCTTTATATGATTTCACAAAATATAAGTATTTCCGTCATTTTACTACTTATACTTACCGCAGCGCAGTTTACAAAAATTGCGTGCATGAACATTTTCTTTAGATGGAATATGCCACAGTTTATGAACGTATCAGATTCTTACGGTTCTTATGGTAACGTGAGATTCCAGATATACACCAGAGTTCTGTTGCTGTTTGTCGCAATAGGATTTCGGGCACTTGGCGTAATGTTTGCAAGACGATATCAGTATGGAATCATAAAATCTTTTGCAAAAAATTGCACAGAAATAAAAGGATTAATCCCGATTGTTTTAGCATTTGCCATCGCTATAGTGATGATTGTTAAGGAGCCGTTCATCGACCACTCACCGGTCATGGCATATTCGAATGACTACAGTTATATGGACATTGATGATGAATATATTGGTATGGCATCTGCTTCCGAGGCAGATATTCATTTTAATACGGTTCTTGGTACACTTAAGGGCAAACTTACGATGAAGCTTAAGGACGTTGCTACTGAAGAAATGAATTTTACAATCAATTCAGGCATCAAAATTAAAAGCGTCACATTGGATGGAAAGCCGCTTGACTTCGATGTGAAGTACAACACGGATAATCCTAACGATCTTAATCTCGCCGAGATGGCAGGTGTCATTCATAATCCCGGCAAGAAAACCGGCGAAATGGTTATCGAATACGGCGGATATCCTGCATTTGCCAATTCTTGCTTCCAAAAAGATGGTTACAAGCTTTACGATTCGATTGAACCTGACTATATAAATGTGGGTGCCGAAACCCTCATGCCGTATTTCCTTAGACTTGGATGTGAACGTGGGCATGTGTATGTGAATCTTCCGGCAGATCACGTTGCAACCAACAACGGATTTCCTCTTAAGCGTATAAAAGAAAATAAGGACGGTACCCTACGATATGATTTGGGCACAGAATATCCGATGCTTTTATCTGCCAAAAACCACGTTGAAAAAATCCCTTACAACGATTCCGAAATTCTTTTTGAACACAGCGAAAAACATACGGATTTGGTTGAGAAAAGCGATGTAAACAGTGCAATTACCGACGTTTTGGATTACTGTGACAAACACTTTGGTTCACTAAAATCCATCAGCGAAGAAGACAAAATACGTATACAAATGCTCAGTTCAGATAATGGTGGTAGCGGTGGAGTAGTCTTCGGAAATGTAATGCTTTCCGAAGATATGATGTCTCCGGATACACTCTCTGACAGCAAAAAGGGTACAAACAAAAACGAAACATTTATGCACGAGATAATCCACCTATACTGGGGGGATATGGGATGCTATGTGGACGAGGATAAGCTTTGGTCTGCGGAAGGATTGGATGTCTACACCACCTACCGTCTAGTCAAAGAAAAGTACGGAGAAATGTATGCAAAGCAATACTACGTAGACAAATGGAAGGAAGATGTAAAATGTCAAAATAACAACTTCTATTTCCGTCACCCCGAGTATTTAAAGAAACTTCCAAAAAGCTACAAAACAAGCATCGAAGACTCTGTAAACGCCATCAACAAGTACAGTCGTATGCCACTTATGTTACTAAAAGCGGAGGAGAAGCTCGGTGGCGAAGAGGCTATGGATAAAGTTCTTAAAAAGCTCTATGATAGTGGCCACGGAAATATGTTTGACGGAACACCCGGTGTCACATATGAGGATTTCCTTAATCTTTCAGGACTAACAGAGGAGGATTTGAACATTGATGAAGATTTTTAATTATGAAATAAAAATTATTCTTGCAAAACCCTACGTTCTTGCAATGACAGTTATCACACTGCTTTACGGCTGGTTCCTACTCTCATCTGAAACAATACTGGGCGTGTCAGACACAGCGCCATTTTCCGGATGGAGCTTCGGCAAATATTTAGGCGACGCCGCGCTTATGTCCATGCTGGCATCACTCTTTCTTGTGGCAACTGTTTACTCAAAAAAGCAGAAAAAAGTAGGAATTCTAACAGACGTAACCGGTTTTTCTGCAAGGCGCCGCATGCTGATTAAAAGTATCATCATAGGGGGATATTTCCTCTTATCAAATCTTCTGCTTTTGGTTCTTGGATGTGTCTTCCTTAAGGTTTATTTTGACCAGGTAAATCTTTTAGCTTACATGGCAGAATACTTACTAGTCAGTGTTCCATGCTTATTAGTAATACTGGGCATAGGGAATTGTTTAGGAAAAGTCAATCCGTTCTTGGTTTATGTTTTAATGGCTGTGATTCTGGTGCTGGCTTTTGTTGCACCCGGACTCTTTATTGACACTAACGGGGCTAATTATTATAAAGAAATGTCAGCAGCTCTTGAAAAAATGAATGGCACCGAGACACCTTTTGTGTTAAAAACCTCCTATCTTTTATCCCGCGTAGCATACCTGTTTATCGGAGCTGTCGCATGGATTATTTCACTTAACATGTCCGAGAAGAAGAGAAAAGCAAACGAAACAGTAACTATATAATTAAAAAAGAGCTTAGCTGATGCATTTATCATGCAAAAGATAAGCTCTATTTTTTTACTACACACGAATAACTCGCTGTCCCGCTGCCTTGAGCAGCCGGTTCATTATCGCATAAGAAAGCTCGCCTTCACGAAAACTTTCCGCGTATATATATTCCACATCATTATCATCAAACTCTCGAAGCGCCGCATACAGTCCGGCGGCAACCGTTGCCTGTTTCGTTCTGTTTCCGACACAAATTACCGTATCCGCAAATCCGACATATTCGTTAAATGATTCCTCCGGTGCCATGATACCGACTTTGAAACCCTCTTTTTGCTTGCTTTTTGCAAGTTCTTTTATCTTTTCTACAACCTCGAAGCTGCTTTTATTTACGACATTTTCGTTAGCACCGGCATTTTCACTCATCACATTAATTGAACCTTTTTCAACAAGAGTTAATTCCCCTTTCGGCGCATAATGAGTGTACTTCATTCCCGGTGCCTTTGGATGAACTCCCGCTGCCGCCATCTCAAGAGGCTTCTCTAATGCCGGATCTATGATTACTTCGCCAACCATATCTTCCAACATTTTCTTCGTTATATATCCCGGTCTTAAGATAGTTGGTATGTCCGATGTCAAATCTACGATTGTCGATTCTATTCCTATTCCGACATCGCCACCATCGATTATATAATCTATTCTTCCATCCATATCTTCTATAACATGAGAGGCTTTTGTCGGCGATGGTCTTCCTGATATATTAGCAGAAGGCGCTGCCACATACACGCCCGAATGTCTTATAAGCGAAAGCGCTGCAGGGTGTGACGGCATACGAATAGCAACCGTATCAAGTCCACCGGTAGTTTCCTTCGGAACAATGTCCTTCTTCGGAAGCACCATTGTCAGTGGTCCCGGCCAAAAAGCCTGCGCCAAAGTGTACGCCATATCGTTGGGATAAGCAAGCTTCTCTAATGCATCAACCTCTGCAATATGAACAATAAGAGGATTATCGGAAGGTCTTCCCTTCGCCGCATAGATCTTCTTTGAAGCTTCCGGATTAAGACCGTCTGCCCCAAGACCATATACTGTCTCCGTCGGAAATGCAACAAGACCGCCTTTCGAAAGACACTTTGCCGGGGATTGCAAAACCTCATCATCATAATCGGATAAAGCTTCCACAACTATCGTATTCTTCTTTGAATCATTTATCGTATCTGCCATGATATCACCATTCTTACAACATAAATCTGCAAATTGCGTTCATAGTATAACCCACATCCACAAAAACTGCAACTATATTGCTGTTTAATGCACTTTTATCCATAACAAACGCGTACAGATTATCAGATGTATGAATATCCTGTGTCTAATTAACTGTTATATACATTTTCAAAACGGACGCATAACAAATTGTCGATATATTACATTCTGTGTGACGAGACATACGGACATAAGAGTTTCTAGGTATCTCGGTGACATTATAATATTGTACGCGGCACTGTTCCAATTCGACATCCTGTCTCAATGGAACATGCCGAACATCCATGTTCGGCAGCCGCTGTCTACTCATCGATATACCAAGAAACTCTAATATCCTCCTGAATGTCACCCAGAATGTAATACA
>JAILRO010000021.1 GCA_024698145.1 Lachnospiraceae bacterium
AACCGTATATCAGGCGTCGAATTATGTTGCAGTATCCATAAGCAGGTCCTCTTTGACCGCCGGTACTTAGTGAGTACGTAGTACGAACTTAGTACCGTTGCGCTCAAAACGGGCGAAAGCTTGCCTGCGTTGGAACTGCAATCATAAGAGACGCCTTAAAACAATTAGAAGTTTCGCCCGTATAACTTAACTAAACAGCGTTTTCATATTTTTGTTTGAAGTTATATAGTGCCCCCAAAAGATTTGAATCATTGCGGAACTTACACACATCAAGTTTTATAGATTGATAAATACGAGAAATCTTTTTGATTTTGTCCACATACTCGCGTATTCCTTCTAAGAACTTTGGCTCTGCACTTATGCCTCCGCCAATTAGTATAACCTCCGGATCATATATAACATAAAGGTTAAGACATTGTTTTGCGATTGCAAAGTACATTTCATTAAGGACACGATTGGCTACCTCATCGCCCTCTGCAGCATTTTTATAAATGAGCTCGCCCGTCACATCGTCATCTAAAAGGCCCTTCCTTACAGCATACTTATGGCAAAGCATTGCTGTTGAGCCGTGAGCTGAGCTGATATACGGAACCTTATCGTACGATTCCAAAACTCCAAGGCCATCTACCGGTCTGATCTTATCAACATCTTCAAACGAAAGTCCGGTTATCGCAAAGGATAACTCGCCTGCCAGTAAATGCTTACCAACATGCACCTTACGGTCTTTGATAATCGCGCCACCGATTCCTGTGCCAAATATCATTATGCACGCATCATTGACATCACTTGCGTTACCCTTCCAGACTTCTGCAAGAGCCGCCGCTTTCGCATCATTTTGCAGTGCAACCATAACGCCACCGCAACGTTCCTCAAGAAGAGCCTGAAGTTTCACTTCATGAAGATACGGAAGCGCTCCTCCTCCATATACTATTCCGTTCTCAACATCAATCTGTCCGGGGAGCGCCATGGCAATTCCGTCAAGTGTTTCTTTTTCTACACATTCATCAAATATACGTCCTATTGTCTCTACAAAATCCCCGGAATTATTACCGGGTTTTTTCGGTGTTTTCACCTTATTCTTCTCACGAATCGCACCCTCTTTGTCCATTAGCGCATATTTGATAAATGTTCCCCCCACATCAAATACAAGATACATTATTTATCACCACCCTGCTGTCAAATAGTGGTAATATTATATCATAATCAAGTGTAAAAACCTATCGTAAAATCTTATTCACACACAAAAAAACTTCCTTACCCGGCAAAACCCGGGCAAGGAAGTTTTTTGTGATTTACTCGTCAAAATCTCCGAGTTCATAACCCAAATCCATATTTCCACAGATTTCTACGCTGGCAAGTTTCTCATCAGCCAAATCCCACAAAATATCTACAGGGTTATCACCATATTTGAATATATATCTAATCTGTCTGCAATCATCACCTTCCGAATAGTCCTGATATGCTTCAACCTTTTTGACAACATCAGGTTCTTCAGGCAAGCCAAACATCTCATGAAGCTGTTTGAAAACTTTTGCTTCATCACTTTCACCCTTTTTAAGAGCCTCTTCTTTTGTATAACTCTTAAGTGTAGCCCAATGTTCTCTGCCTCGTACTGCAACAAATCTGAAATCAAGCTTGTGCATTCCAAAACCTACAACGTAATCTGTACTGTTTGGTGTAGCACCTTCCTGCTCCCAATATATCGTATAAGAGTCATGTGTAAGTCCCACGCTCGGATCTGACTCCGACGGTTTAAAGGCTTCCACTCTTGCATGCCACTCATTACCAAGATCCTTACCAAGGAATTTTACAAGATACTCGCGTCCTCTCTCTATAAGTTCATCTTCGCTTATATCTTCAACATCAACATAAGGACTTGCAACTTCCTCTTCAGGTTCGATTTTTTCTGCTTCCTTCTCAATGACATAGTCCTTCTTTGCCGAATAGTCAATGAACATCAAGAGCTGGTCATTTGACATTTCTGCATCCGGAAGGTGTAATAAATTATCCTCCTCCACGTAGCAAACTGATTTGCCATCCCATTCACTTAAAGTCTTTACATGTTGGACTTCCTGCTCAGGGAAAAGATTCTCTCCATAATACTTTCTCTCAAGTTCGGCAAGTCTTAACGACTCATCATTAGTAAGCTGTCTGCTCCAAGAACCAGATATAGTTACCGAGAAGTCATTATTGATATCCTGTACATATTCCTTAACTTCCTCCTGAGGCATACTCTCCATACGCTTCATTACACTTTGATAGTATGCTGTAGCACCTACCCCTGTACCTCCTACAAGAGCAGCTATAAGCAATGCTGTAAGGGCACCCGCATGCTTAAAACGTACATCTGCAGTTCTCTTTCCGTTTTTGCAATTTTCAAATAATTCTTCCTTCATCTCATCTGATATTTCTATATTATTAAAAAGTCCTTTGTTTAAATTATAATTGTTCACAGACAATCCCTCCTTCAAATGCTTTGCCAAGATGCGCAAGACTTTCTCTTGCACGTTGCAACCTCTTCTTTACGGCTCCTTCAGATATGCGAAGAATCTCCGCCGTCTCTTTCACGGAATATCCCTCTATATAATAGAGAATAACTACACTTTTAAGTTTGTAGTTCAAATTCCATATCAGTCTGAGTTTTTCTCGGTCTTCAACATTCATTCCGTTTGTGATTTCAAACCGTTCCTCCACCTCTTCAAGAGGGACCCCGGCATGTTTTTTATGAAATCTGAGGAATTCTTTACATTTATTCTGTGAAACTTTTATCAACCAGGCTTTCTTATGCTCTTCGGATTTGAAATCCGGCTTCTTGGTCATATAGGTTATAAATGTCTCCTGCAATACGTCATTTGTATCCTGTTCATTCTTCAGAATCATGAAACATATTTTGTAGAGCGCATTACTATATTTCTCTATGACCTGTTCCAGATCTTTATTCCGTTCTTCTTGATTCATTGTTTTTTCCTCCGAAACCATTTCAATTGTTTTCGTTGTTATCGGTGAAATAGCTCGTTCGCGAATGGCCTTTCACTTTATATATGAATTAAAAAGCAAAAAGGTGACATGTTGTCTGATTTTTTTGTGTTGACACTTATTCGTCGATGTGTTAATCTCTATCTATAAATATATCACGTATATTTACAAATGCAATGATAAGGACTAGTAAGATTGCGGAAGTTTTCAGAGAGTCATCGGTTGGTGTGAGATGGCAGCGGAAAGAATCTGAACTCGCCTTTGAGCAGCCCACTGAACAAGTTATTATTAATAACAGTAGGTGTGGACGGAGCCCAACCGTTACAGAAGGGAGAATATCATTCAGATAATCATCTGTTTCGTATTTGTAATGAGTGCATACATTTTGTATGAATAAGAGTGGTACCGCGTAAGATAACATCTTACGTCTCTTAACAAAGAGACGTGGGATTTTTTTATTGCACGTTTCTATACCAAATATTTCTATACTAGATAACTGTTAGGAGGTATGTAATTATGATGAACGCAAGCAAGTATAAGCGCAACTATTTTATGCCACCGGAGCAAGCTCTTGATTGGACAAAGAAAGAATATATAGACAAGGCTCCGGCATGGTGCTCGGTTGACCTTCGAGACGGTAACCAGGCACTTATCGTTCCAATGAGTCTTGAAGAGAAAATTGAGTTTTTCAAAATGCTTGTCGCTGTTGGATTTAAGGAAATAGAGGTCGGCTTCCCTGCCGCTTCTGAAACGGAATATGATTTCCTTCGTGCACTTATCGAGCAGAATCTTATTCCCGATGATGTTACAATTCAGGTTCTTACTCAGGCAAGACCTCACATTATCGAGAAGACCTTTGAGGCAGTAAGAGGCTGTAAGCACGCAATCGTACATGTATATAACTCAACTTCTCTTGCACAAAGAGAACAGGTATTTAAGAAGTCAAAAGACGAGATTAAAAAGATTGCAACATATGGTGCACAAATGCTTCTTGATTTGACAAAAAAAGACGGTGGCAACTATCAGTTTGAGTATTCACCGGAATCATTTACAGGTACAGAAGTAGATTACGCATTAGAAGTTTGTAACGCTGTAATAGACGTATGGAAACCTACACCGGATAACAAAGTTATCATCAACCTTCCGGCAACCGTGGAAATGTCAATGCCACACGTTTACGCAAGCCAGATTGAATACATGAGCAAGAATCTCATAATGAGAGACAATGTTATCCTTTCACTTCACCCACACAACGACAGAGGTTGCGGTGTTGCCGATGCAGAGCTTGGTGTTCTTGCAGGTGCTGACAGAATTGAGGGTACACTCTTCGGAAACGGTGAAAGAACAGGTAATGTCGATATAATTACTCTTGCAATGAATATGTACACACACGGTGTTGATCCAAAGCTTGATTTCTCTAATCTTCCTAAGATTTCAGAATTATATGAGCGCGTAACCGGAATGAGAATATATGACCGTTCACCATATACAGGTAAGCTTGTATTTGCTGCATTTTCAGGTTCTCATCAGGATGCTATTGCTAAGGGTATGAAATGGCGCGAGGACAAGAACCTTGTCGATTGGACAGTTCCTTATCTTCCACTTGATCCACACGATGTTGGTAGAGAATACGAAGGTGATGTTATTCGTATCAACTCACAATCCGGCAAGGGGGGTATCGGATACATATTGGAGCAGAGCTACGGCTTCAATCTTCCTGCAAAAATGCGCGAAGATTTGGGCTATGCCGTTAAGAGTGTTTCTGATCATCTCCACAAAGAGCTTACTCCTGAAGAAATACTTGGCATATTCAACAGCAATTACGTTAATATCAAAACGGTTATCAAGCTTGAGGAATGTCATTTCGTACAGGAAAAGGACGGTACAATCACTACTGCTCTTACAATCAAGCGTGACAATGTCTTAAAAGAATATCACGGCAACGGTAACGGACGTCTTGATGCTGTATCTAACGCAATCAAGAAACATTTTGAAATTGATTTCAAGCTCATTTCTTACGAAGAGCATGCGTTACAGCAGGGTTCCAATTCGCAGGCTTGTGCTTATGTAGGAATTGAAACTTCTGACAACAAGGCCATATGGGGCTGCGGTATCAAGAATGATATCATTGATGCATCTGTATGCGCATTGTTATCTGCAGTTAACAAAGGACTTGACGGTTCAACAAAATAATATATAAATAATAAGCCGACCGCTTATCAGAGTAGTTTCTGATTATACGGTCGGCTTTTATTATGCTATTATACCTCAAAATCTTCAAGATATCGTTCTATGCATCTATGCGTCCTTGTATATAATTCCTTAAGTTTGGGGTGACCTTCTTTTACATCATCTATGCGTCCTTCTTTGCTGGCATGTTCCAATCCCTGTGCCGCAAGGGCAAGTTCCTCTATGCCGAGACTTCGCATTCCACCCTTAAGAGCGTGCACCTGAATTGTATATTCCTTCCAGTCTTCCTTGACAAACTGTTCATCAAGGTCATTCCATCTTTTTTCCTCAAGTTCAAGACAATACTCCAGAAGTTCTTTGTAAAGATCTCTCTGTCCACCCATATTCTCAAGTGCAGTATCTGCGTCTATTTCGATATCATATTCCGATGTCTTTGAAGCTTCTTTCTTATCATTGCTAACGGTATTGCTCTTATTGGTTAAACCTTCATCTTCTTCCGTCTGTTCCTCATACTTAATATAATTCTCCGGCAACCAGTGAATAAGAATATCACCAACAGTCGCAACCGTTACCGGTTTAGGAAGGAAGTCCTGAAAACCATTATCCAAAAACAGTTGTTGCACGTCATTTACCACATTCGCCGTCATTGCAACAATAGGAACATTTCTAAATGATTCCTCACCCGAATTTCTGATAATCTTGGCAGTTTCAATTCCATCAAGTTCAGGCATCATGTGATCAAGCAGCACCAGATCAATCGGCGTTTGCGCAAGAACCGACAATGCCTCGCGTCCGCTTTTGACTAGAATACTGTCCGCCTTATAAAGTCCCAATATACCTTCTGTAACCTTGAGATTGACCTCATTATCGTCAACAACGAGAATCTTTGCACCCGGTGTCACAAAAGACGACTGCTGTTGTTTTCGACCACCTATTTCTGCGTAAGTTTTTTCACCATTTAATGCATACAGCATTGATACAGCACAAAACGGCAATGGAATACCGGATACTTCTTCCTCTAAATGTATGTCATATCTTGGATCATACATTACATACAATTTGACCTTGCCCGACAATTCATCAAAGTAAGCCCGATGTTCCTTATACTCCTCAGTTCCTATTATTACGTGTGAATACTTTCCTGTCTCAACTTCATCATACATCGTGCCATAATCGGTCACAAGCATATGTTCCACCCCAAAAGGTGCCCACATATGATCATAAGCAATTCTGTAATAGTCCTCTCTTCCACCGAGTCGTCTCGTTCCGACATCTGAATATGAAATTACCTTAATATCCTTATTCTTAAGAACCAAACTTGGCGATGCATCAACTATCTTCTGCGGAATCTCAATAGATATAGTTGTTCCTTTTCTGTATGTACTGCTGACCTTGATTGTTCCATGCATAAGCTCAACGAGACGTTTGCATATCGCAAGTCCAAGACCCGTACCCTCTATAGATCTGTTTTTCTTTGTATCAAAGCGTGAAAATGATTCAAAAAGGTGAGCCAGATCTTCCTTCTTGATACCCACACCCGTATCCTTTACTTCAAGTTTTAATATATTGTTGCCCTCTTTCTTATAGCAACTTACCGAAATAAAAACATATCCCTGTTCAGTAAACTTAACCGCATTGGTCACTATGTTAGTAAGAACCTGTTTGATGCGAAGTTCATCACCATCTAAACGTGTTGGTATGTCAGGCCTTATATCAACAATAATGCTAATATCCTTATAACTACGACGAAAAACAGCCATATTAACCACTTCATTTACAATTCCCGCAATGGAATATGGCTCATTTACTACCTTAAGTTGTCCTGATTCAATTTTGGAAAAATCAAGAATATCATTGATGATTGCCAATAGATTATGTCCTGAGGATTCTATATTTTGACAGTACTGTTCAACCTTTGGGCTGATATCCTCTCGCATGATAAGCTCACTCATACCGACTATTGCATTCATCGGCGTTCTTATCTCGTGCGACATATTGGCAAGAAATTGATCCTTACTCTGTTTGGCAAGGTTAAGAATATCGTTCTTAATCTGAATTTCTTCCAGATTCTGCTGATACAACATGACAAGATAACTCTCTACCAACATAAACATCTCGCATGTAAGTATCATCATTATATAAAAACGAAATGGAACAAGACCAACAATGACATCATACTCAAATATAAGTTCTAAAATTATAGCAATATTAACTATAATAAAATAAACCCTATTAATAAATCGATCACCCGCTATGGAGATAATAGCTCCCGCCATCATATAAAAATATATACCATACGCAAGGGACCCCATTGCCGTTCCTATAAGATGCACTATAGCCATAACACATATACTAAAGCATATCTGATTCCAGAACTCATTTTTGATGAAAACAAGGCATGCAATAACAAGCATCCCAACACCAATTGAGAACAGTACAACAAGTTCAGTAACATACATGTCCTCAATATAGGTTGAATAAATAATATGCATTGCCACAAAAAAAACGAACTCAAATACTTCCACAAAATGCAAATGTCTGCTGTTAACCATTGCAAGCCCCTCCGATAAGAAAAGACAGCATCAGAATTATCCGTCTAATGCTGTCTATATTAGTTTTTGCCCCCTTATGCGTATAAAGGATACTTAGTAGTAATTGATTTAACAAGCTCCATAGCCTTAGCTTCATCCTTGTCAATAACCGCTGCTTTAATTGCATCTGCTATAACAATCATATCTTCTTCCTTAGCACCGCGAGTTGTAATAGCAGGTGTTCCAAGACGGATACCGCTTGTTACAAATGGTGACTTAGGATCATTAGGTACTGTGTTCTTGTTAGCTGTAATGTGAACGCTATCAAGAAGCTTCTCAACTTCCTTACCTGTAAGGTCAAGATTCTGAAGATCTACAAGCATAAGGTGATTATCTGTTCCACCTGAAACAATCTTAAATCCTCTTTCCATAAGAGCATTAGCAAGGGCTGCTGCATTCTTAACAACCTGTCTCTGATACTCTTTGTACTCATCTGATAATGCTTCCTTAAGACAAACAGCCTTACCTGCAATTACATGCATCAAAGGACCACCCTGGATTCCAGGGAATACTGCCTTATTGAAGTTGTACTTCTCATTAACTTCATTGCTTGAAAGAATCATTCCTCCACGAGGTCCTCTAAGTGTCTTGTGAGTTGTTGTAGTAGTAACGTGTGCGTATGGAATAGGACTCTCATGTACGCCTGCAGCAACAAGACCTGCGATGTGAGCCATATCTACCATAAGAACAGCACCTACACTATCAGCTATCTCACGAAATCTCTTAAAATCAATCGCTCTTGCATAGGCTGAAGCACCGGCTACAATAAGCTTAGGCTTGCACTCCTTTGCAATTCTTTCAACTTCATCGTAATCGATAAAGCCTTCATCATTAACACCATAAGGTACAACATTAAAATACTTACCTGAAAGATTAACCGGCGAACCATGAGTAAGATGTCCACCATGAGCAAGGTTCATTCCCATGAATGTATCACCCGGCTCCATAATTGCGAAAAATACTGCCATATTAGCCTGGGCACCTGAATGTGGTTGAACATTAACATACTCACAACCGAAAAGTTCTTTTGCTCTTTCTCTTGCAAGTTCCTCTACAACATCAACATGCTCACAACCGCCATAATAACGCTTGCCCGGATATCCTTCTGCATATTTGTTGGTAAGGGGACTTCCCATAGCTGCCATTACAGCCTTACTAACTATGTTCTCAGATGCGATTAACTCGATGTTGTCATTCTGTCTGTTAATCTCATCTGTCATCGCCTTAGCTACTTCTGGGTCAAAATTACTAATCTCGTCAAAACTATACATGTTATACCTCCGGTAAAATAATATTAAAATATATAACCTTTATTAAAGGTCGTAACGCGGAATATATCCCGCATTAAAATATACATTCTTAACTTCCTCTTCAGCTTCTTCTGCTGCCTTTGTAGGATCCTTGTAAGGTTCAGGAAGCGGCATCCATGCTATAACTCCACGATCCTTGCTCTCTTTTCCACGGAACTCAGCAACAAAGCCATGGAGACGGAAGCTATATGTTCTTATATAAGTTGTCATTCCATCAGTACAAATAAACTCATTCCTATCTCGAATCTCTTCCACAGTAGGTTCTCTGTCTTCAATCAAAATCCAATCATTCATTGATCTTGCTCCTTTCAAATCTATTTCTGCACATATACAATAGAATACCATGAAACGATAAAGTATTCAAGAAATTATTTTACGCTTCGTCACGATATCTTTCAGCCTCATAGGCCTCTTTTAAAGGGCTCATTTTACGTGCAGTTACCTCGTCCATTCCGGCCTCAATCTCTCCGGTTGTAATTGACCTGGTAAGCACAAGGTCGCCCTTATTCTTCAAAACTTCTTTTCTGTAGTGCTTTCTGATACTGTTGGTAGGCTCGGCAAATGTAACTACACGTTTTATGATGTCTTTTGCAACTGATTCTTTCTGCTTAACGGTTGTAACTTTGTCGGTTGGAAGTACGTTATCTTTTAAGTATTTTCTGACTCTTTTGTTAGCACCGCGCAAAACCCATGTAATAAACAAAGCAGTAGCAGCAATTTTGATAACCGCGAAGAGAATATTTAATATTTTGGAAATAAGGTTTTCCTCTTTTACAACCCTGCCAAGAGAATCCACAAGCGAACCCAAATCAACAACTCTGTCACCTTCAAAAAGACCTGCAAACCACATAAGAATTGCAAAAAGTGAGCGAAGCAAAAATCTTATAACAACAATTATGCCGTCACCGATATTATATATTAAATGATCCATGTTGATGACATTAGCAAGCATTATTGCAAGAAATGTTACAGCAATAATAAGACCAATTATAGCCGAGTTTGTTTTCACTATCTGTTTTAACGGAAGATGACTGTGAAACATCGTGTTCTTGGAAAGCTTATACAGACTTTCCACGTAAAAATTCGCCATAAACAACAGCAGAAAGAAGACTCCCATAACAAACAGATATCCTTTTAAAAGATTATGCCCATCCACATACGCGTAAATATATGATATGCAGAAGGTTATTATCGAAAACCAGGGAACTTCACCCTTGTCTGTCTTGCCATTATTTTTCCAAAACATAACCGACTGAATTGTCATGGCAACGAAAAATACTGCAAATACTATAAACATCACATCAGAAATCGGTATAAGGAAAAGTGTCGTAAATAGCGTCACATGCGCAAGCATAAAAATAATAAAGTTGGCATTTACATAGTAACGAATTACTACAATTCCAACATAGCACAACAAAAACAACACCTGCATATAAAACGGTGCCGGAACTCCTACCAATACGGTCTGTGCTACAATAAATAGGGTAAGACTTATAATAAAATGCATGGTTTGCGATATAATCTCACCGCACAAATTAATCTTGTTACTCATTTGCAATCCCACCTAATCATACCATTATATCTAAGGTCAACCGGGGTACCGAAGCGCTCCGGAACAATCCAGTATATTTGCTCATTTCTCTCATGTTCACCAAAAAACTCATACATTGCATCATCTCTATAAGTCGAAATAATAATTCTGATTATTCCTTCGCTCTGCTGTTCTCTACCCTTGGCAAGTAACTCTTTCATATCCGCCGTTTCTCGCATTATATTGAGTCTTGCAAGCATAATATCGATTGCCTTAATATGTTCGTTACCAAGTCCGGACTCCACATGTGGCGTTACCGCATCCTCATCAGGCGCGTCTATATCATATGCATTGGTGTATATTCCCGTACTGATTCCCCTGCCGATAAGATTGGCCGATACAGTTGCTGCTATGCTTATTGCATGCTCTGCCAGATAATCCGCCTGCGACTTCATGTACGGCTTAAGATTTAAGTAAATGATAACCTCATTGCATGTAGTTGCCTGATACTGGTTAACCATGAGTTCATTATTTTTTGCAGAAGCCTTCCAGTTGATGCTCTTCATCGTGTCATAAGGTCTGTACTGTCTAATCCCACGAAACACAAAAGGATCCGGCATTTGCATATTGTTAATCGGATTGTCCCCTAAAAATCGATTCTCGATATCCATGAAAGCCATAACCGGAATACGCTTTGGAAGAACCGTAATGGTTGTATCATTCTTGAAAATATCCGCAAAAGAATGCTTAAGAAACAAATCCTTTGAAGAAACCTGAAGTTCTGATATACGAAAAACACCTCTGCCCCCTGCCGTAAATGCATGATGTCTTTCAATCTTTTGGTTTCCAAGAACAGAAAATACATCATTTCTATAATACCTGTCAGACACATTGGTGTTATCTTCTTTTGAAAATATGAGATTTTTAGACGTAGCAAACTTAACGTTTAATACAGGAAGCGGCAAAATTTTGGAGTTTTTGATAACTTCAACAAGTTCCGCTTCATCTCCGTAATTTAAAACGTCTTTCGAGAATTCAAGACTTACCAAAAGCTTGCGCCTCCAGTACTTCTTGTACATTTTCAGTTGTAGAGAATAGATTAAAATCACAACGAAAACGGAAATTAAGAGTCTCATTTATCACTGCTCCCATCTTTCCGTAGGCGTGGATACCTGATTAAGCACCTCTTCTATAAATGCCTCTTTGTCCTTGCGCGTTCCGGAACCTGTAGATAATAATATTCTGTGTGAGAGCACCGGAATTGCAAGTGTTTTAACATGGTCCGGTGTGACAAAATCACTGCCGTGAATAGCCGCATACACCTGCGATGCGTACATTAATGCGAGCGCACTTCTTGGACTTGCTCCAAGCAATGACTTTGAATGAGCTCTTGTCTTCTGAACGATATCAACTATGTATTGTCTGACGCACTTGTGAACGAAAACTTTGCGACAAACACTGCCCGCCTCAACTATATCTTCACCGGAACACACAGGTTTTAATGAATCATACGGATTCTCCTCAATGAAACGGTCTAACATCAAGAGTTCGTCATGATTAAGCGGCGGCTCCATCGGTATTCTCATAAGGAATCTGTCAAGAAGTGCCTCCGGAAGATTAAATGTTCCCGAAGTTTCAACAGGGTTCTCGGTTGCAATGACAAAGAACGGTGTATTAAGAACCCTCGTCTGTCCGTCAATAGTAATCTGACCTTCCGCCATGCACTCAAGAAGAGCCGACTGAGTTCTTGGAGTTGCACGGTTAATCTCATCCGCCAACAATACATTGGTAAATGCAGGACCCGGAATAAAGTTAAACTCAGCTTCCTTTGGATTATACATATGCAGACCTGTTATATCCGACGGCAACAAATCCGGTGTAAACTGCACTCTCTTAAAACCGGCATCAACAGAAGCAGCCAGCGACTTGGCAAGTAATGTCTTACCGGTCCCCGGCGTGTCTTCTATAAGTACATGTCCACCCGCAATAAATGCGGTTATTATCAAATCTATATTCTTTTCTTTTCCTACAATTACGGATGACAGATTGGTACGGATTCTGTCAGCAAGTTCTTTAACTTCCATTTTGTGATCCCTTTCGTAATATAAACAATTATATAATTGCCCGTATTATACCACAAAATTTAAGGTTTTACTATTGGATTTCAATTCATTCTCACTGCATTAATAGGTTTCATTTTTGAAGCCCATTTTGCAGTGGTCCCCATCGCAAGAGCAAAATCGTCCTCTACAAGTAGTATCTTCATATCATCCTACACTTTCCATTACTTAATTGTGTATAATGAGATTATCATTTTCCACATCTATAGTCAATGTATCTCCGGCACCAACACTTCCTTCAAGCATCTTTCTTGCAACCAAAGTGTCAACATGCTTTTGAAGAAAACGCTTCAGCGGTCTTGCACCATATACCGGGTCATATCCATGATCCATAATATAAGTCTTGGCAGCATCTGTCATAATTAATGAAAGTTCCCTCTCTGCAAGACGCTCATTTAAATCACTCAACATAAGTTCAATGATATTGCCGATATTATCTTTTGTTAATGGTTTAAACATAATAGTTTCGTCTAATCTGTTAAGAAACTCCGGTCTGAAATGAAGTCGTAATTCTTCCATTACACTATCTCGTGCCTCATCGGTTATCTCGCCGTCCTCACTAATTCCTTCAAGAAGATTAGCCGAACCGATATTGGAAGTCATTATTAAAATGGTATTTTTAAAATCAACCGTCTTACCCTTAGAATCGGTTATACGTCCGTCATCAAGCACTTGCAAAAGCACATTAAAAACATCCGGGTGAGCTTTCTCTATCTCATCAAAAAGCACTACCGAATACGGTTTTCTTCTGACCGCTTCCGTAAGTTGTCCGCCCTCGTCATATCCGACATATCCCGGAGGCGCTCCGATTAATCTTGCCACAGAGTGCTTCTCCATATACTCACTCATGTCAATTCTTACCATGTTAGCCTCATTATCAAAGAGTGCCTGTGCAAGCGTCTTTGCAAGTTCGGTCTTACCGACACCGGTAGGACCCAGGAAAAGAAATGAGCCAATAGGTTTGGTCGGATCTTTGATACCTGCTTTTGAACGAATTATTGAATCGGAAACAAGTTCAACCGCTTCATCCTGTCCAACAACTCTTTCGTGCAGAGCATCTGCAAGTTTTAATGTCTTGTTACGTTCACTTTCCGTAAGCTTTGAAACAGGGATTCCGGTCCATTTAGACACTATTGAGGCAATCTCCTCATCCGTTACATTCTCATGAACAAGCACTTTCTCCTTGTTGCCTTCCTTCGCTTCTACTTCCTGCAATTCTTTTTCGAGTTCGGGAAGTTTGCCGTATTGAAGTTCAGCAGCTTTGTTGAGGTCATAATTTCTCTGCGCAATCTGTATTTCGTTATTGACCTCCTCAATCTTTCCTTTGATTTCACGAACCTTGTCAACGCCCATTTTCTCGTTATCCCAGTCGGCTTTAAGGCTTTCAAAGCGTTCTCGAAGTTCTGTAAGCTCTTCCTGAAGTTTTGAAAGACGTTCCTTACTAAGCCTGTCTTCCTCATTCTTAAGGGCAGCCTCCTCTATCTCTAGCTGCATCATTCTTCTGCTGATTTCATCAAGTTCTACCGGCATAGAATCAAGTTCCGTTTTGATAAGCGCACACGCCTCATCGACTAAATCAATTGCCTTATCCGGAAGAAAACGATCTGAAATATAACGGTCTGATAAGGTTGCAGCCGCAACTATTGCACTGTCATTTATCTTAACGCCATGATATACCTCGTAACGATTCTTAAGTCCTCGAAGTATTGAAATGGTATCCTCAACAGTTGGTTCTCCAACCATAACCGGTTGAAAACGTCGTTCAAGCGCCGCATCAGTCTCAATGTATTTTCTGTATTCATCTAGAGTTGTAGCACCTATACAATGAAGTTCACCTCTTGCAAGCATAGGTTTTAACATATTGCCGGCATCGAGTGCACCATCTGTTTTGCCCGCACCAACGATTGTGTGAAGCTCATCAATAAATAAGATTATCTCACCTTCAGACTGCTTAATCTCATCAAGCACAGCTTTGAGTCTTTCCTCAAACTCACCTCTGTATTTTGCGCCCGCTATTAATGCTCCCATATCAAGTGCAAATATCTGCTTATCCTTAAGACCATCCGGCACATCTCCTCTGACTATTCTCTGTGCAAGTCCCTCAACTGCCGCAGTCTTACCTACACCCGGTTCTCCGATAAGCACCGGATTATTCTTTGTCTTTCTGGATAATATTCTTATTATATTACGAATCTCTGTATCACGTCCGATAACAGGATCTAGTTTCTGCTGTCTTGCACGCTCCACCAAATCATATCCGTATTTTTCCAGACTGTCATAAGTTGCTTCCGGATTATCGGTATCCACACGCTGGTTACCCCTAACTTCCGAAAGAGCCTTTAAAAATCTTTCAGAGGTAATTCCATATCCCATAAACAAGCCTTTTAATGCTTTGTTCGGGTATTTTAATAGAGCCATGAATATATGCTCCACAGAGATATACTCATCCCCCATCTGTTTTGCTTCCTTCTCTGCGTGAACAAATGTCTTTTGAAAATCAGAACTTGTAAATAGATTACCACCGGACACCTTCGGTCTATAGGCAAGTGCCTTCTCTGATTCCTTTGTAAAATGCATAAGGTCAATATCCATTTTCTCAATCAGTTTTGCAATCAGACTGTCATCTACAGTAAGCAAGCTATATAAAATGTGCTCCTGATCAATCTCCTGATTATTGTATTCGTAGGCAAGCTTCTCACAATTCTCCACAACCTCAAGTGACTTCTTTGTAAATTTCTCTGCGTTCATGATAAATCCCACCTTTCCAATGATGCTTATATTACTTATTCATGCATAGATTATCACGTTTTGTTAGCACTGTCAAGGGTCGAGTGCTAAAATTGTCAGATAATTCACTTTTTATCCTATATTCTCAATGTTTTCAATAATTATATAAGATGAAAATTGTATTTATAATTCATTGTGATTTATACTTTATTATGTTAAAATCCCTCTACGGGCAAAATTCTGAATGACACTTTCATTGTTGCATTGTTTGCCTACATAGATAGGAACAACAGGCATAAATAAAAATCAGCCTATCCTTGTACTTTGGTCGAGTGCGGATAGACTGATTTTTCAGTAAATCTGAAGGAGATCAACCCACCTTGTGGGCGATTGCTCTCTTCGTTTATTATAGTAACACTATTTATTATCTAGTGTAACAAAAAATATCAAGGAGGACTTATGAAGACAAATGAATAACCTAGAACAACTGAAGGAAATATACCTGACCCGGTGTCGATATCAAAAGGAGCTTAACCCCAAAACGCTCAAAGCTTATCGAATCGACCTTACTCAATTCATCGAATTGACACATCAAACGGACATTCCAATATCTAAAGAAATTCTTCTGGAATATATCACCCAAATTCACAAAATGTATCAACCTGCAACAACCAAACGAAAAATGGCAAGTGTAAAAGCATTTTTTCGCTATCTTGAATGCGAAGACATCATCGAAATCAATCCCTTTTCTAAAATAAATATTAGTTTCAGACAACCAAAGAAACTCCCCAAAACAATACCTTCCAATACAATTCAGTATTTTTTATCCACACTATATTCACAGAAAAGCATCGCCACTTCCAATTACAAATACAATTCATCTGTACGCGACATTGCAGTCATAGAACTATTATTTGCTACGGGAATGAGAATATCTGAATTATGCAATCTCAAGCAGGATAATCTTGATTTAACTAACCGTACGGTATTGATATATGGAAAAGGTTCAAAGGAACGTATAATACAGATTGGAAATGATGATGTATTGAAGTCTATATCAACATACAAAGAAGTTTTTCACAACAAATTAGAAGAAACGGATTACTTGTTTGTAAACCGACTAAATAATCGTTTGTCTGAACAATCCGTCAGAAATATGATTAACAAATATGTTGACATGGCAGGAATACAGATGCATATCACTCCGCATATGTTCCGTCATTCCTTCGCCACCCTGCTGTTAGAGGCAGATGTCGACATCCGGTATATTCAAAAAATGTTAGGACACAGTTCTATCAATACAACGCAGATATATACAAGTGTATCTACTCATAAGCAGAGGGAGATTTTGGAAAGCAAGCATCCGAGAAATGGGATGAAGGTAAACTAATTGTATTTAAAAAGCAGGGAACGTTTGATTTGATTTGCTCCCTGTCAAGTAGACAGTTTAAATATCTAAATAAAGTACTAAAGAACGACCGTACAAAGTGTGCGGTCGTTTTTTTATGAACATCATTTTTCTTTATCTCTTTTAATTCGTTTATTGAGGATAATACATGATTATACTCAATAATAATTATAATTTCACATTATATAAGAAAATACTTA
>JAILRO010000043.1 GCA_024698145.1 Lachnospiraceae bacterium
GTGTATGAAATATCCTGTGACATCTGAAAGGTACTTAGAGGTTGTTGGTATGCCGTGAGTACCTAAGCGAATGCCTGACATGGATGTCAGGCAAGGCATGTTGAGACAGGATGTCGAATCCATAGCCGGTCGCGTATTATACGAAAGCGTAGTCGGCATACCTACAACCTCTTAGTGCGTTTCAACTGGATACAGGATATTCATACATCTGATAATCTATACGCGTTTGTTAGGGATAAAAGTGCATTAAACAGTAAAATTGACAAGGAGGATAAGATGGAATTAGGAATAAAAGAAATTATGGATATAATTCCGCATCGTCAGCCGTTTCTTTTGATTGACAGAGTAACGGATATGGTGCCCGGACAAAGTATCAAAGGTTATAAGAATCTTTCATATAATGAGCCGTTCTTTGCAGGACATTTTCCGACTGAACCGGTCATGCCGGGCGTTTTAC
This sequence comes from Lachnospiraceae bacterium, assembly GCA_024698145.1. Classification (GTDB taxonomy): domain Bacteria; phylum Bacillota; class Clostridia; order Lachnospirales; family Lachnospiraceae; genus CAG-590. The sequence goes on from JAILRO010000043.1 coordinate 458, forward strand.
AGATTGAGGCGCTTGCGCAGCTTGGTGCTGTATGTGTTTTATCGCTTGAGGAGAACAAAGGAAAGACTGCTTATTTTGCAGGAATTAAAGAAGCGAAGTTTAAGACAAAGGTTGTTCCTGGTGACCGTTTAGATCTTGAGTGCGAGATTATCAAGGTAAAAGGTCCTGTCGGTGTTGGTGCGGTTAAAGCATCGGTTGACGGCAAACTCGCCTGCAAGGCAGAGATATCATTTATGATTGGATAAGTAACATTCATTCGGGGAAAATGCAATGAGAAGATTTATTATACGAAACAGACGTGTTATTACAGTATTTACAATTATTTTTATGGCTGCTTTGTTTGCGTATTTGATATACAAGACAAAACAAATCGGATATGGTTTATATAAAAACAGTACGTATCCGGGTTCCGCATTTGGAACATCGGTTAAAACTACCATTTATGATAATGATATATACAAAAGAGATAAGGCGTCAAAAGCTGTCATTGATGATTTGAAAAAACTTGATGAAAGAATATCTTATAGAATTGATGAGTCGGAGATAGCCAAACTTAATAGAAACTATGTAATTGACGGTATGAACAAGGTTTCGCCGGATATAGCTTCGTGGATTAAGCGAGAGATAGAAATCAGCAAAGAGACAAAAGGAGCGTTCTCACCGTGTATTTTACCATTAACACAGTTGTGGGGAATAGAGGATGGTAAAAAGGAAATCCCCGATACTGCTTATATCGAAGACGCGTTGCCTTTGGTTGATGCATCGGGACTTGAGGTTGAGGATTCATCAGTGATTATTCATAAACTCGGAACAGGTATTGATTTGGGTGCAGTAGGAAAGGGAGTTGCGGCAGATATCGCAAAAGAAGAATTAGATAAATGCGAAGTTTCCGGAGCTGTTGTTTCTATAGGTGGAACGATTCTTGTTTATGGAGATAAAGGAGATAATCGTCCGTGGCATATCGGAATCAGAGATCCGCGTGGAGAAATGGATGATGTTTTAGGTATTCTTGATACAAAAGGAGATGTTGTTATCTCAACATCGGGTGATTATGAGCAATATTTTGAATTAGATGGTATCAGATATCATCATATATTTAACCCAAGAACAGGATACCCCGCTGATAGTGGACTGGTATCTGTTACGATAATAACACCTGATGGATTTTTGTCTGATGCAATGTCAACAGCATGTTTTGTTATGGGCCTTAAAGACGGTATGACATACGCAGAAGAGAAGGGCGTTAGTGCAATATTTGTTACAGAGGACAAGAAAGTATATACAACAAAGGACATTAATAAATCTTTTATCTTGAAAGCAAAGGGGTACAAACTTGCGAAGTGATGACTTTTTGAAGTGGAAAAAAGCAGATTTATATATTATTGCGGCGATGCTGTGTTTTGCAGCTATCGCCGTATTGTTGGTTAAAGGGCGAAAAACGGGCGATTATATTGTTGTAGAGTCTACAGACGGGAAACAGGAGTATATGCTAGATGAGGACAGAGAAATTATAATAGACAACACCGAGCATGGGTATAACAAGATTATAATTTCTGATGGATATGTGCGCATGGAAGAGGCGGATTGCCCCAATCAGCTTTGTGTAAAACATAAGCCGGTAAAACTTAATGGAGAGAGCATAGTATGCCTTCCCAACAAAGTATATGTAACTGTTGTAAGTAAAAATAAAAAGGAAACGGATAATTAATCTTACTATGAAAACAAAAACGATAACACGACTTGGAATATTATTATGTTTGGGATTGATTTTGTCATATGTTGAAAGTCTTATTCCTATAATGGTTGCCGTTCCCGGATTTAAGATTGGACTTTCGAATATTGTCACAATGTATGTACTTTATTTGTATGATAACAAAAAGGCATTTACCATAATGGTACTTAAAGTTGTTCTTTCAGGGTTTCTTTTTTCGGGAATAAGTGCAATTATATATGGTCTTGCAGGAGGTGTATTTTGCATTGTTGTAATGTCGCTTCTAAAGAAGACTAATCTTTTTTCTATTATGACTGTAAGTATGACAGGTGCGATTTCTCATAACTTTGGACAACTTGTGGCAGCATTTATTGTGATGCGTAATGTACAAATATTTATGTATTTTCCGGTGCTTATTTTGACAGGAACAGTTACCGGATTGCTTATTGGTTTTTTGAGTGGAATTGTTATTAAAAGATTGGAAAATAGTAGTCTTTTTTCTTCAAAAGATGTATAATTAGAAATGGATTTTTTATAGGAATTCTAACGGTTGGCATATGCCACGTTAATAATATTTATGTGAGGTAGCGATATGGGTTTATTATCATTTGTAGGGGGCATTCATCCCTATGACGGGAAGGAGCTTTCCAAGGATAAGAAGATAACAGAATACCTGCCTAAAGGTGATTGTGTTTATCCTCTTTCACAACACATAGGTGCTCCGGCAACTCCGATTGTCAAGAAGGGAGATCGGGTGCTTGTGGGCCAGAAGATAGCAGAAGCTTCAGGCTTTGTTTCGGCCAATGTTCATTCCGGAGTATCGGGTACGGTTAAGACGATTGAACCGAGAATGACTGTGTCGGGAACGAAAGTTAATTCAATCATTATTGAGAATGACGGATTGTTTGAGGAGATGGATTTTTCTGCCAATGTCAAACCATTAGACCAGCTTTATCGTGAGGATGTAAAAGACATGATAAAGGAAGCCGGAATTGTTGGTATGGGTGGTGCAGGTTTTCCGACTCATGTCAAGCTTTCGCCAAAGAATGAGGATGCGATAGATACTATCATTGTAAATGGTGCCGAGTGTGAGCCGTATCTTACATCTGATTATAGACGTATGATAGAAACACCGAATAAGATTGTTGCCGGACTTCAGATAGTAATAAATCTCTTTGACAACGCGAAGGGAATCATTGCAATTGAGGACAATAAGCCGGAAGCAATCAAGGTTTTAACCGAACTTACCGAAGGTATGGATAACATAACAGTTAATGCTGTTAAGACGAAATATCCACAGGGTGCTGAACGTCAGTTAATCTATGCAAACACAAAGCGCGAGATTAATTCTTCCATGCTTCCGGCTGATGCCGGCTGTATAGTTCAAAATATTGATACGATTGTAGCTATATACAATGCAGTTGTTGAAGGAAGACCTCTTTATGAAAGAATAGTTACTGTTACCGGTGATGCGGTCAATGAATGTGCTAACTATAGAGTGAGAATCGGTACTAATATTCAGGAATTGATTGATGCTGTGGGTGGATTTAATATCGAAGACCCTGCAAAGATTATTTCCGGTGGTCCTATGATGGGTAAAGCTTTGTTTACATTAGATGCACCGATTGTCAAAGGTTCATCAGCGTTGCTTTGCTTCAGAGAAGATGTGGTTGCAGACCTTGAACCCTCTAACTGTATACGTTGTGGAAGATGTGTGGATGTTTGTCCGGGGCGTGTAATGCCTAATCATCTTGCAGATGCAGCAGAACATGGTGATATTGATGAGTTTTTAAAGTGTGACGGAATGGAATGTTGTGAGTGCGGATGCTGTTCTTATGTATGTCCGGCCAAACGTCATTTGACTCAGATTATTGCAGGTACAAGAAAACAAGTACTTGCAAACAGGAAGAAATAGGGGGTGTTATTTTGGATTACAGTATGAAGATTTCTTCTTCACCACATATCAGAGATAAGGAATCAACTACCAACATAATGGGACAGGTTATTGTTGCGCTTATTCCTGCTGCTGTATTTGGTGTTTATAATTTTGGATTTAAAGCATTATTATTATATCTTATAACTATTGCATGTTGTGTAGGCTTTGAAGCAGGATTTGAGAAGCTTACCAATAGGAAAATAACTATTAAAGATTTGTCAGCGGTTCTTACAGGACTTTTGCTTGCGATGAACTTACCACCGGATGTTCCGTTTTGGATTCCCATACTTGGAAGCTTCTTTGCAATAATTGTTGTTAAACAACTTTTTGGAGGACTTGGTCAGAACTTCATGAATCCCGCACTTGGCGCAAGATGCTTCCTGCTTATATCATTTACGGGAACAATGACAAGTTTTTCTTATGATGCAATTACAACCGCAACACCGCTTGCGGATTTGAAAGCCGGTAAGGCAGTAGATGTTCTTTCGATGTTTTTGGGAACTACAGCAGGAACGATAGGAGAGACATGTGCACTTGCTTTGATAATAGGCGGCGTATTCCTTATCGTAAGAGGAATTATCAGTATTAGAATTCCATTAGCATACATAGCAACATTTTCAATGCTTATTTTGATATATGGATTGTTTAGCGGAAGAGGTTTTGATGTAAGCTTTTTGCTCGCACACCTTTGTGGTGGTGGTTTGATGCTTGGTGCATTCTTCATGGCAACTGACTATGTTACATCACCTATAACACCTATGGGACGCATTGTTTTTGGTGTGCTTCTCGGATTTTTGACATTTTTGTTCAGAATATTCGGAGGTTCGGCGGAAGGAGTATCTTATGCTATTATTTTGTGCAATCTTCTTGTACCGCTTATCGAGAAGTTTACAGTTCCTACATCATTTGGAAAGGGGGCTGTAAAACATGAATCTTGAGATTATCAAAAATACTTTATCGCTTATGTTGATTACACTCGTTGCAGGCCTGTTGTTAGGTCTTGTGTATGAAGTGACAAAAGAGCCGATTGCTAATGAGAAGCAGAAGGCGAAAGAGGAAGCATACAAACTGGTATTTGATGATGCCCAATCTTTTGAAGATGTTGGCATTGATATTGCAGATGCCAATTATGCTTTGAAAAAAGAAAATTATGACGTGACAATTAATGAGGTGTTAAAAGTAAAAGACGCATCAGGTGCGGATGCTGGTTATGTTTTAACACTTACAGATCATGAGGGTTACGGTGGCGACATTCAATTTGCTATGGGCGTAAGAAGTGATGGCACTCTTAATGGCATATCATTTCTTTCGATTGGTGAGACTGCCGGACTTGGTATGAAGGCTACAGGCGAGGACTTTAAGAGCCAGTTTGCCGGGAAGAATGTATCTAAGTTCTCGTATACAAAGTCAGGCGCAACCGCAGATGATCAGATTGATGCGTTGTCAGGTGCAACTATAACAACCAATGCAGTTACCAATGGTGTAAATGCAGGCTTATATTATATTAGTACTTTACAATAGGAGGTGAGGATATGAGTAAATCATTAGATTGTATTAAAAGTGGCATAATTACTGAAAATCCCACCTTTGTTCAGATGCTTGGTATGTGTCCTACTATGGCGGTAACAACTTCTGCAATTAACGGTATCGGAATGGGACTTACAACAACAGTTATTTTGATATTAAGTAATATGATGATATCTGCTCTTCGTAAGTTTATACCTGATAAGGTACGTATTCCTGCATATATTGTCGTTGTTGCTTCATTTGTTACGATAGTACAATTCCTGTTAGAGGGTTTTGTTCCGTCGTTATACGACAGTTTGGGTATATATATACCGCTTATTGTTGTTAACTGTATTATTTTAGGGCGTGCAGAAAGTTTCGCTTCAAAGAATAATATATGGCTTTCTATGATGGATGGAATTGGAATGGGACTTGGATTTACAATAGGACTTACTTCTATCGGAATATTCCGTGAACTTTTAGGTAACGGTTCTGTATTTGGTTTTAACCTTATGCCTAATAGTTATCAGCCTGTAACAATACTTATTCTTGCACCGGGAGCATTCTTTGTACTTGCAGGTCTCGTTGCAGTTCAGAATAAGGTTCGTTTAACTAAGGCCAAGAAGGCGGGAAGCGAGATTAGTGTGTGTGAGCGAACAGATGGCTGTGCATCATGTACGAATGCGTTGTGCTCAGGTAAAGCCTATACTATAGAAAGCGTTATGGAAGATAAGAAGGAGGTGGAGAAATGAATCTGTTTTTAATAGCTGTTTCTGCAGCACTTGTTAATAATGTAGTATTAAGTCAGTTCCTTGGTCTCTGCCCATTCATTGGTGTTTCCAAAAAGGTTGATACAGCTGCCGGCATGGGTGGTGCGGTTATATTTGTTATAACAATTGCATCTGCCGTTACCAATATCATTTATTCTCAGATACTTGTAAGATTTGATGTGACTTATCTTCAGACTATTGTTTTCATTCTTGTAATTGCAGCGCTTGTTCAGTTTGTTGAAATGGTACTTAAGAAGTTGATGCCGCCACTTTACAAGGCACTTGGTGTGTATCTTCCTCTTATTACAACTAACTGTGCGGTTTTGGGTGTTGCACTTTTGAATGTTCAGAAGTCTTACGGTTTTGTGGCTTCTGTAATTAATGGTTTTGGAACAGCACTTGGTTTTACTGTTGCAATTGTAATAATGGCCGGTATCAGAGAGAAGATTGAGTATAACGATATTCCGGAATCGTTTAAGGGAACACCGATTGTATTGCTTACTGCAGGTCTTATGGCTATGGCATTCTTCGGCTTTTCAGGACTAATCAAATAAGGGGGAGAGGTTATGTTATCATCAATATTAATTGCAATGGCGATAGTTGGAGGAACCGGACTTGTAATCGGTATTCTTCTTGGTATTGCCGGTGAAAAGTTCAAAGTTTTGGTTGATGAACGTGAAAAGAAAGTAAGAGATGCTCTTCCCGGTAACAATTGCGGTGGCTGCGGATTCCCCGGTTGTGACGGGCTTGCGGCGGCTATTGCAAGCGGTGATGCACCGGTCAATGCATGTCCTGTTGGCGGCGATAAAGTGGCTGCTGCGATAGGAGAGATAATGGGAGTCTCTGTCGGAGATTCGGTTAAAATGACAGCATTTGTCAAATGTGCGGGAACTTGCGACAAAGCAAAAGAAAAATACGATTATGTGGGCCCAAAGGATTGTAAACTTGCTATGAATAATCCGGGCGGAGGCTCAAAAACATGTACATACGGTTGTACAGGTTTTGGTAATTGTAAGAATGTATGTCCTTTTGATGCCATTGATATTATTGACGGGGTTGCAAGTGTAGATCCTGAAAAATGTAAGGCTTGCGGCAAATGTATTGCAGAGTGTCCAAAGCATTTAATAGAATTAATCCCTGCCGAGAACAGTTATAAGGTTAAGTGTAATTCAAAGGATAAGGGTGTTGAGGTCAAGAAAGCATGCGATGCGGGTTGTATAGGCTGCGGTCTGTGCGCAAAGGCGTGTCAGGTTGATGCAATTACAGTAGAGAATAATCTTGCACATATCGATCAGGATAAATGTGTGAAATGCGGTGCCTGCAAGGAGAAATGCCCGGTTAAGATTATACATAATTAATGAAATTATAAAAACACAATCTAAAATTATAAACGAAAAAAATAGTGGACAAAAACTATGATTTGTAGTATTGTCTCATTATAACTAAACTTATAATTGGTATAATGAGGGGGTACACATATTATGAGGTTTTTTGTCCGCTTTTTTATTGCAGTTCTAATATTCGTAATTGTTAATCCGGTTATTGTGAATGCCGGAAAAGAAACAATCTATAATTATTCTTCATCCGGAAAACTGGAATCTGTAGTTTATCCCAATGGCACTAAGATTATATATATTTATGATAAAAGTGGAAATGTTGAGGAGGTTCAATTTGTAGAGAAAAAAACAAAAGAAGATAATAATTCAAGTAAAAAACCAGAAACAAATGATAAAAAAGTATCAGCTAATGAGAAGATAACAAACGATAATACTGAAAGTAACACAATAGTTACTACAGTAGAAACGAATAATCAGGAAAATGAATTACATCCTACGACGGATATAATATTTGATATAAAAAAAATACATCCAACAATAAAATCATTAAAAAGCAATACAAAAAAAGGATGATGTTATATATATTTATCTATCAATAGAATTAAATACAGGGGAAAGTTTTGTGAAGCCGGATATCAAATCAGATATGCAACTAATTCCAAGTTTAAAAAATCAAAAGTTGTTAATGTTATGAAGGGTAAAAATAGAATTACAAAGAAAAAAATACGTGTTTTACCTAAGAAAACTTATTATATAAAAATAAGGGCTTACGTTTTTAGTAAGAATAACAAAAAAATATTCAGCAGATATAGTAAGATGAAGAAAATAACAACAAAACGATAAAATTTACAAAAGAAAAATGTGAGGAATAAGCTTATGAAAAAAGGGGTTAGAATTGTCGTTGCATGGGCGATGTTTTTTATTATATGTTTTACAGATTTTGGTAAATATGTAAAGGTTAATGCTACATCTATCAACGAGCCGGAAAACTTAAGTTCTACGTCTGATACAGACGATACTATCTGGACAGATTTTTTGCCTGAAAATGGTATAGTAGATGGCGATTATGAGAATGAAGAACCGATTAGACTTACAGAGGATGTAGTAATAAAAGGTAATATGACAATATCAGAACCGGTGATATTGAATGGTTATTCGCTTACAGTAGAAGGTGATTTAGTTATTGGTTCTACTATATATATTGACGGCACTTTGACAGTTGGCTTGGGAGTGACATGGACTCAGGGAGATGTTATTTTTCAACATGGAAAACTTTTATGTGAAGGAAATTTTGATAATTATGGTTCGACGGAGTGTTTGTTAAGCCTGAACAATGATGATGATTATCTGTATGTCGGTGGCAATTTTTCGTTGTTTATGTACAGTGGTGTTCACACAAATATAACAGCCGGTGTTTTTGATTTATGTGGGGATTTTATACAATGCGTAAATGACAGTTCAATGATGAATAATAACTATCATTCATTTTATATGTGTGGAAGCAGTAAGTTGTTATTATCCGGTTCTTCCCGACAGGAAATATATACATGCAATGATAATGTCTTCTTTGAAAAAATAGAGGTTAATACTGAAGGATACAGCGTTGACGCAGATGGGAATATAATGTTTGGAGAGCGTCAGATTGTTTTTGGTAGTAAGCGTAATTATACTGAATATGAAGATTATGGCTGTCCGACATTAGATTATATTAGTTGTGATAATCTGGAATCTTATATGCAATCGCGTGAATTCATATCATATGATTCTGTATATTTTCAGGGAGAATCTGCTGAATTTGATAGCGGTACAGTTATATTTGGTGGAGACCTGATTATAGATGGTGATTTTAATTTTACAGGCGATAAACTTGTTGTTTTAGGAGATCTTCGTATTCAATCATTAGACGAGAATGGCAACTTCACCAAGACAGATGCTTCTTTTCGCGTTGGCAAAGATGTAAATATATACATCTATGGAGATTTAATTACCGAGTCAACACAAGACCATTCGGAGTATCTTAACGGTGGAACATGGTATTTGTATGGAAATGTTAAGCAAATAGGTAAGGATTATTGCAATCTCGTATTTGGGGAGGATGCTACGGTTAATATTGAAAACCTGAATGGTTCTAAACCGAAAGACAGACATATTTATATTGATAATCCAATCGGAAACCCGTTCTATAATTGTAAAAATTATCTTAATCAGGATCAGTTGGTGATTGATAACGTTTTACTTTTAAAGGAACATGTACTTAATTTCCGCAATTATAAAGGTACAATAGGTTTGAGTGGAGATTATGTTGCGTATTCACGTTATGATGGAAATATAAGGATAATTGGACCAACAACTATAGATTGTGCCAGTACATCTATGCCGAGATTTACAGGTGATGTTTTTGTAGATTCAGATCTGAGTTTTCAACATAATTTGGAAGTGGAAGGGGATCTGATTGTCAACAATGGAACGCTTAACATGAAAACTGGTACATTGTGTGCTGACAACGTCATTTTCAAAGATGAGAGTGAAACACAACTTCTGATGACGGGCGGTAGAATTGTATGTCATGACTTTATATATGGAAGCAAGCTATCTTCCGGTGAACTAAGCGATGGTAAAATTGAATGCTCCGGAGATTTCGTTGTCAAAAATACAGGTGCTGAGGATAGTTTTGTTTCGACAGGTAATCACACAGTAGAACTGACCGGAAGATCTCATAATAATAAAATACAAAAGGTTAATATTGTTGGAAAAGATTCGTGTATAGAAACTTTAAATATTCGGACGGATTTTGTTAATATAACACCTACAACTAATATTAAGCATATCAATAATTATGGCGCAAGGTATATTAATATTGGTGTTGAAGGTCGTACGTTGGAAGATGATGAAGTGTTTGACGGGGATATGGTTATTGTCGATGGAACACTTAATCTTAACGGACATAAATTGACGGTAAATGGAGATTTATATGCAGAGGATGGAAGTGTTGATATAAATGGTGGATGCCTGGATGTTAAGGGAAGTGTTAATTTTAAGACACATCCCTCTAATGTGTCAGATGATAGAAATGAATTATCAACAGCTGAGTTGGTAATGGAAAACACCACTGACAAGATTACAATTAAAGATGATCTTAATATATGTATAGGTGACAAAAGTTTTGAAGATGCTGTTTCCGGAAGTATTACAGTCGGTGGTGATGTTAATATAGATGGTGTATCTGAAAACGCACCTGATGACTTTACCAAGAAGATTTTTGCCGGTGTGTCGGTTACTTTTGTTGGAAATGGAGAACATACAATAAATTGTGATTCAACAGAGGCAGAGTTGGATATACATAACTTGATTTCTTCAGGTGCAACTCAAATTAGTTCTGTTATACCTGTATATTTGAGTGGTAATCTTGATTTGGATGGTACAAAGGGTAACTTTACAAAGATAACGATAGATGATATTTCTGAATCATATGCAAGTGGTATTGTTGGTAATATCACAATCAAATCCGGTAAACTTATGTCAGATATGGAAGTGGATGGTGTTATTGGTATTGCTGGTGAAGCAGATTTAAACGGTCATAACCTTAGTGCTAAAACATTGTATGTGAATGAGCCACTCCATATATCAGAGGGTAAGCTGAATGTTTCGAATTCTATTTATATATATAATAAGTTATGGATGATTAGTCCTGAAGACGAAGTTCATACGAAAAATATGTATGTAAATGTATTAACGAATGACTCTGACTATATGACGAATGGTACTATATACGTTACAGGAGAATATATCGATGACACATCTGACAGTTACGCATTTTTACCTTCGAATGAACATAAGGTAGTGTTTGACTCAAATAAAAGTGGTGTTGAGTTATCAATCAATAATTCTAATTCAATACTTAACGTAGCCGAGTTTAAGTGCGCAATCAACAATTACGTAAAAAACAGAAATTACAAAACAATTGCAAAGAAAATCATAGCGTCTTACGACGATAAAGAAAAGCCGACTAAGCCGACAGGCGTGAAAGTTAGCGATTATTCTTATATTGCTGTTATTACTTGGGATGAAGCAAATGATGATATGGGGCTTGATCATTATGATGTCTATAAAAACGGTGAGATCATCGGTTCTACAGAGGACTTGTTTTACAATGATTTTGATGTCATGCCGGGCGATACTTACTACTATACAATCAAATCGGTTGATTTGGTAGGTAATACTTCTTTTGGTAGTAGAGAATATAAAATAACTATTGCAAAAGACGAAAACAAGCCACAAAAGTTAGCTGATGTAACACCTGTAGTAAATGCCGGGACGGTAAGTATGGATTTAACCAATATTTACAAAGATGAGTGTCTTGATTACATAATAGTTAAGCGTAATGATGTTGAGATTGAGAGATTGGATGCATATTCGGCATGTAGTTATTATGATTGTAAAACCGGAAAGAAAACTGTACACGAATTCCATTCCGGCAATCTTGTGTTTACAGATGACAGTCTTGAATATGGTAACTCATATGATTATGTGATTGTTGCCGTTGACAGGGCCGGTAATAAAAGTATCCCTTATACATTGACGGTGCATCCGGATTTTGCTCCGGCAGAAGCTGTTGATTTTGATGTTGCGTCACAGAACGGTATTAATAAAATAGAAATAAAGTGTGGTACCGTAGATTCCTGTGGACAATATGATATATACAAAAATGGTGAGAAGTTTGCAACGATAGATGCTAACTTTGGTAAAGATATATTATATACAGATGCCGATGTTATTGCAGGTGAAGAATACACATATAGTGTCATGGGAATTGGATATCATGGAAGTTGCGGAATTATGTCGGAGACAAAATCGGTAGTAGCAGTAACTGACGATACAAAACCTGTAATAAAAGATGTTGAATGCAGTATATCAGGCAATATAATAAACGAAAAAGCCTCCTTTGATTTTGGCGTTAGTGATGACGGAGGTATTGCAAGAGCAAGGGTTTATTTAAGACAAGTCGATTCGGTTGTTGATATATTTGACCATACGGAAGAAGAGTTTGTAAGTAAGAAGGATTACAAGTTTGATATTAATGATAATAATCTGTCAGGAAATTATACTCTCTGTATAGATGTATGGGACAGAAGTGGAAATGTTGCCGAATACAGAGCAGAGTATTGCATAAATAACGACGGATTACGACCGGTTTCAAATGTCAAATACAAAGCATATGCATCGTACGTAACAATGACATGGGATTCTGTTGCCGGGGCATCGTATTATTCAATCGAACAGAAAAAAGGTTCCAAGTATAACGTTATTTATAGATTAAGTGACAATAGTATTGTCATTGATGGACTTGACAAAGAAACAACCTATACATTCCGTATTATTGCTTATGATGCTAACAATGTTCGTGGTTTGCCTATGTCTGATATAAACATTACGACGGCTAAGGATGTAACACCACCTGTTATAGAAAGTGTATATGAGGATGGAAAAATATTAGGAAAACAGGATTCGTTATCTATAATCGGAAGTGATGATATCGCAATTGATAAAGCACATGTTTATTACAGGAAAAATGGCACCGGTGAATGGACTAAGGTAGAAGGTAATGGAAATTATATAAATGGGTATAGCAATATTAAAGTACCGTGGGATAAGTCTGCCCTAAAATCCGGTGAATACGAGGTTATGTATAAGCTGGAGGACACAAGTGGAAATCTAAGTGAATCTGTAGTAAGAACGTATTATCTTGATGCCCAAGGCGTTGAAGTAAAACAATTTGAACTTGTTCCGGAAGATTGGCAGATAAAACTTAAGTGGGATTATGAGGAAGCGGATGATTTTGCTTATTATGAGGTTGAAAAGATAAGTTCTTCCGAATATGATAAGCTGGTAGATGCCGGTAAAAACATACAGGATATTCATGGCGCGATGATAGATCGTGGTAATGAAAGAAATGAATATGAGGAAATAGTGTCACCAAAGGAGAATAATGTATATATTCTTCGTGTATTTGATGTGCACAAAAATGAAACAACTGAGGTTGTTTGCGGTGCTTCTTTGGAGAATGATCCGTTTGCACCGGTTGTTAATGGTTTATCGCCGGTGTTTTCGTCCGTTGGTTCGGAATTGTCATTGACCGGCTGTGAATGTACGGATAATGACGAAATCATTGATTATGAATGGGATATGGGAAACGGTGACATTATCAGCGGAATAGATTGTGATTATATATACACCAGTGGTGGAAGTTATGAGGTCACTCTTACAATAACAGATAAAAGTGGGAACAAAACCACCAAAACGACATCTGTAATGGTTGGCGAAGGAACGGGACAGGTTAATGTAACTGTAACTGATGGAAAGAATCCGATTGAAGGTGCAGATGTTGTTGCCTGTATTAATGATGAAGTATATAGAAGCTGTATGGGTGATATTACCGACGGAAAAGGGAAGCTTATATTTGAGCTTCCCAAGGGGCAATTCCATATTGCGGCTTATAAGAGTGGATATGAGGCAAATGAGGTTATAGTTAACGTTATCAAAGGCCATTCGATTGATGTTGAGATTGTACTCAAAAAAGGTGACACTTTCAGTATTGACTCGGATGTTCATGAAATGACACTAGAAGAGATTAAAGAAGCAGGTCTTGATCTTGGAAGAATTGGAGAAAACGTTTTTCAATGTGATATTGTATTAACTTATGAAGGTCATGAAATAAAAAAGAAAATTATAACGTTTGATAATATATATGGTGGCTGTGAGACTATTGATTTCAAGAATACAGGTTCGGTTGAAGGTACAGGTGGAAGTAATCCCAAAATTGATATATATAACGCATCGTCAGAAAGCAAGAATCCTGTCTATGTTGTGACAGAGGTTGTTCCTGTCAATATTTCATGGATGAAAAAAGTCTATGAAGTTAATGTAACCATGGTTAATAAAGGTTCAGAGTCTTTTAGATTAAAAGATGCGACTGCAATGCTTGATTTGGATGAAAACCTGCATATTGTTAATGATGAATCTGACCAATCATGGAATATCAATGAACTGTGTAGTGGTGAATCTATAAGCAAGCAGTGGTATATAACAGGTGATAAAGCAGGAACATATCCATTGTACATGGATATGGAAGCTATGTTATATCCTAACGAAAAAGCCATACATGAGAGACTTAAGTCAAATTCGAATATTGTTATAGAAGAACAAAGAGGATTGCATCTTTGTGTGTACCCTGAAAGTACGGTATATGTTGGTGAGAACTTCTATGTGCAGTTCAAACTAACTAATGAATCATCATCTGACTATTATTATGTAAAGACAGATTTTGGGGCATTTCAGACAGAGAATACAACGTATAAAGAAGTATTTGTCACGAGTACCGAGGGTGAAGAAAGCAAAAATGAGGTAAGAACAGAAATAACAATAAGTACGGATGTTTCGTATTTTGTTCCGGAGGATGCAAAGGATGGTGCACGCAATATTCTACAGAATGCTGATACAATGACTGTAGAACGGCTCAAGCCCAATGACAGTATATATGGAACGTACAAAACTACATTTGGAGGTGGCGGTGCATCAGAAGATTATGTGTTTAATCTTATAGAGATGTATGTTGATTACAAGAATGCTGAAAACTCAGGAGTATATGTTTCGATTGAACCAACAAGCGGTCATATGAGTAAGGGCATTATTGAAGTTAAAAAACCAAAACCAAGACCTGCTCCTACCAGTAATTCGGACAAAAAGACATCTTCATATACTATAACAACGAAAGACAGTACCGAGGAACATGGTGAAGAAACCAACAGTAATACAACTAATCCCTCGACCGAATCCGGCGGTAATAATGTTAAAGACCCTATAGACATAACAACAGGAGCGTTTAATGTTGAACATTCGCCGGTTGTGGTATCAGGGGGAATGAATTACAGCTTCAATATGTCTTATGATTCAAGATACACGGATAGTGTTGGTGAGCTTGGAAGAGGGTGGTATCACAATTATGAGACGAAACTGGAACATAATGGAGCACTTATTGCACTTCATAACTCTCCTTATAATGTAACATACTTTACAGAATCAGAAGAAACTGAAAATATAGTGTGCGGTACGCTTGACGGAGACAAAGTCATATTAGCTAAGCAGGACAATATTGAACGAACATATTATCAGATGGGAGATGTTTGTAAAAAGAATTATATAACCAAAAACAAAGACGGATATACCCTTACAATGGGTTCAGAGACATATACATTTGATTGTTCGGGTGCACTCACAGGATATACGGATGAAGATGGTAAGCAGCTTGAAATATCAAGAACATCAGATAAGCTTATTATTGCTGATAAGGCAACAGGCAAGAAGATT
>JAILRO010000052.1 GCA_024698145.1 Lachnospiraceae bacterium
GATAATGCTCGAAGAAACGGAGGAAATTGCAAACCTTCCGGAATTGGAAGGAAAAGGTAATCAATATAGTCTTCATCAAGCAATGCTTTTAGATGAAACAGGCACGCTTAAGGACATGGTTGAACAATATGTGGCAGAAGAGGATGAATACAAAAGAAAGAAGATGCTTCCTCAGATCATCTTTCAATGGACAGGTGTGGCTGATAAAGATGCATATGGAAGAGGTGGATATCTTTCAGATGCAAGAAAGCTTGAAGCCTTAGAGGTGATTATAGGCCGAAAATTCACAAGTGCATATGGTGCCAATCCTGTTGAAGGCGCTGCTGACTATATAGAAGAAGCGTTTGATAAACTCGTAGAATTATATTATACACAGCTTGAGATGCAGACGGTATATGCAGATATGTATTCTGTTGTTTTGCAAAACACTGATGTGAATGAAGATGGAAATATAATCTTTAAAGCAGATGGTTTTGGTGAGTATATGTCATCAATTGTTGGAGTTGATTCTGATAAAAAGATAAGACTTATTGTTGGATTTATCGATAACCTAAAGTCAAATAGAATGTTTGAGCGTGTTGATAGTGATGCTCTTCGTGAAGAAATAGGCAAAATGGGAGCTGAATATCTGTATGTATATGACCATATGGGCAATGAAACAATTAATGGTACAGACGGAGACGATGTTATTAATGGATGTTCAGGAGATGACGTGTTGAAGGGTGAAAACGGTAATGACACGTATATTTTCAATATTGGCGACGGAAAAGATGTTATAAAGGATGATGGTGGCATAGACCGCATTGTCTTTGGAAATGGCATCAGACCAGAAGATATACGAGTGTTAAGGAGTTCAAGAGACTTATATTTGAACAATATAATTACCGGTGATCAGATTCGAATTGAGAATTATCATTCTGGAAATGCTAATCTTATAGAAAGTATTGAATTTTCTGATGGAACAGTATGGATAATAAAACCGTCGTTTAGTGATGAAAGTGACTATTTTGGAACTGAAATAAGCGATATGATATCGGCGAAAGAGCGGGTTGTCGGTCTGTTTTCAAGTTCGGAAGGTGAATCGGGTGGAGGATCCTCAGTCGTTATTTTACCGTCTAATGATTTTATGTTCGGATTTGCCGGGAATGATACTATGTACGGCAACAGAGGGGATGATTATTTATATGGTGGAATAGGTCATGATTCTTTATATGGAGGCGAAGACAACGACTATTTATATGGGGAAGAAGGTAATGACAGTTTGTATGGAGAACTGGGAGACGATATTCTGGCAGGAGGAAAAGGAAAGGACTCATTATCAGGCGGTAAAGGAAATGATACATATGTATTTGAACTTGGAGATGGACGAGATGTAATACATGAGGAAAAGGGAACAGATACAATACTTTTTGGATCGGGAATTTCGACAGAAGATATCGTAATATCGCGAGATGCATATAGTTTATATCTTACAAACAAAACAAACGGAGACAGAATACATGTAGATATGTTCTATTCTGACAAGAAAAATGAGATTGAAAATATACGCACAATAGATGGCTATGAACTTGATATGAAAAAACTGGATCTGATAATACAGACCATGGCTTCGTTTGAAGATACTGACGGTATGTCATGGCAAGATGCGGTTGCGCAGAAGAACGAAAGAGCTGTTGAACTTATGAATCAATGGTGGATAAAAAAGGCAGTGTAATATTTTATGGATGATAATGTAGAGACGATTAATGATTTATACAAAGATTCAGGATTGGCTGCAATAACATTAATAGCTCGATACTATGGAATTGCCGTAGACGAAACAAAATTGATACATGAGTTTAATCTTTCAAATCGACATGCTGACATACCTGTGTTATTAAGAATTGCAAAATCATTGAAGTTAAAAGCAAGGTGTGTTGACGTCTCTTTTGAAGATTTTTCGAAAATTACATATCCTGGAATAGTAGAACTTAAAGATTTTGGCTTTTCTGTAATATTTGGTGTGGAAAAAGAGAAGTGTATTGTTGCGGTAAATGGTGAAACTGCTCCGGTTATACTAGAACAAGAAGAATTTGAGAAACAGTATAAAGGGAGAATCATTCTTATTACACAAAGAAATCTTGTGGATAGGGAATTGGCATTTGGGTTGAGATGGTTTATTCCTACTATTGTAAAATACAAGAGACCTCTTTTGGAAGTTTTGCTTGCAGCATTCGTCACACAGATGTTGGGATTATTCTCGCCGATGATTACACAGTCGGTAATAGATAAGGTGCTTACACATAACAGTTATAATACCTTAAATGTGCTGGCGATTGGTCTTGTGATAATAACAGTGTTTGAATGCGTGTTGTCAGTTGCAAGAAGCTATGTATTTGCTCATACCACGAGCAAAATAGATGTAATATTGGGGTGCCGTCTGTTTGATCATTTATTCAAATTGCCGTTTCGATATTTTGAATCACGTAGAGTCGGCGATACAATTGCAAGAGTTCGTGAATTGGAAAATATAAGACGCTTTTTAACAGGAGTTCCGTTAAACACACTTCTTGATGCAGTGTTTATTATTGTGTACATAGTAGTTATGTATTTTTATAGCGTGACATTAACAAATGTCACATTAATTTCCTTACCAATACTTGCGATTATAACGGCGATAGTTACTCCTTTGCTTAAGGAACGACTTGATGAGAAGTTTAAAACGGGTGCAGATCAACAATCATATTTGGTGGAAGCAGTTGGTGGGGTGCAAACAATTAAGTCATTTGCCGTTGAACCGTCAATACAGCAAAAATGGGAAGGACTGTTGGCAGATTATACGACGGCGAGTTTTCGTACAAGTATGCTTGGAAGTGTCTCGGGAAGTATAGCCCAGTTCGTTCAGAAATCATTTGATATATTGATTTTATATCTTGGAGCAAAATTGGTTATGGTGGGGAATTTGACCATAGGACAAATGGTTGCTTTCCGTATGCTTGCCGGACACGTGAGTCAACCGGTTATGCGTTTGGTTCAAATGTGGCAGGAGTTTCAACAGACGTCGTTGTCCATCAAAAGATTAGGCGATATATTTAACACGCGGCCTGAAAGAAACGGGGTTAAGACAAACTCTAATTTGCCCACGCTTAAAGGTGATATTATATTTGATAAAGTTTGTTTTCGTTATGATCCTGCCGGATCACAGGTGATAAAAAATATGACATTTCGAATTCCGTCCGGTCGAGTGATAGGTGTTGTTGGAAGAAGTGGTTCGGGAAAGAGTACTATCTCGAAATTAATACAGCGTCTCTATGTGCCGGAATCAGGCAAGATTACTATTGATGGCATGGATATATCGCTTGCAGACCCGTATATGTTAAGAAAACAAATAGGAATTGTGTTACAAGAGAGTTTTCTCTTTAATGCAAGTATACGTGATAATATAGCGCTGCAGAATCCGGCTGCAACTATCGAGCAAATAATACATGTGTCTAAAATTGCCGGTGCACATGACTTCATTTCTGAACTCCCGGAAGGATATGACACAATGGTAGGAGAACGTGGAACTGGTTTGTCAGGTGGACAAAAACAGAGAATAGCAATAGCAAGAGCATTGTTGATGAATCCCAAGATACTTATATTCGATGAGGCAACATCTGCTCTTGATTATGAATCGGAACGTATTATTCAGAAGAATTTAAAAGAAATCTGCAGGGGACGTACAGTGATTATTATCGCACATCGATTATCTACTCTTAAAGATGCAGATGCGATAATGGTAGTAGAAAAAGGAAATATCGTAGAGTATGGACCACAGCAAAAGCTCATACAGTCAAGGGGCCTATACTACAGATTGTTGCAGCAACAGCAAATGAACTAATAGTTAAAAATATCTTGTAGGTGTTGATAATAACATGAAAAGTAATGACAGACAATGGAAAAAGTTGCGCGCTGAGTTTCTCCCTGAGGCAATGGAAATTATTGAGAAACCTGCATCGCCTCTTGGAAATGCAACAATATGGTTTGTATTTGCATTATTGGGTGTATCTATAATATGGGCTTGCTTAGGCAGGATTGATGAAGTTGCTGTGGCTAGAGGAGAGATATTGGTTGATTCAGGTTCACAGAAGATTCAAGCAGCAGGTACAGGTATAATAACCGAGGTTAAAGTTAAAGAAGGTGAATGCGTTAAAAAAGGAGACATTCTCTATGTCATGAATAGGGAAGTCGAGCAGGCTAATGTTCAATACAGTGAAGGTGAGATTGGCTTGAATGAACTACGCTTAAATCTGATATCGAAAATGTTGTCCGGTCAGGATATTGAAAAGTATGATAAAACCAATCTTGATGAAGAACAGCTTCAGGTATTGGATTATATGATAACGTTGCAGAATGTTAACAGACTTTCGGAAAATGAATATATTGTAGCTTTTGATAATGCAAAGAAAATGTACGAGCTTGCTGGCAAGAGAGTAAAATCAATGAAAATGCAATCTGAAAATTTGGATGAACAGAGAAGTTTAAAACTGGAAAGTGAAAGTACAGGTAGTATAGCAGAGAAAGAACTTGAATTGTTGAAGTTGAACTATTCTTATGCAAAAAATAACGAAGCAAAATATAAGGAATTGTATGAACAAGGTGCCAAGTCAAAATCGGAATGGGAAGAAAAAAAGCATGAGCTTGATACGTTAGAAAAGCAAATAGAAATAAAAAGATTAGAGAATGAGAAAGCGTTAATTTCTGAAGGTGTGAGTAACTTAAATATAGATTATGAGATTGAGGAACAGGGACAACAGTTATTGTCAGGGCAGGGTACATTTGAGGAATATAAAAATAACTACGAAACAGCGGAACTTAATTTGGATAATTTTAGACAACAGCGGGATCAGAAACTATTAGAAATGAGGACGGAGACCCTTGAAAAATTGAAGGAATTGGGTGTTGCAAATATACAACAGTATTACTCATATGAAAGTAAAGAGGTTAAGGCACCATTTGATGGAATAGTTAAAACATTAATTGCTGAGAAACCGGGAACCGTTGTCACTGAAACTCAGGAAGTTGCAGAAATTGTTCCCAGTACAGATCATATTATTGTTGAAGTCGAATGTAAAAACGCTGATATTGGCTATGTTCGGGTAGGACAGGCTGTTGATGTTAAGGTTGATACTTATGATTATCAGAAATTCGGAATGCTATCGGGTACAGTGTTTTATATAAGTCCGGATTCTTTGGAAAATGAACGACAAGAGAATGTATATAAAGTTCAGATTGAATTATCAGACGATTCGTTTCATGACATGGAGCTTTCTCAAGGTATGGAATGTAGTGCTGATATAAAGACGGGGAGTCGAAGGATTATAGATTTCTTTATGGAACCATTAACAGATGCCTTAAAGAGTAGTATAAGGGAGAGATAAAGTGAAAAAAAGTGCTCTTGTGATAGGGATAGTCGGAATCATTTGCATAAGCAATATGCTTCCTGCTAATGCTGTTGGAGTAGATATTAATAGTGAAATATCGGATACCACCAATATTGAAAGTATAGACAATGAAGAAACTAGTGCTGATAGTGAATCAGATACTGCGGATGAAACACAGAATGATTCCGGTGATATTTGGCAAAATGGAGAGAGTGTGACAGAAAGTACAGAGGAGTTCTTTGACATTGATAATATCAATGAACAAAACATCCAATCCGATACGGGGATAAACACAGATACTGATGTAGCGATAGTTGATTCGCTTAATATATCTACAAACGGTGAAATAAGTTACTACCTTAATATGAAACGGTATGAGATGTTGTTGACTTATTACCAAAAAATGGATGAGTTGTTACTTCGAAAGACGGAAATTTATCAGAAACTGGCAGAATCCGGTGATATAACTGATATTACTGTTAAGCAAATAGCAACTCAGGAAAAACAAGTTGCGTCTCAGAAGGATATTTGCTGTAATGAGGTGGATTATAACAGATATATTATTTCAAAAACAGGTGTGTCCTTCGATGATGTGGATATAAAATCAATCAAAAATGTAGAGGACATTGAATATTATACCGCGGGAAAAACAAAATATAGTGCTTCAAATATAGCAAGATACGTCACAGACTGTAAAAATGCCGTATCAAACATATCGGCAAAAGAGGCAGAAATAGAAACACTAATGGCAATTAATGAACAGGTCAATGAGTTGAAGAAAGCCGGTGAAATGTCAGAACTGGATGTGATTGATAGTAAGCTTGCGGTTTTGAAATCTCAGATTGAACTCGAAGATTATTATTATGAAATGAATGTTAATTATTATTGTCTATTAAAATAGATTAAAGACCGTTAATCTGATGCCCTTTTCCGTATTGCTGCATATAATAAATTAAGTATCTATGGAGGTGGGACAATGGCAAATCCCACAATAGTAATTGATGCAGGGCATGGTGGCTTTGATAATGGCGCTTCGGATAATGGAAGACTTGAAAAGGACGATAATTTAAGACTTGCCCTCGCTGTAGGAAATCTTTTGGAAGCAGATGGTTATCCTGTGCTCTACACAAGAACTACGGATGTATATCAGCGCCCTATTGATAAGGCAAATATTGCAAACAATAGTGGTGCTGATTTTTTTGTGTCGTTTCACAGAAACTCAAGTCCCGAAAGAAACACATATAGTGGTGTGCAGACGCTTGTTTATTCTGATGAAGGAGTTAAGGCGGCACTTGCAAGAAATATTAACAACGAGCTTAACAAGGTTGGTTTTGCGAATCTTGGTGTTCCGGAAAGACAAAATCTCGTTGTCCTAAAAAGGACAAAAATGCCGGCGGTTTTAATAGAGACCGGATTTATCAATACCGATGCCGACAATGAGCTTTTTGATGAGAGGTTTGATGATGTGGCAAGGGCTATTGCAAACGGTATAGAAATGACGATATGAATGCTGTAAATATTAAGATAAATTTCATTTTTTAGGGATAGATTTTTTTAGAAAGTGTGGTATACTAGGATTTGCATATGGTTTACATAATTTTTACGCTGCTTTTTGCAGATTTATATATAAAGGATTGAAGACAAATGAATATACACACTTTTTTAAAGAATGTGAAACGCCTTTCCGGGAAAGGCTATTTGATATATATTGTGGGAGTAAGCGTGCTCTGCATCATGCTCTCGCAGTTCAGCGCGAAGAGCCATTTTCGTTCGTGGGTACACAGATTATTGAATAAAGAAACTATCAACAAATCCGTTGAATACGAAGCAGGAACGGAAGGTGATTATGGTCAGTTTTTGACATACTACAGGTACAATTCTTTTGATGCCTGCAACCCTGATGAAGTTGATGTTAATGCACCTATGATAGCATTAACCTTTGACGATGGGCCGTCCGAGAAAGCCACAGAGAGAATATTGCAGGTTTTAAGAGACAATTATTCTCATGCAACATTTTTTGTTGTAGGTAAGCAATCGGACAAATATCCGGAACTTATTCAGTCGATTGCATCGAGCGGATGCGAGATTGGTAATCATACTTATGACCATAAGAATCTCACAGACTTAAATGCTGAAGAAATAGGACAGCAGATCGATGATGTCAGCAGAAGTGTCAAATCAGCATGCGGAAGTGATCCGACTGTTATAAGACCGCCATACGGAGCGTATGACGATGAGGTTATGAGTTTGCTTGATAAGCCGGTTATTCTATGGGATCTTGATACGGAAGACTGGAGTAGTCGTAACGCACAGACGGTATGTGACAAAGTAATGGCAGAAGTCAAAGACGGGGATATTGTGCTTATGCACGATATTTACGAATCTACAGCAGAAGCAGTGGAACTTTTGGTACCTAAGTTAAAACAGAAAGGTTATCAGGTGGTTTCTGTTAGTGAACTTGCCAATTACAAAGGAAAACAATTAGAACTTGGAACAGCATACGGTAAGATAAAACAGTAATAGTTTGCCCAATTTTCATAGATGTGGTATAATGTTTAAGTCATTTACACAAGTGATTGTGTAAGACAGCATTGTATCACATTTTTTTGTGTTGATACAGAATAAGGAGGATTGGTTACATGTGGGCATATGAAAGTGTTTTTTATCAGATATATCCATTGGGCTTTTGCGGAGCACCGTTTGATAATGATGGACAGACACAATCGCGTATTCTTAAAGTGATTGACTGGATTCCGCATATCAAGAAATTGGGTGCTAATGCAATATATTTCTCGCCCGTTTTTGAGTCGGATACTCATGGATATAATACAAGAGATTATACCAAGATAGACTGCAGACTCGGTACTAATGAAGACTTCAAGAAAGTATGCGATGCACTTCATAAGGAAGGCATCAAGGTTGTTCTTGACGGTGTGTTTAATCATGTTGGACGAGGCTTCTTCGCTTTTCAGGATGTACTTGAGAAAAGATGGGATTCGCAGTACAAGGATTGGTTCCATATAAGCTTTGACGGCAATTCCAATTACAACGACGGGCTCTGGTATGAAGGTTGGGAAGGCAACTTTGATCTTGTTAAGCTCAACCTTAGAAATGAGGACGTTATACAACACATTTTGTCAGCAGTCAAAGGTTGGATAGATGAGTTTGATATTGATGGTTTAAGACTTGATGTTGCATATTGTCTTGACCATGATTTCTTAAGAAGATTAAGAGGTCATTGTGATAGTCTTAAGGAAGATTTCTTCCTTGTGGGAGAGACACTTCATGGTGATTACAATCAGTGGATGAATGATTCAATGTGTCATTCGGTAACAAACTACGAGTGTTACAAGGGCTTGTTCTCAAGCTTTAACAGTATGAATATGTTTGAGATTTGCCATTCGCTTGCAAGACAGTTTGGACCTGAACAGTGGACGCTTTATAAGGGCAAGCATATGTTATCATTCGTTGATAATCACGATGTTACAAGAATAGCAAGTAATCTTAATAATGATAAGCATCTTCCTGTTATATACGGTGTATGTTTTGGTATGCCGGGAATCCCTTGTGTGTATTACGGAAGTGAATGGGGCGCTAAGGCACACAAGAACGAGGGTGATCCTGCACTTCGTGCATGTTTTGAAAAACCTGAGTATAATGAGCTTTCAGAGTTTATATCAAAACTTGCCGAGGCGAAGAAGAACAGCAAGGCACTTAATTACGGTAATTACAGAAATGTTGTTCTTACAAATCATCAATGCATATTTGAACGTGCTTGTGATGATGAAAGAGTTCTTGTTGCAATCAATGCTTCAGACCAGCCATACACAGCACACTTTGATGCAGGTTGCGGAATGGCAACGGATTTGATAACCGGAGAGAAACACGACTTCGGTGGCGGTAGCGAACTTCCACCATATTCGGTTGCCTATTGGTTGATGGAAAAATAATATTAACTGTGTTTAAAAAGGTTTTATGAGAGGTGATATAACTTGTTTGAGAAAAAAGATATAATATTCAGTGAGACTTTGGGAGTATGCAAAGTACACGAAGTGACCAAGCTTGCTGCCAAGAATGGAGAGCCTATACCATACTATGGTTTGCGTTCTGTTTTCGATAACAAGAAAGTCTCATATATTCCGGTAGAGAATCATAAGGTCTTGTTGAGGGAACTGATTAGTGTTGAGGAAGCACAGAAACTTAAAGATAACAGTGCACCGGATGATTTGTCAGAACTTCAAAGACAAGAGATAGAATATGTTTTGTCGAATGCAAAATAATTAAAAGAAAAAGCGTGATATTAACCGTGGTTAATATTACGCTTTTGTGTTTTATTTTGTTCCGGTTGAACCAAAACCACCTTCGCCTCTTACAGTATCGGAAAGCTCGTCGGTTTCCTCGAAGGATGCTGTAAGGAACGGTGCGATAACAAGCTGTGCAATTCGCTCACTTGGCTCGATTGTTTTAACCTCGTTGCTGTGGTTGTGAAGTGCTACCATAACCTCACCTCTGTAGTCTGCATCGACAACGCCAACTTTGTTAGCCGGTGCAAGTCCTTTCTTTGTTGCAAGACCGCTTCTTGCATATATAAGTCCGGCATAGCCTACAGGTATTTCCATTGCAAGTCCGGTAGGAATCAACTTTGTTTCGCCGGGAGCAAAAGATACCACATCATCTATACATGCATACAGGTCAGCGCCTGCTGCAAACTCTGAACCGTATGTCGGCAATACTGCTTTGTCATTTAACTTCTTAACTGCTACTTTCTGCATGAGTGTCTCCTCTTATGTATTAATTTGAAAAATCTTTTGTGTCGTCCCACAGAATGACTTTGCCTGCTTCTAATGACTCGGGAACTCTTATGATACGCTGGTTGGATGAACCACGAAATCTTAATGACAGGTTTTTCTTATCCTGCATAAACTCGCCATCGACCAAAATATCAATGCATGAGAGCATCTCGTATGTCTCTGACCATTTCTTGGCCATGTCACCAAGAAGATCTTTCTCAAAGTCATATCCTGTGTAACACCAGATATCCTTGGTAGGATAACGGTCTTTTATTTCCTTAAGAAGCGGAAGGACACCCAACTGGTTCTTGTACTCAAAAGGTTCTCCGCCAAGTAATGTAAATCCTTTTATATAGGATGGTTGTAAAGCTTCCAATATTTCGTTGATGACGTCGCTGTCAAACGGTTTGCCATATTCAAAATCCCATGTTTCAGGATTGAAACATCCGGGACAATGATGCGTGCAGCCGCTTACAAATAAGCTGACACGTACTCCGGGACCGTCGGCAACGTCGTATTTTTTGATAGTTGCATAGTTCATGATTATTTGTCCTATTCTATATTGATTACAGGTGTAACACCCTTGCTTTGATCTCTTTTGTTTTTCCTACGTTCCAGAAGTTCTCACCGAGATATCCGCAAGTTCTTCTTGTAACGTTCATCTTGGCGTGGTCTTTGTTACCACACTGTGGACATTCCCACTCATTGTCATCATTTATCATAATCTCGCCGTCGTAACCGCATTCATGACAGTAGTCTGACTTGGTGTTGAACTCGGCGTACTGAATGTTATCGTAAATGAATCTTACCACTTCTGCAAGTGCATCAAGGTTGTTGCGCATGTTAGGAATCTCAACGTATGAGATAGCACCACCGGAAGAAATCTTCTGGAACTGGCTCTCGAAACGGAACTTGCTAAATGCATCAATGCTTTCTCTTACATCAACATGGTAAGAGTTGGTGTAGTAACCCTTATCAGTAACATCAGGGATGCTTCCGAATCTCTCAAGGTCGATTCTTGCGAAACGGTAGCATAAGCTTTCTGCGGGACTTCCGTAAAGACCGAATCCTATACCGGTTTCAGCTTTCCATCTGTCTGTAGCAGCACGCAATCTGTTCATTACGCGAAGTGCGAACTCAGAACCTGCAGGAGTTGTGTGGCTTACGCCCTTCATAAGTTTGGTTACCTCATAAAGACCAATGTATCCAAGTGATATTGTTGAGTAACCGTCAAGCAAAAGCTTATCAATCTTCTCACCCTTCTCAAGACGTGCAATCGCACCATACTGCCAGTGAACAGGACTTACGTCAGAAGTAATTCCCATAAGTGCATTATGACGGCACATCAAAGCTTCGTAACAAAGCTCAAGTCTTTCTTCCAAAAGGCTCCAGAACTTCTCTTCATCGCCGGCTGCGATAATACCAATCTGAGGAAGGTTAAGACTTACAACACCCTGGTTGAAACGTCCCTCGAACTTGTACTCGCCGTTTTCGTCCTTCCATGGTGTTAAGAAGCTTCGGCAACCCATGCATGAGAATACATTGCCTTCGTAGTTCTCGCGCATTTTCTTGGCTGAAATGTAGTCCGGATAGAGACGCTTTGCTGAACATTTAACAGCAAGCTCTGTTATATAATCGTACTCGCCACCCTTTAAGCAGTTGTGCTCATCAAGCACATAAATAAGCTTAGGAAAAGCAGGTGTAACGTAAACACCCTTCTCGTTCTTGATACCCTCAAGTCTCTGACGAAGAATCTCCTCAACAATCATTGCGTTCTCTTTGAGGTACTCATCGTCCTTATCAAGGTTAAGGAATAATGTAACAAATGGTGACTGTCCGTTAGTAGTCATCAAAGTGTTAATCTGGTACTGGATTGTCTGAACGCCTGAACGAAGTTCATCCTGAAGTCTGTCATCAACCATCTTGTCGATTACTTCCTCGGATACAAGATCACCGAACTCAGCGGTTACTTTGGCTTTGAACTTCTCGCGTGATTTGCGAAGGTATTTACCGAGGTGACGAACATCAACTGACTGTCCACCGTACTGGCTGCTGGCAACGGCTGCGATAACCTGTGTCATTACAGTGCAAGCAACCTGGAAGCTCTTAGGACTTTCGATAAGCTTGCCGTTCATAACTGTTCCGTTGTCTAACATATCCTTGATGTTGATAAGACAGCAGTTAAATATCGGCTGAAGGAAGTAGTCTGCATCATGGAAATGCAACACACCTTCTTCGTGTGCCTTGGAAATCTTCTCCGGAAGAAGGATTCTCTTAGTAAGATCCTTTGATACCTCGCCGGCAATCAAATCTCTCTGAGTAGAAGCAACGGTCGCATTCTTGTTAGAGTTCTCTTCCATAACGTCTTTGTTGCGGTTCTGTATAAGGCTTAAGATTGAGTCGTCAGTGGTGTTGGCTTTTCTGACAAGCTCTCTTGAATATCTGTAAATAATGTAAGTCTTGGCAAGAACAAACTTCTTCTCGTCCATAAGCTTCTGCTCGATAATGTCCTGAATGTCCTCTACAAGCATTCTCGAACGGTTCTTGCTCTCGATACATGTGATAATGTACTCGATTGTTTCATCTGTGACCTTCTCTGCCGGTTCTACCTCAAGGTTGGCTTTCTGGATAGCAACCTTAATCTTGTTGCGGTCGTATGAGACTGTCGTTCCGTCTCTTTTGATAACTTTCATAGTGGTACTCCTTATACATTTATTATATAAACCCCATATCTTGGGGTGATTTGCGTGAAACAGACTCATTATAACACTCTATGTTGATATTGTAAATAATAAAAACACAATATAATGTATTATTTTGTGGCACGGTCGCTAAATGTTGCTATTACGTTATTTTAGGTATTTTTTGTGAACTTTTATAATAGGTACTTTCTTTTTTATTTTATTTGTGATATAACGTAATAAGTGCGTTTTGACGCGATACTACTATATGGAAGGAATTTTGAAAAATGAAGAAACAAAGAATTGGTGCAATAATTCTTGCAGGTGCGATGATACTTAGTATGACCGGATGCGGCAACAATAAGGCTAAGTCTTATTCAAAGTATGTTGAGCTCGGCGAATACAAGGGTATTGAGTATACTAAGGAAGTAAAAGAAGTTACTGACGATGATATTCAGTCAAAACTTGATTCGTTTGTAGATGGTCTTAAGACAAAAGAAGAGGTTACAGATCGTGCCGTTAAGGATGGCGATATCGTCAATATAGATTATGTAGGAACAATGGACGGTGAAGAGTTCGAAGGTGGTTCGGCAGAAGGTTATGACCTTACAATCGGTTCGGGATCATTTATCGACGGATTCGAGACAGGACTTGTAGGACATGAGAAGGGTGAAGAGGTTTCTTTAGACCTTAAGTTCCCGGATGAGTATCCTAATTCACCTGAGAAGGCAGGTAAGGACGTTAACTTCAAGGTTACAATCAACACAATTTCCGTTGAGAATACACCTGCACTTACAGATGATCTTGTTAAAGAGAATACAGAGTACGATACAATAGATGCTTACAAGGATTCAATCCGCAAGGAACTTGAGGAGCAGAACAAGACATCTGCTGATAACAACGCAAAGACAGACGTATTTAATCAGGTAGTTAAGAACAGCAAGATTACCGGTTATGACGAGGAAGAAGTTAAGAAGCTTATCGATGATGAGTTCAAGAACTTCAAGCAGACAGCAGAGAGCTATGCAAGCTACGGTTACTCATATGAAGATGTACTTTCAATGAATGGTTATACTTCAGAGGATGCATTAAAAGAGGGCATCACAGATTACGTTAAGGAATACCTTAACCAGAAGATGGTTCTTTTCGTTCTTGCTGATAAGGAAGGAATCAAAGTAACTGATGAAGAGATAGAGAAAGAAGTTAAGACTGTAATGGATACTTACTCAATCAAGAGTGAAGAGGAAGTGTACAATTACTACGGAGAGGATTACTTCGAGGTTAAGCTTCTTACAGATAAGGTAATGACATTCCTTATGGAGAGTGCAAAGCAGGTTGAAAGCACAGAGGCTGATACAGAAGAGACTTCAGAAGAGACTTCAGAAGAGACTTCTGAGGAGGCAACTGAAGAGGCATCAAGCGAAGAAGATACAGAAGAAGCAACAACAGAGGAAGAGACAACAGAGGCTGCAGAGTAATTAGTTTTTGACAGTCAATATTGGTTGTTGTATAATATGAACACTTAACGAATTGGCGTATTACGTCAATGAGTTTAGTGTGAGTAATACCCTTGCGGTATAATAAGTTTCATTATAATAAAGTATGGAAGGGCGAGTCAGATGGCAGAGAAGAAAAATCTTTTGACAGACAAAGGTCTCAAGAAATTAGAGGATGAGTTACAGGAGTTACGAGTTGTCAAACGTAAAGAAGTTGCTCAGAAGATTAAGGAAGCAAGAGAGCAGGGAGACTTATCCGAGAACGCAGAGTATGATGCAGCTAAGGACGAGCAGAAGGATATAGAGGCAAGAATTGAAGAACTTGAGTCAATTCTTAAAAATGTTGAGGTCATTTATTCAGATGAAGTTGACAGTGAGAAAGTTAATGTTGGATGTGCAGTAACAGTTAAGAGACTTGAAAACGGTAACGTTGAGAAGCTCAAACTTGTAGGTTCAACAGAGGCAGACTTCCTTAACAACAAAATATCCAATGAGTCACCAATCGGTTCAGCTCTTATGGGTTCTAAGGTTGGCGAGATTGTGGAAGTTGAGACACCAAGCGGAACATTCCAGATTGAGATATTGGAAATCAGCTTAGATGATGAATAATATGTAATAATCAAGGGGAATTGTCGGTGGGCTGTTCCCCTTTTTATATCAATTATATGATGTGTCTGTTTATGTAAGCAGTATAATATAACAGGGATATACAAATAACAGAATAATATGATAAAAAAGGAGAATAAATCGTGGGAGATAATAAGAATCAACAGCAGGAACCGGATATCAATCAGCTTAGAAAGGTTAGAAGAGAGAAGCTTGCTGACCTTCAGGCAGCGGGAAAGGATCCTTTCGTAATTACAAAGTATGATGTAACACATCACACAACAGAGTGTGCAGAAGAATATAACAAATTAGAGGCAGAGCTTCTTGCAGGCAGGGAGCCTGTAGATGTATCAGGACTTCCTGAGGAAGAAGCAAGACCACTTCGTAAGAAAGATTATGAAGAGCGCAGAGAGATTATGGATGCTAAGCCTATCGAGGTTAGCGTTGCAGGTCGTCTTATGAGCAAGCGTGTTATGGGTAAGGCAGCATTTGCCAACATTCAGGACAAGCTTGGTAATGTTCAGTTATACGTTTCAAGAGACGGAATCGGTGAGGATAATTACGCTGATTTCAAGAAGTTTGATATCGGTGATATCGTTGGTGTTAAGGGCTTTGTTTTCAGAACCATGACAGGCGAGATTTCCATTCATGCTCATGAAGTTACATTGCTTACAAAGTCTTTGCAGATACTTCCGGAGAAGTTCCATGGACTTAAGGACGTAGATATGAGATACCGTCAGCGTTACGTTGACCTTATTATGAGCCCGGAAGTTAAAGATACATTTATCAAGAGATCACAGATTATCAGCACAATTCGTAAGTTCCTTGATGCTAAGGGATTTATGGAGGTTGAGACTCCGATGCTTGTAAGTAATGCCGGTGGTGCGGCTGCTCGTCCTTTCGAGACACATTTTAACGCACTTGATGAGGACTTGAAGCTTCGTATTTCACTAGAGCTTTATCTTAAGAGACTTATCGTTGGTGGTCTTGAGAGAGTGTATGAGATTGGTCGTGTATTCCGTAACGAGGGACTTGATACAAGACATAATCCTGAGTTCACTTTGATGGAGCTTTATCAGGCTTACACTGATTACAACGGAATGATGGATCTTACTGAGGAAATGTACCGTTATGTTGCACAGGAAGTTCTTGGAACAACCAAGATTTCTTATAACGGAATCGAGATGGATCTCGGTAAGCCGTTCGAGAGAATTACAATGGTTGACGCTGTTAAGAAATATGCAGGCGTTGACTGGAATGAAGTTAAAGATACAGAGGCAGCTAAGAAGCTTGCTGATGAGAAGAATATCGAGTATGAAGATCATCATAAGAAGGGTGATATCCTTAACCTCTTCTTCGAGGAGTTTGTTGAGGAGCATCTTATTCAGCCTACATTCGTTATGGATCATCCGATTGAGATTTCTCCTCTTACTAAGAAGAAACCGGAGAATCCTGAGTACGTTGAGCGTTTTGAGATGTTCATGAATGGTTGGGAGATGTGTAATGCATATTCCGAGTTAAATGATCCTATCGACCAGAGAGAACGTTTTGCTGAGCAGGATAAACTTGCTGACGCAGGTGATGAGGAAGCTAACCACACAGATGAGGACTTCTTAAATGCTCTTGAAATCGGTATGCCACCTACAGGCGGTATCGGATACGGTATTGACAGACTCTGTATGTTGCTTACTGATAGTGCAGCGATTAGAGATGTGTTGTTGTTCCCGACGATGAAGTCAATTCAGTAAATTTCAGAATTAGCAAAACTTCGCAGACCGCATGGTTACTGGGTTTGCAGGATATTTGAAATTTCTGAAACAGCCGCTAAAAAGTGATTTGACCAATTTTTGACCAAAAAAATCTGTAGTCAAACGAATGAGTACGGATGGGTACGAAATTTCTTTCACATAAAATCTAACGAAATATACACTTTTATCAGGAGGACTTTTTCTGGTTAAGACCGGAAAGAGTCCTCCTTTTTTGTTTTCTGCTGTGAATTTATTTTTGATAACAGGTAAAAAAATGTGGAGGTGGCTATGGCAGTTAAAAGACTGGACACGACAGTACGGGGATATCTGGAAGGAAATGTGCACAAAGCCTACATGAGACCGAAGGATGCGGCAGAGCTTTATGGTTACACCAAGGATCATATGTTAGCTTTGGCATCGGCGGCTGGTGCAGTATATCATTTACCAAAGATAGTTCTGATAAATTGCAGAAGATTGGAGGATTATATGAATCATATGGAGAAAGTACCCGGAACCAATAAATATGTAAAGAAGATTTTCGTGAGAGCCGGGGAAGGGTCAATACTTTACAGCATTGGAAGAAACAGATTTATAGATATGGCGAGAGATGCAGGTGCAGTCTACAAGCTTTCAGATGGAATAGTTTTGATTCATCTTGATACATTTGATGAATATATGGAGAGATATCATCAGGAGAGGATAGCACTTGTTACACCATTGGGGAAGGAGGGTAAATAGATGGGTTACTCTTATAAGACATATTCTGAAGTAAAAGATGTGATGAAGAAGTTTGTCAATGCGACAGAAGGAGCGATCATGTATGGAATGGGCAAGACGACATTCATGACATACGCTGAAAAAGCAGGAGCAATCTATAAGGTAGGAAATACGGCATTGGTCAATACGGAAATTTTTGAAAAATATTTACAGCAGTTTAAGGAAGATCCGAAGCCTATGCCGAGCTATATCAAGCAAA
>JAILRO010000054.1 GCA_024698145.1 Lachnospiraceae bacterium
ACTAATAGGTCGAAGGCTTATCTTTTTCCAAGAAAAGGAAGAAAGCGAATATACAGACTATGGACTGGAATGCATGTTCACATGCAATGACAGGACAGAGGATGTATGAACATTTGCTTGCAAATGAAGAACGAGTCGTAGAGAAACGAAGACGAGTGCGCTTTCAGACAATATGCATGCATCGAACTTAGTGAGAGGCACCCTATGTGAATATGTTAAATGTCGAAATCATCTGTATGAAGTTTTGAAGGTACATTAATTAAATAATTTGTATCTTGAAAGATTACCGCGTTTGTGGTAATCTTATGTAGTACATAGGGGATTGGTCAAATGGTATGATAGGGGTCTCCAAAACCTTTGGCGGGAGTTCGATTCTCTCATCCCCTGCTTGATGAATATATTTCATCGTAGAATCAAGCTTTGGTTTACAAAGCTTGATTTTTTTGTTGATGAAGATAAAAGTATATTTTATAATAAACAATGCGAATAGATGGAAAGGACAAAAAGCACCGGCAAAATGAATGATGAAATAAAAGCAGAAAAGAAAAAGCATAATTTAATAATACATTTTTTGATTTATCCTGTAATATTCGTTGTTACAGTTTGTATACTTACATTATTTATGGTGTTATCTACATATGTACCGCAGGAGAAGATTGTTGATAATTATAAGGAATCAGCTGATTATCTTTGCGAGAAAGCGGTATTTTTTGATGAGATACAGAAAGTACCGCCCAGCAAAATAGATCGATATGCAGATTCAATATTACTTAATATCGGCTGGTATTTTGACAAAGAACATCCTTTTACTTCGGTAATGAGAGATAGCTATTATTATACAAATTACCAGAATGAGAATAATAATCTATATGATGCGCTTAACAAGAATAAGGACGCAACGTTGCAGTATATAAGGTATTGGCATGGCTCGGCTGCAGTTGTCAGGATACTTCATTTGATCTTTAATATTAAACATATATATATTTTTCATGCAGTGTTGCTGATAATACTTTTTGTATTGTTAGCTGTTGTGCTTTGCAAACGCAAGCTTTTTGAGGAACTTGTAGCTTTAATAATCGGGTTGGTTATTATAAGCGTTTGGTTCGTTCCTTTGTCGTTAGAATATACGTGGACATTTATTTGTATGTTTATTGCATGCACTTGTGTGTTGAATATTGAAAAACGTAATAGTGACACTATGTTATATCTTGTGTTTATGGTTACAGGAATAATAACCAATTATCTAGATTTTTTGACGACTGAGACACTGACATTATTGGTTCCGCTTTTATTGCTTTACAGAGTACGCTTAACACAGTTAAATGATAAGAAACAGTTTACAGATATGTTTGTTAAGAGTAGTGTTTCATGGGGAATAGGATATGTAGGTATGTGGGTTACGAAATGGATACTTGCATCATTTATACTACATGAAAATGTTATGCCATACGTTACAGAACACATATCGGAAAGATTGGGTGGTGGCAACTATAATTTTTCTTTGCCGGAGTATTGTTTTAAAGCGATTGTTAATAACGTGAAATGCCTGTTCCCTCTGGGATACGGAGGTATTGGCGCCGTTATTGCAATATTGCTTATTTTTGCACTTTTGTATGTCACGTATGTATATCATGGAAAAGATATCAATTTCAAAAATATAATCGTATATAGTATTATTGGATTTGTTCCTTTCGTAAGATATATTGTGTTGCACAACCATTCATTTATTCATTATTTCTTTACCTACAGGGCACAGCTTGTAGGAATTATGGCTTGTTGCTTCGTCGTTTTTGAAATAGTTGATAGGAGGTATTTTAAGAATGCATTTTCTCACAGACGAAAAGCTTGATTTATCAATTATTATGCCGTGTTTAAATGAGGAACAAACGGTAGGTATATGTGTTGACGAGGCATTAGAATACATATCCGGACACAACATAAAAGGAGAAGTTATCGTTGTTGATAATGGTTCGACAGACGATTCATATTTTGTTGCCAGAAAACATGGGGCACATGTAATCAAGGAACAAACAAAAGGTTACGGAAAAGCTATCAGAACGGGAATATGCAATTCCGCCGGCAAAGTCATTATTATCGGCGATTGTGATACAACGTATGATTTCTCGGATTTGGACAATTTTTATAATCCCCTTTCAAAGGGAGAAGCTGATTATATGATGGGAGACAGGCTCAATAAGAATATGGAAAAAGGAGCGATGTCGATATCTCACAAGATTGGTGTTCGTTTCTTGTCAGCTTGTGGAAGAAAAAAATATAAAGTCAATGTCAGGGACTTTCACAGTGGCCTGCGGGGACTTACAAGAGATGCTGCGCTTAAAATGGACTTACAAACAGACGGAATGGAGTTTGCTACTGAAATGGTGGCCAAAGCAGCAGCTTCGGAACTTAAGATAGAACAGACTTCAATTGTTTTAAGAAAATGTATGTATAAAAGAGAATCAAAACTTAGAACTGTCAGAGATGGTTTAAGACATTTGAATTACATTGTAAGAGGTATATAATTCATGGTTGGTATTGTTGTTTTAACACTTCTTTTTATCGCTTTTTGGTTTTTTCTGATAAAGAAGGGGCTGCTTAAAAAATCAAATAAGAAACATATTGCACGCATTATTGCTGTATTGATAAGTGTATTGTACTTTATTTTAATATTATTGTTGGCAATATCCGGCAAGGGTTATCAAGCAGAGGAGAGTGCATTTGAGTCGATTAAGAGTGACGATAGTGTTTCTGTTAATAGAATTGATTCTGGATATTACTTTGATGGTCCCGGAACGGATTCGGCGTTTATTTTCTATCCGGGGGCAAAGGTTCAGCCGGAAGCATATGCACCAATGCTTAATAAGCTTGCCAAAGAAGGTGTGGATTGTTTTCTTGTTGTGGTGCCTCATGATATGGCGATGTTTGGCATAAATAAAGCGAATAATATAATTGACGGTTACAATTATAAAAAATGGTACGTTGGAGGCCATTCACTCGGTGGAGCAATGGCAGGAATATATGCTTCTAACAACAATGATAAAATATCCGGTATTGTTTTCCTGGCAGCATTTTCGGTAAAAAAGATTGATGAAAAAGATAAGGTTCTTTCGATAATAGGAGAGAACGACGGAGTGATAAACAAAGAAAAATATGATTCTAACAAAAGTAATTGGTCAAAAGATGCCACTGAGTTGATTATAAAAGGTGGAAATCATGCAGGATATGGTTTCTATGGCGAACAGAAAGGCGATAACAAAGCTTCTATAAGTAAGGAAGAGCAACAGCAGCAGACGGTAGATGCAATATTGCAATTCATGAAATAAGGAATGCCCTGTCCAAATGGACAGGGCATTGTTTTATATATTAATAATCTGATATTGTATCACCGTAGAAAGTGATATGTGTACCGGCCTGTTTCTTGCTTACATATCCTGATTTGTCTGCCTGTTTGTATAATGTCTCGTATGAATATGTATCAGATGGCTGGTAGAAAGCAGCACCGACGCTTATATCAATCAATCTTTCTGTACGTCTAAGCTCGGGAACATTTATATCATCCAAACAACCGAGAAGACGATTGATAACATGTCCTGCAACTTCTTTGGTGTAAACATCGGGAGCGAATATTGCAAATTCATCTCCGCTAAGTCTTACAGCAATTTCATTACCGCTAAATGCTTTCTTTAAGCATCTGCCAAGTTCTGTGATTACACTATCACCAACAACATAGCCGTATTTCTCGTTGATTGATCGGAAATCGTCAATATCGAATAGAATAAGCATACCACCTGTTCTCTTAGCCAGTGCGCTACGTATCTTGTTGGCACCTGTGCTTCTGTTGTAAAGTCCGGTCATCTCGTCTGTTTCTGAAAGTTGAAGAAGGTTATCGCGAGTCTTTTTCTCCTCATCGATAGACTCAACCACGAACATAAGACTTCTGAGTTTTCCGCTGCTTTCCCTCTTGGCTTCTATGAATCTTCCACGACACCATGTACCTTGAGCTGTTAAGAACTCGGTTGTTATGCTTGTTACATATCTCATACGTCCATCAATTGTGTCAAGATCTACAAAGTTAAGGAGATCTTCAGTTGATTTCGAATCTGAGAGCTCTTCAGCAGCTTTCTTGAGTGTAAAGCTTGCGCCTGCCTTAACATTCTCAATAACGGCGTTAAGGTCTTCTGACTTACAACTGATTTCTTCGAAACTGTCCTTGTTAAGATTGATCTTGTAGATTGCAAGATATACTTCTGAAAGAGATTTAAGATTGGTTGTGAAATCTTCCAAATCAATTCTACTTAAAGCAGATTTTGTAATAACAACAAGGATACTGATTATACCAAGTGCGGCAATTGCTATTGAAAATGCAACATAAATGTATATTGGATAAAAAACTTTCATTGAATCGGTTGCTGAAACAGCATACCAACCACCGCCAATACTTCTTGAGAAGAATGCATTCTCTCTACCGTGATATACAGTTTTGAAGTTTTCCTTCTTTTCTGATAAAAGATGTTTGGCAATACTTCTTCCGTCATCCTCACTGACTTCTTTGTAGTTTTTGCCAATTTCTTTATCGTCGGTGTGAGCAGCGACAGTACCGTCTTCGTCAATAATCATGATTGTAACATCATCGCCGGATTCATTTAATGATTCCATTTTTTCCTGAATTCCCGACATGTTCAAATCGATAGCTACAATGCTTTCACCATCTGAAAGACATCTGGCAATAGTCATTGTCATATCACCTGTCTGTTCATCAATATAAGGTGAACAATAGGTTATCTCTCCTCCGGCAGCAAGTGCTTCTTTGTACCAAGGACGACTTGTGGGGTCGAAATCTTCATCGGGAACCCAACCGTCACCATCAAGATATCTACCGTGTACATATCCATACACGCCGGTAGAAAGATCCATCATATCCTTGTTGAGTGAGCGAGACATGTCCTGATAGTATGCCTCGATTTCTGCACTGGTGTAACCGTTGTCAATCATGTTTTCTGTTTTATACATGGCATTGTCAACAACGTTTTCGCCACCGTCAAGATACTTTCTGAATTCGTCAGAGAATTCTGAAACCCTGTAATTGCCTTTGTAAACAACATTTTCGGAAGTTGTTTTATATAATGCTGTTGCATTAATCAGCATCAAAACTATAAAGACGACAGGAATCATAAAGTAAACAGCACATTGCTTGAAACCTATACGCTTAAGAATCGCAAGCGTAGATTTCTTTTTTGACTTTTTCTTTTTCGCCATTTGATCCACCCTCTGTTATTTTATTAACCCAATAAAAAAACATAAAATAATTTTATCATATATATAGGGGAGTGGAAATAGCACAAAATGGCTATTTATCTGTATTTTCTTGTTCTTTGGCTTTTTTCTCTGCCTTCTTTTTCTTTGACTTTTTGATACATCTTCTGATGATTAAAACAATAATTAAAATGATAACTGCTTCCGGAAGAATGAGTATAATGAAGAACAGGAGTCCCTCGCAGATATCAAGGAAGCTGTGAGCAGAACGTTTGATAACATTTAAGAAGCGTCCGCCAAATGATACCTCGGTTTCTTCTTTGTACACTGACTCTGAAAGTGTCAGGTAAACATAGCTGTAAGCAACGTCAGTTTCAATCTGTGAACGACGGCTCTTTAGCTGTGCAATAGTAACCTGAAGGTCAGTTATTTTGCTTTCTAACTGAAGCAGAGTAGATTCGTCTTTGATAGTCTTGATTCTTTCGATATATCTTGCAAGTTCAGCTTCGTATATTTCGAGTGCCTTTTCTGTATCACTGTATTCCTGGGATACATTTTCTGCATTGGAAGACTTGCTTGAAACAGTACCGATATCTCCAAAGGAGTCAATAAATGTATTATAGTTCTTGGAAGGAACTCTGACGGTCAAGTTGGTTGTTTTGCTTGAGTTATAAGAGGTGTCACTTTCTGAATAGTTTTCGCTCTCAATAAAACCGTCCATGTTGTTGATGAGTTCTTTTAATTTTGAATATGAATCGTCAAATTTATCGGTTCTGATGGAAACGTTGCAGGTATAAACAAGCATTTCTTTGTTAATTACATTTTTGTCAGCTGCTGAATTCTTTTTGTTTTCTGCATCATTTAACGCCTCGTTGGAATTGTCTGCAGCTCCTGAAGAATTGCTTGTGTCTTCGGTATATGCCATATCTGCATCTTCGTCAGAACAGGCTTCTTCGCCTTCGTAGGAAGCGCTTCTGCTTAACCCGGCGCTGTTTGTTTCGTAAGCACCTGCTTCGTAGGAACTATCCGAAGTTGCGGCTTTGTCTTGGCTTTGACCACATCCGGTAAGAATCATACATGTTA
Organism: Lachnospiraceae bacterium; assembly: GCA_024698145.1. Taxonomy (GTDB): domain Bacteria; phylum Bacillota; class Clostridia; order Lachnospirales; family Lachnospiraceae; genus CAG-590. The sequence continues at coordinate 6,337 of JAILRO010000054.1, forward strand.
CAAGAATAATAGGTAGTAATTTTTTCATAGGTAATTCCTCCTTTAGAATAACTTTTTTAATGATAACATAATATAAAATGTTTGTATAATTATATAGTGCAAGTTATTCGTCAAAGTGTTGCAAGAAATTTATAATTTTTTTCGAGTGTTCAAATGAAAAGATATGTGTTATAATATTTGAATATAGTTATGGGGCTTATAATTTAAAAATATGGAGGGTTATATGGCGGAGAAGGACTTGTATTTTAGAAAAATATCTGAAGCTCTGCTTAGAGATTATACAAGTGTGTATTATGTGGATGCCGTGACAAACGAATATTATTGGTATTCGTTTGACTCGAAGTATCACTCTCTTAAGCTTGAGCCTAGCGGTGATGATTTCTTTAAGAATGTCAAGAGGGATGTTCTGTCCGTTGTCTATGAAGAAGACCAGCACATGTTTTTGAAGGATTTTACAAAGGAGAAGTTGATTAAATCCATGGAAGATGGTTCGGATCAGACGATGCTGTACAGGATTATTTTGGACGGCAAACCGGTGTATCACAGACTTAAAGTTATTCGTAGTGTAAGTGAAGAGGAAGATTACTTCATTCTGGGTGTCATTAATGTCGATAAGGAGATTCGAAGTAAAAAGAAAGTCGACAAAGAACATGAACGTTCACTTAAGTTAGCCAATGACAAGGCGCGACGAGATGAACTTACCGGTATCAAGAATGCCAATGCTTATCAAGAAGTCAAGGAAAGCATACAGAACAGGATAAATGATTGCGATGAAGAGCTTAAGTTTGCGCTTGTTGTATGCGATTTGAATGACCTAAAGCATATAAATGATACCAAAGGTCATGGCGTGGGAGATGAGTATATACAGAAAACAAGTCATCTTATATGTGACGTGTTTGATCACAGTCCGGTATTTCGCATAGGTGGAGACGAGTTTGTTGCCATTCTTAATGGTAGAGACTATTCGGATAGAGATATTCTTTTAAGAAAACTTCGTGAACAGGTAATCGAGAATAGCAGAACAAAAATAGGACCTATAGTTGCAAGTGGTATTGCTGTTTTTGATCCGGTAAAAGACATAGATTATTCGGAAGTATTTAATAGGGCTGACAGTATGATGTATCACGATAAGAAGGCGTTGAAATCAAGTCAGACTGTTAATACTTTTGTCAGTGACAAGATAGGTGAGGAACTTCCATCCGAGAAAAAGAAGAGGCTTGATGAGTTTTTTGAGGCGATTTATACATTGTCTGACAGCGATTATGTTTATCTATGTGATATGAAATATGACTATTCAAGATGGTCGTTGAAATTAGTAGATGATTTTAATATGCCTTCGGAATATATGTATAAGGTTGGCGAGTTGTGGCAGGAATATATTCATCCTGATGATGTTTCTTTATACAAGAAAGCAATTGACCGGGCGTTTTCTTCGCAAGCGAAGATGACCAGTATGAAATATCGTGCCAGAAACAAAGATGGGAAGTTTATAACTTGCTATACAAAGGGCTTTGTGCTTGTAGATGACAATGGAGAACCGGATTATTTCGGTGGAGCTATTTATACAGATGATTGATTGTTTCAAAAAAAAGGATATGCACATTATGTGCATATCCTTTTCTTGTTATATCTTATTTGTCAGTTATTTTTGAGTGAAGCTCCTGTAATGAAGCAATCTGTCCAACTTTGTTTTCGTTGACATATTTGATTCCTTCAGCAGTTGCCCTCGCAGCAGCAATTGTAGTGATGTAAGGAATCTTTGCTTTTACAGCTGCTTTACGAAGATAACTGTCATCATGAACGCTATCCTTGCCAACAGGTGAATTGATAATGATATCAATCTCGCCGTTAGTTATTGCATCAAGAATATTAGGACGTCCTTCGTAAAGTTTCTTAATCTTATTACACTCAATTCCTGCTTCGCTTATTAATTCATAAGTGTTACCGGTTGCAAGTATATTGAATCCGTCATCTTTGAAGCTCTTCGCAACATCAACAACAAACTCTTTATCTTTGCGGTTAACCGAAATAAGTACTGTTCCTTTAAGTGGAAGCTTAGAACCAACACCTTCCTGTGCTTTGTAGAAGGCCTCACCGTAAGAAGCTTGTGAAAGTCCAAGCACCTCACCGGTTGAACGCATCTCAGGTCCGAGTATTGGGTCAACCTCCTGGAACATGTTAAACGGAAATGCTGCTTCTTTGACACCAAAGTATGGAATGTTCTGCTCTTTAAGTTCTGCAACAGGAGAAGGTCTTCCTGTAAGTTCACTTGTAATAATATCAGTTGCAAGAGGAACCATTCTGATGTTACATACTTTTGAAACAAGAGGTACTGTACGTGAAGCACGTGGGTTAGCCTCGAGCACGTAAACTTTGCCGTTTTCAATAGCATACTGCATGTTCATAAGACCGCGTACATGCATTTCCTCTGCAATCTTTCTTGTGTATTCTTTGATTGTCTTAACGTTCTCTTCTGAAATGTGAATAGAAGGAATAATACATGCTGAATCACCTGAGTGAACACCTGCGAGCTCGATATGCTCCATAACAGCAGGTACAAATGCATGCGTTCCGTCAGAAATTGCATCTGACTCACACTCGATTGCGTTATTAAGGAAACGATCGATAAGAATAGGTCTGTCCGGTGTGACACCAACAGCAGCCTTCATATAATCTGTCATGCTTTCATCATCATATACGACTTCCATTCCGCGTCCACCAAGAACGTATGAAGGACGAACCATAACAGGATAACCAATCTTGTGAGCAATTTCAATTGCTTCATCAACATTGACAGCCATTCCTGATTCAGGCATAGGAATGTCAAGTTTCTCCATCATTTCACGGAAGAGGTCTCTATCCTCTGCAAGGTCGATTACAGAAGGAGAAGTTCCTAATATCTTAACACCGTTTCTCTCAAGGTCAGCAGCAAGATTAAGTGGAGTCTGTCCACCGAACTGTGCAATAACACCGAGAGGTTTTTCCTTATTATAAATACTTAAAACATCTTCAAGTGTAAGAGGCTCAAAGTAAAGTTTGTCTGATGTATCATAGTCAGTTGAAACTGTCTCTGGGTTACAGTTAACGATGATTGTCTCAAAGCCTAACTTCTTAAGAGCGAGTGAAGCGTGAACACAACAATAGTCAAACTCGATACCCTGACCAATACGGTTAGGACCACCACCAAGAATCATAATCTTCTTGTTGTTTGAAGTTGGATTCTTATCTGTTGCGTTGTAAGTAGAATAGTAGTAAGCACTGTCTTCTGTACCACTTACGTGTACGCCTTCCCAAGCTTCCTCAACGCCAAGAGCAAGACGCTTGTTACGAACATCATCTTCAGGAATCTCGAGTAACTGACTGATGTACTTGTCTGAGAATCCGTCTTTCTTAGACTGAATAAGAAGCTCGTCTGCAGGAAGACTTCCTTTTGATGCAAGAAGTTTCTCTTCTTCATCAACAAGCTCTTTCATCTGCTCTATAAAGTAATGTTTAACTTTGGTGATTTCGAATATTTCATCGGCTGTAGCACCTTTTCTTAATGCTTCATACATAATGAAGTATCTTTCTGAAGAAGGTGTTACGAGTTTCTGAAGTAATTCATCTTTTGAAAGTGAATCAAAGTTCTTGGCATGTCCAAGTCCGTAACGTCCGGTCTCAAGACTTCTGATTGCCTTCTGGAAAGCTTCTTTGAAGTTCTTACCGATACTCATTACCTCACCTACGGCACGCATCTGAGTTCCTAACTTATCTTCAACGCCCTTGAATTTTTCAAATGCCCAACGAGCGAACTTGATAACAACGTAGTCGCCGTCCGGTACATATTTATCAAGAGTTCCGTATTTGCCACAAGGAATATCCTTAAGAGTAAGTCCTGTTGCAAGCATTGCTGATACAAGAGCAATAGGGAATCCTGTTGCTTTTGAAGCAAGTGCTGAAGAACGGGAAGTACGAGGATTGATCTCAATAACAATGATACGGTCTGAAACAGGATCATGTGCAAACTGTACGTTTGTACCACCGATAACCTGTACTTTATCAACGATTTTGTATGCCTGCTCCTGAAGTTTCTTCTGACACTCTTCAGAGATTGTAAGCATAGGTGCTGAACAGAAAGAATCTCCGGTGTGAACACCAAGTGGATCGATGTTCTCGATGAAACATACGGTAATCATGTTACCTTCGCTATCACGAACGACCTCTAACTCTAATTCTTCCCAACCAAGAATAGATTCCTCAACAAGTACCTGTCCAACAAGACTTGCCTGAAGACCTCTTGCACAAACGGTTTTCAACTCGTCTTTGTTATATACAAGACCACCGCCGGCTCCACCCATAGTGTAAGCAGGACGAAGAACAACCGGGTAACCAAGCTCATCAGCAATTGAAAGAGCTTCTTCAACAGTGTAGGCAACCTCACTTCTTGCCATCTCGATTCCGAGTTCGTTCATGGTCTTCTTGAACTCTATACGATCCTCACCACGCTCAATGGCATCAACCTGTACACCAATAACCTGAACGTTGTACTTATCAAGAATACCAGCCTTGTATAACTCTGAACATAAATTAAGACCGGACTGTCCACCCAAATTTGGAAGGAGAGCATCAGGTCGCTCCTTGGCGATGATCTGCTCGAGTCGGTCAACATTTAACGGTTCAATATAAGTTACATCTGCTGTCTCAGGGTCGGTCATGATAGTTGCAGGATTGGAATTAACCAATACAATTTCATAACCAAGCTTGCGAAGAGCCTTGCACGCCTGAGTTCCTGAATAATCAAATTCACAGGCCTGACCGATAACAATCGGACCCGAGCCAATGATTAATACTTTGTGTATGTCTGTTCTTTTTGACATTATCTTTTGCCTCCTAACTTCATACTGTTCTACATTATCCATGAAAATAAGAAAAAGTACAAGTATAAATTAAATTTTTTTTCTAATTTCTATATATTATTTTAAAATATTGAAGAGAATGCAAATATGTGTTGACAAACAAAAAACGTAATGATATAATCCGTCACGGTTAGCAACTGCTAACTACATAACTTTTATTATTTTAATTGATATGAGGAATTTATTTTATGAAAAGAATATACACCTGTTTTTTGATTCTCGTCTTATTGTTATGCGGAGGTTGTTCGTATGGTAAGACACAAAATGAGAATGCTTCTTCAAGCTGTGACATTTTTGCAATGGATACATACATGACGTTGACTGCATATGGAAAGAATTCGGATAGGGCATTAGAAGAGGCAGAAAACAGGATAAACGAATTGGATAAAAAGTTATCCACGGGAAGTCCCGATAGTGAAATAGCTCTGTTAAATAAGAACGGAAGTGGAAAACTGTCTGATGATACACTTTATCTACTTGATAAATCACTGGAAATATCAAAAGAGACTAACGGGGCTTTTTTGCCGACAATATATCCATTGATGGAGGCGTGGGGGTTTCCGACAAAAGATTTTAAGGTGCCGGATGATTCCGTAATTGAAAACTGTTTCTCTTTATTTGATACCGATTTGATAAATGAGAATAAGAAAGAGGGGACAGTCTCTTTTAAAAAACAGGGGATGAAACTTGATTTTGGTGGTATTGCAAAGGGGTATACATCCAATGAAGTAATTGAAATTTTCAAGAAAAGCGGTATTGAAAACGCTATTATAAACCTTGGTGGAAATGTTCAAACGTTGGGTAAGAAGCCTGATGGTAGTTTGTGGCGAGTTGCAATACAAAGTCCCAATGAAGGTGATGAATATTTGGGAATATTAGAGATTAGTGATAAGGCAGTTATAACTTCGGGAGGATATGAGCGGTATTTTGAAGAGAATGGTGTTACGTATCATCATATTATCGATCCCAAGACAGGGTATCCGGCCGATAATGAACTTGTTTCTGTAACAATTGTATGTGATGATGGGTTACTCGCGGATGGACTATCCACTGCACTTTTTGTTATGGGACTGGATGAGGCTATACAATTCTGGCAAAACCACAGTGAGATGTTTGATGTAATACTAATGACAAAAGATAATGAGATATACGTTTCTGATGGTATATCGGACCTCTTTTCGACAACTTATGAGATGAATGTTATAGAAAGGTGATATGAAGAATGAAGGATTGGAAAGACAAGATAAAAGTATTGCTTAATGTATTACCTGCCTGTCTGGTAGTAGTTGTTGTCGGGGTTTCGTTGAAAGATTATGACCAACCGGTTTATGAAGTTAAAGCAGCCAAGAGTATTGAAAGATTTGTGCAAACAGAGAAAGAAGTGCCGGACAATAGCATAAACTTTGATGATGTAGAGATAGAGCTTCCGCCCACAAAAGCAAGTTCAAGTAAGTCTTCCAAAGCTACAAAGACGATAAAGCACTCAAAAGAAGCAAAAGGTTACAAAAACGGTACTTATTACGGTGTTGGTAATGGATTTGCCGGCGAGATTAAAGTGAAAGTTCTTGTGAAAAAGAACAAGATCAAGGAAATTAAAATTGTCGAATCCAATGATGGGTCATCATACATTTCATCAGCCTCTTCGTTATTAAAAAAGATAATCAAAACTCAAAGTACAAATGTTGATACTGTATCAGGAGCTACATACAGTTCTGTTGGACTTATCGAAGCAGTAAGAGATGCTCTTAAAGATGCAGGTCTTAGCAAAAAGAGCAATAAAAAGAAGGAAAAAAAATCGAACTCAAAGACTGATAAAAACGAAAAAACAACAAATGAATCGGACAATAAGAATGTAAACGAAAAAGAAACTGTAATTCCAGAAGGAAAAGTGCCGTATAAAGACGGAGTGTATTATGGAACTGGAGAGGGATACAAAGGTGATATCACTGTCGCAGTTACAATAAGCAATCAGACAATAAAAGAAATAGTTGTAACTAATTCGTCGGATGATGAAGCATTTTTTTCAAAAGCAAAAACACTTCTCAACACAATTTTAAGCAAGCAAAGTACAGATGTTGATACTGTTTCCGGCGCAACGTTCAGTTCGAGAGGTCTCATAGAAGCGGTGAATGAGGCATTGTTGCAGGCAAAGAAAGCAACAGAAAACGTAGATGATACACCGGAAAAAAATGAGGAAAATAATCCGGATACAACAGAAGAGATACGTGAAACGCAAATTAAATACAAAGATGGAACATACACGACTGCTGTGTTATGCAATCCTGATGATGATAATGATTTTCTTCCATACACATTATCGGTTACTTTAACTATCAAGAATAATTTTGTTGAGTCTATAAGTGATATATACCAGGTGGAATGCGAGGATGGTGAGGATAATTCGTGGTATATAGATAGAGCAGTGAATGGCACAAAGAAAAATCCGGGCATTCTTTCTCAAATTGTTCAAAAGAATGATGCAGATAAAATTGACGCGGTTTCCGGAGCAACATGTTCGTCTAACGCTATAATATCTGCGTTAAAAGAGCTACTTAAAAATGCGAAAACAGATGCCGAAAATCAGGAAGGACTATAAATGAATCGTTATTTTATAAAAATAATTAATCTGCTTTTGATATTGGGAGCAATATATATTTACAACAATACTTTGGAAAACAGAGTAAAAGCGGAAGAGATAGCCAGACTTTCAGCAGAACTTGAAAGTGCTAATAATCAGTTGGATGAGTATGAAAAGTTTTTTGATGTTGAAAAAACAGATGGTAATATCGTTGAATCTGACTATGTTGACGGAAAGTACGAAGGATCCGCAAAAGGTTACGGTGGAGACATAACCGTAGAAGTGACAATTAAAAATGGTAGTATGACGGATTTAAGAATTGTATCTGCGCCTAATGAGGATGGTGCTTATCTCAAAATGGCAAGCTCGATTGTCAAGGATATTCTAAAAGAACAATCGTCGTCGGTAGATACGGTAAGCGGTGCGACGTACAGTTCAACGGGAATACGTGATGCTACAAAAAATGCACTTGAAAATGCAAAAAAGAATAAGGAATGACCAACATGAAGGAAATGACACCACTAAAAAAAAGAAAGATACACGCGGGTGTTAGAGCGGGCATACAGTTGATGTTTTTTATCCTGATGCCATCGGCTTTCACAACTGCATTTGCAGGCGTAAAATATATATTTGTCCAATTAGGAAACAGAGAACCGATTGAGTTTAACGCATTTATCAAAGTTTTATCTGTATTGCTGGTATATACCGCAGTTTTTGGTAGGTTTTTCTGTGGGTATGCATGTGCTTTTGGAAGTTTGGGCGACGCGGTTCGTGCGCTATATATGAGCATATGCAAGAAAATGAAAAAGAAGCCGGTTGCGATTAATGAGACAATGAATAAGCTCTTTATATATGTAAAGTATTTGGTTCTTTTAATGATTGTTTTTGTCTCGTACAAAGGCATGGCAACTTCAACTAAAGGAATGAGTCCGTGGGATGTTTTTTCAATGTTACGTGCGGGAAACATAGAAATGGGCGCATACATAATAGGAACAGTATTACTTGTGTTGATACTTATAGGTATGGCGATTTGTGAAAGATTTTTCTGTCGGTTCTTGTGTCCTATGGGAGCGGTATTTACACTCATACCGTCCATTCCATATCTTTCTCTTCGGAGGACAAGAACAAATTGCATAAATGGTTGCTCTGCATGTAAGAGAGTCTGTCCATGCAATATTGAACTTTCGGATGTGTCTTCGATAGAAATATCCGGTGAGTGCATACAATGCGGAAAATGTCGGGGAATATGTCCGAAGCAAAATGTTAAACGCACGCTTGTGCCACAGAACTTTGAATTGTGTTTTACAATTATTCGTGCTGCAATTTTGGTAGCTATACTTATTTGGGCAGGTCTTTAGAAATGAATAAAAAGGATATTATGCTTATGATTACTATGTTATTGATTGCCGGTGTTTGTTATCTTATTTCAAATTTAACAAGGAATGAAAACGGTAATCAGGTAAAAGTCAGTGTTGATGGAAAAATATACGGTACGTATCCGCTATATGAGGATAGAGAGATTGATATAAAAACAGATAAAGGAAATAACGTCATAGTAATTTGTGACGGGTCAGTGAGTGTAAAAAATGCTGATTGCAAGGATAAGTATTGTGTAAAGCAGGGACATGTCTCTAAGAAAAATGAGAGTATCATATGTCTGCCGCACAAACTTGTCGTTGAAATAACAGGTAAAAATGAGGCTGACAAAGCGATAGATTCTATCGCAAAGTAATTATGTTAAAAAGAAAGGATCAGAGATGTCAAAAGATATTACAAAAATTGGAATATTTATAGCGCTTGCAATGGCATTTGGCTACCTTGAGGTATTGATTCCGTTTAGCTTTGGGATTCCCGGGGTGAAACTTGGAGTGGCTAATATTGTAGTAGTAACAGGGCTTTTTTTGTTAAAACCCGGCGAGGTTTTTACTGTTTCAATTTTGAGAATAATGATGATGGGTTTTCTTTTTGGTAACGGGATTTCAATATTATACAGTCTTGCCGGTGGCTTATTAAGCTTTGTTGTAATGCTGATTCTCAAAAAAACAAAAGTATTCTCAATTACCGGAATAAGTGTTGCGGGAGGAGTATTTCATAATTTGGGGCAGATTATGGCTGCTGCATTGATATTACACAATAGAATACTGTTTTATTATCTTCCTGTGCTTATAATAGCCGGAGTTATTACAGGTTCTTTAATAGGATTGTTATCCGACAGAGTTGTAAAAACGTTACGATTACAGGATTTTGATGTTTTGTAAAGTATAATTGTTGTATATTTTTTGTATCAAAGTTAGCAAATGCTAACTTTAGATAGATTATTTCATTTTAAGGAGGGCTTGAGGAATGAGAAAGAATCATTCTATCAAACGTGTTGCGGCACTTGCTATTGCCGGCGCGTTATCATTTAGCAGTTGTCCTGTACAGGCTGCGCAACCACAACAAAACACAGTAGAGGAGTATATATACGGTACTATCAATTTGCCTTATGCAGATTACTATTACGGTGAATTGAACGAAGTTGAAGAAAATGCAACTCTTCAACTTGACGTTGCAGATAAGGCAGTATCTCTTCGTGGCGAAGGTGTATTAGATGCTGTTTCAAGTGCAACAAAGAGTAAATGGAAAACATATAGTACTGCTTATTTCGAACAGCATGATGGTGACGAAGGCGGAAATATATATGGTGTAGGTGCTGTATCCGTTGCAATTCCTAAAGCTTTATATGATGCAGCGAAGGTATATGTTGATGACAGCATTGCTGATTCAACACAGTGCAATAATCAGTTGTTAAAGTTTGTTAAGGATTTTACGAAAAATGAGGATCAGAGCAAACCGGCTGAATACAAGGTTTTGAATGGTGATGGAACACTTACGGCTGTTAAGGATAGTGCAACAAAGATTATTGTTGATACCACAGCTGAAAATAGTACAGCCACAGCAACAATTTCAAATTCGAGCAATTACGGACACTATGGAATTAACATTAGTGATAAGGAAAAAGTCGATGGAAAGACGCAGGATAAAGAGTATTTCCCTAAAGGAAGAGACAATCTCGAAGGTGCATTAATAGAGACATCAGACGGAGCTAAGTATGCGTTATTGCATTTAGATAACCTGTGGTTTAGTGCCGGAAGTATTGCATTTGCTGCAAAAGAAGGATTTACAACGCATGGTAATTCTATAAAATACAAGCAGTTTGAAGATATCCAGGGTAAAACTATTATAAAAGTTACCTACATTATTCGTGGTGGCGCAGATGTAGAGTACAAAACCAATCTTTTATGCAAGAAGTTGTTAAACTCTGATCAGAAGGTATCTGCTCCTGTAGAGGCAGCTGTATTTGCAGACGGTGTTAGCGCTGAGCTTACCAATACATTACCTGCAGATAGTAATTACAGCCTTTTGTCTGTAAAGTATAGAAACAAGGAATTGGTAAAAGGTACTGATTATACCTATGCTGCCAATACACTTACGGTAAAAGCTACAGAGAATACAGGTGTTGGTAAGTACACATTAACATATACCGATGATTCATATGAAAATACATCTGTACAGGTTAAGTTCCTTTCAACTCTTAAGGCTGAGGATATCAAAATCGAAGCAGGTAAAGTTGTTATAACAGACGCTAATGTGAATATTGCTGATTATGTAAAGGGCATTGATAGCGTTACGGTAGGTTCTGTTTCAGCAACTTCAGCAAACGGTATTATTGATGAAGAGGGTAACATTAATTTTGAAGCTAAGAAAAGCGGTAGAGGTAGTTCAACTCCTTTCTTCCCTGAAGAAGGCAAGGAATATGAGATTGTAATAAATGCAACAGGCTATCCTACAGTAACAGGTAAGGTTACATCACCTGTTAAAAATGAGTCAAAGGAAGAAGAGTCGAAGAAAGAAGAACCTAAGAAAGAAGAACCTAAGAAAGAAGAGCCTAAGAAGGAAGAGCCTAAGAAGGAAGAGCAAAAAAAGGAAGAACCTAAACAGGCTACAGAAAATAAAAACAACGAAACAAAACAGACAGCGGAAGCACCTGTAGAAAAAGCACCTGCAGTAGAAGTTGGAAAAACATATACTAAAAACGGACTTAAGTTTAAAGTACTCAACAATTCTTCAGTAGAGGTTGCCGGAGTAGCAAAGAAGAAAACAAAATCAGTTACAATTCCTGCAACGGTTAAGATTAACGGAGTGGTTTTGAAGGTTACATCCATTGGTGCAAGTGCATTCAAGGATTGTTCTAACCTTAAGAACATTAAAATTAAAACGGCAAATCTTAAAAAGGTTGGAGCTGATGCATTTAAGGGAATCAGCAAAAAGGCTAAGATTAAAGTGCCAAAATCAAGATTTGCTGCATACAAGAAGTTATTGAAGAAAAAAGGACAGGCCAAGACAGTTAAAATTACAAAGTAAATTTCGTAACGTTTGTTGCATAATGATGGAAAATCTGATATATAATAAGGATATTGTGATGCACCAAATGATATGAAAAGAGGTTATACATTATGAATCCTATGGCATTAATGCAAATGAAAGGTCTTTATGACAGATTTAAGAAGAATCATCCAAAGGTTCCGATGTTTTTCAAGGCGGCCGGAACTAGTATAGGCGAGGGTAGCATAATAGAGATTAGTGTTACCGATCCAGCCGGCAAGAAAATGACAACCAACATGAGAGTGTCAGCAGAGGATTTGGAAATGTTTAATCAATTAAAGTCGATGCTTGGATAAAAGAAGCTCCGCAGGTTTATGACCTGCGGATTTTTTCTTGTGTAAGAAATCTGTAAGAATTATTAAGAATTGTGTAAAGATGTCTATGACGATAAGTGTTATAGTGGGCTCATAAGAATAGTGAAGGAGACGATAATCTATGGATACTATTTTAAAAACAGAGAAACTTTGCAAGTCATTTTCAAATGCAGGACTTCAACAACATGTAATAAAGAATATGGACCTCGAGATTTTTGAAGGTGATTTTACAGTTATCATGGGTTCTTCGGGATCTGGTAAGAGTACATTATTATATGCTCTTTCGGGCATGGATAAACCGACACTTGGAAAAGTATATTTTGGTGAAGATGAAATATCAGATCTTTCTAATGACCAGCTTGCGGTCTTTAGAAGAAATCATTGTGGATTTGTTTTTCAAAGTATCTACTTATTGGATAACATGAATGTACTTGATAACATTTTGACAGGAGCGCTCGTGGTACAGAAAAACACCCCGGAGCTTGTTGAGAATGTAAAAACACTTTTGAAGAAAGTCGGAATTGAAGAGGATATGTGGAAAAAATATCCGAACCAGTTATCAGGTGGAGAATGTCAGAGAGTTGGAATTGTTAGAGCGGTTATCAACAATCCCAAGATTCTTTTCGCTGATGAACCGACAGGTGCGCTTAATTCAGCTTCAGGACAGGACGTGCTTGATGTCTTTACCGAACTTCATAAGAAAGGACAGAGTATTGTGATGGTAACGCATGATTTGAAAACTGCACTTCGCGGCTCAAGGGTTATCTACTTAAGGGACGGTGGCGTTGTCGGAGAACACAGAATGCCGGATTATGAAACTGACGATGTGGTAAGACGTAGAGAATCATTACAGAATTTCTTAAATGAGATGGGATGGTAGGTTATGAATAATATCTTGAGATTATCATTTGCAAATATAAAAAAGCATAAGAAAGAATCAATTCTTTTCATGATTTTAATCACTCTAGGTATGGTGCTTTTGTCTGCATCTGTTTCGTCGGTGATGACTATCAAAAAGATAACACCACAAATGGTAAAAGAAAGCGGATGTTTCGAAAACTTCGTGCAGTTTATGCAGAAAGATTATTCGGATCGTTTTCTTAGCTTCCTTGCCGAAAGCAAAGACGTTGAAAGTTTTGAACACACCAGCGTAGTAACGGATATCATCAATGTTAAGAATTACCAGGGACTTGGAGATGATATGCTCGTTGATTTGAGCTTTGTGCCGGTAAGCGGTGAGAAAAAAATGGAAGACTTCAAAACGGACGCTGATTTTTCGTCGGCAGAGCATCCAATCGTGATTGATAATACTAAAAAAGCGGATTTTGAAGTATCAAAAGGTGATGAACTTACAATTGTATGGGAAAATAAGGAATTTACATTTACTGTTGTAGGTTTCTATGATGCAGGTATTTGGAATCTTGGCTCGAAGGCTATCGTAAGTGAAGAAGATTTTGCATATCTAGAAAACTGCATGAACCGATATGAAATGGTTGGTATCAATACGGTAGATGGAGCTGACAACGGCAAAGTGCTTAAGGATTTCAAGGCATTTTGCGAGGACTTATCAATAAATGATATTTCTGAATCTGCATACACGATCGCTTATGAAGATACGGTTTCGGCAAACAATGTCAATATGTCGCTTTTAAGCATTATCATATTGTTTATGTCGAGTGTAATCGTAATAGCAATCATGATTATGATACGTTTCAGAATCGTGAGTGATATCAAGGAACAAATAGTGTCAATCGGAGTGCTTGAAGCACTTGGTTATAAATCAAATCAGATAGCAGCTTCTTATATCGCCGAGTATGTGTTAATTGCGATTATAAGTGCTCTTATCAGCGCGGTTCCTTCGGTATGTATGGCAAAAGGACTTTTGAAAAATGCGGCCGTGTCGATTTGTTATTCGGGTCCGGTAGAAGTTACTGCTATTCCGGTGTTTGTATGCATCCTTGCAATCATTTTGTTTGTGGGCGGTATCGCGTGTACCAAAGCGGTTTCGGTTAGAAAGTACCCGCCTGTTTTGGCGTTTAGAAAAGGTATCGACACTCACAATTTTAAGAAAACTATCCTGCCTCTTGAAAAGGCCGGAGGCAATGTTCATATAAGACTTGCACTTAAAGACCTTTACCGGGGCGCAAAGGATCATATTGGACTTTCGGTTTGTATTATGGCTTGTACGGTTATGGTACTTCTTGGATTCATGATAGGAAGTTTCTTTGGAAACTCAAATAGGATACTTAATGCAGTTTGCGGACATGAGTTATGTGATATAAGAATTGAAACTGCATGCGATATGGAGCCGGAAGTTTTTGCTAACGAACTTGAAAGCATGCCGGAAGTAGAAAAGGTTCTGTTGCCTGCGATTGATTTGGGTGTAAAGTTAGGCAATGATTCTGCAACGTTGGAAGTCTATGAAGATTATTCAAAAACAACAACAATCATCATGACAGAAGGCAGACTTCCTGAACATGAAAATGAAGTCGCTTTCACGGTTCAGCAGCTTAAGAACTCGGACGTAAGTGTTGGTGAAACCGTTACTCTTGATTATGGAAAAGTCAAGAAAGATTACATTATAACAGGTGTTGTTAACTCGGCTGTAGATCCCAAAGCGGTTTATCTTACAATACAAGGTTTTAAGCGCATGTATCCGCCATATACACCGTCAACTTTTGACATTTATTTAAATGAGGATGTTAATAAGGATGATTTCGCCAATCTTTTGAGAGAGCGTTACGGAAAAGAGATGGCGGAGTATAAAGATGATGACGCAGCGGGAGATACATTAGAAGACAGGATTAGAAATCTTGCGAATAAAAAGATGGCTGAGGCGATGACTGATAAAGGTGTCAGTTACATGGAGTACGCGATACAAGTAGGCGATAAGATCATTACCGGCAGTACTTCGCTTATGAAGATTAAAAATATTACATTTGTAAGACGGGAAAGTGAAGAGATAGCTCATATGCTCTGTGTATCATTTGCCGGTATAGCAGTTATACTTACCATTGTATCTGCTGTTGTAGTTATACTTATACTTTCAATTCTTATGGCATCGACAATCAGGAAACAGTACAGAGAACTCGGAATCATGAAAGGCATGGGTTACACTTCAAGAGAGCTTAAGTTCCAGATGGCATTTAAGATTGTGCCGGTTGCTGTTTTGGGAGTGATTGTTGGAACGATTCTATCGATGCTGTTGCTTAATATTGTTAATGTATATGTTGCAAAGATTACCGTATCGGCGCTTCAGATTCTGCTAATGGATGTTGCAATTCTTGCTTATTGTTTCATCTGCGCATATGTAAGTGCAAGAAGAATCAAGAAGATTTCGGTATATGAATTAATTTCTGAATAAGAGATTACGGAGCGATTGAGACATTGTTTGAGAGGTGAAATAAATGATAGGGAAGAATAAAAAGAACAGATCAACAATATATCTTGGAATCGGTATGTGTGTGGTTATTTCTTCGGGAGTATTCCTTGCAAATGCCGGCAATAACAAAAATGCAATTATACCTGCGGCAGTTAGAGCAGAAAGCGTGAAAAACAATGAGTCTGAAACAGCAGATGAGACCGGAATCCTTAATGTTGCCTCTGTAAGCAAAATGTATGTTGTAACGGCAGTAATGCAGCTTGTTGATCAAGGAAGGGTTGAACTTGATGCGCCTGTAACAGATTACATTCCTGATTTTGAGATGGCGGATGAACGATATAAGGACATCACGGTTAAAATGCTCATGAATCATACATCAGGACTTATGGGCTCGGTTTATGAAGGATGTCTGCTTTTTGATGAAAAGAGTACAGATTACCATGATACATTTTTAAGTAAGTTAAAAAAAGAACACTTAAAAGCCAATCCCGGAGAGTTTAACTGTTATTGTAACGACGGTTTTACTTTGCTTGAGATTTTGGTTGAGCGTGTGAAAGGTAAGAGTTTTACAGATTATCTCAAAGAGAATATAAGCAAACCACTTTCGTTGGGTGACACGGGAACAATGTGGGATTCGGATTTTGATAGGCAGATTCCTGTTTATATTAATGAAAAAGAAAAACTTGCCAATCAGATTCCGCAGCTTATTGGTGCAGGTGGAATCATGTCGGATGCAAAGGATGTTTGCAGATTCGGAACAGCATTTTTTGCCGGAGATAATTCGTTGTTGTCTGAAAACGCAAAGAAAGAAATGGCCAATAATAACAAAGTCGGAGATTGTGCGGAATCATTTGGACTTGGCTGGGATACGGTAGAGAAAGAGGACTATGAAAAGGCGGGGATTAAAGTTCTTTCAAAAGGTGGAGACACCAGTCAGCATGCAAATCTTCTTGTCGCACCTGATGAGAAGATAAGCGTGGCAGTTCTTTCGTCAGGCGGAAGCAGTACTAACTGTGAGGAGATATGTTTAGACCTTTTAGATGAGGCTCTTGCATCAAAAGGAATCACGGTTGAGCATCCGGAGAAGGAAGTGGCAGAGCAAATCGATGTTCCTGACAAGCTTCTTAAATACGAGGGTGTGTATGCCACTACAGATAAAACATTTTGCGTAAGTTTTCCTGATAAGAAGTATATGAAGATTGTTTCCGTAACTTCAGAGGATAATTTTGAATACCAGTATATATATACAAAAGATGAAGTGTTTGTAGCTGTTAGCGGAGATGTTGCGTCGGGAAATGCAATACCTGATAAGCCTGTGCAGGAAATGATATTTGAAGAAAAGAACGGACAGGAATATCTTTCTGATTGCGAGGCGGGCTTCCAGGCTTATAAAGTTCCTGAAAATAAGGTGAGTGAAAAAGTTCAGAAGGCGTGGGATGAGCGAGATGGTGCATACTATTATCTCGTTTCCGGAAAATGTTCGGACACCGGTTATACCGATAACAACCGTATGATGATAAAAACCAGTGACAAGGCACCGGGATACGTGAACGGTTATGCAATGAGAGACGAAAACAATGCAGGTTATGATGTTATTATCCCGGGCACTGCGTCAAGAGATATCAGTGATCTTAGAATGGAAAATGTTGACGGGAAAGAATATATTTGTCTGGATGCACTTGGATTTAGACTAATATCCGAAAAGGACATTCCTGTGTTTGACAGCGGTGTTACAAGCGTCGAATTAAAGTCCGGCGAAGCAAGCTGGTTCAAGCTTGATGGAATAAAAGATGAAACAATCAGGCTTGATATTCCGGATAATGCATCTGTGTATGTGTACGATAAGTACATGAATATAAAATATTCCAGCTACATGACGCAATATGGGTATAGCGTTCCGTTGCCAGAATATGGTATGATAGTATTCATAGGAGAGACAGGTTCGACAGTAAACATCAGTCAATAGTTCATAGGAGGTTTTTTGATGATTTGTAAATGTCTGATTGTGGATGATGACCTTACAATCGCCGAGAATACCGCGGAATATTTTAATATATTTGACATACCTACCGCATTTGTAACAAGCTATGATGACGCAGTAAGTTTTCTTGAGAAGAACGAGACGTCGCTTGTACTTTTGGATATCAATTTGGGTGACAAATCCGGATTTGAACTTTGTAAGAAGATACGTCAGGAATTCGATATGCCTATTTTGTTTGTAAGTGCAAGGAAAAGTGATGATGATATTCTTACGGCTCTTAATATAGGCGGAGATGATTACATCAGCAAACCTTTTACAATGAGCATACTTCTTGCCAAGGTTAGGGCGGTTCTTAACCGTTATGAGAAAGCTATCAGCATGGCAAATGCCGGTGCCAATACATCAGTACAATCTGACATGGAAAGTGCGCCTGATAACGATGGTAAGATACTTATAACGGACGGCATATTTCTGGATACATCAACTCATAAGCTGTTAAAGAATGGAGAAGAGATAGACTTAAAGATTAGAGAATACAATATGCTTTTCTATATTCTTAAGAACAGAGGAAGAGTTGTTACGAAGGACGAATTGTTAAAATACGCCTGGGAGGATGAGTATATCGGGGAAGGAACACTTCCGGTTCATGCCAGACGTATCAGAGTGAAGCTGGAGGAAGACCCGGACAATCCGCAGATTTTAAAGACTATCTGGGGCGTGGGGTATATGGTTGAATGATGAAAGGTTTTAAAGGCTTTTTTGTTTATTTGAGAATAGTGCTTATCGTGTCGCTCTTGCTGCTTGTTATGGTAGCGGGAGCGTCTCGTTATGCTGAAATTGACGGTGTGATGTTAAATGATATAACCCAGACAGTGAAAGAGAATTGGGATAATATAGATGCGTTAAATGAAGAACGCTTTGACACGGACATCATGGTATTTGACTGCAATAACATAT
Source organism: Lachnospiraceae bacterium (assembly GCA_024698145.1). Classification (GTDB taxonomy): domain Bacteria; phylum Bacillota; class Clostridia; order Lachnospirales; family Lachnospiraceae; genus CAG-590. Next base: position 24,869 of record JAILRO010000054.1, read on the forward strand.
GTATATATTCATCGTCAGATACAGCATTTAAAGGCGTTAATGTACCACTTGATGCCACAAGGGAAGGTATGATTACAATGCCGGTTAATGAGGGCGAAGTGTTTCTTGGTACGGTAGTTTTAACTAATCCGGCAAGGACGACATATCATAAGACAATTACAAAGCTTGTTTTGTTTACGATTGGCATGATTGTATTGTTATTGGTTTCGTATATGGCATTTTCGTATTACATTAACAGAAGTATCATAAAGCCTTTTAATCGCATGAAGGAATTCGCAACTTTGATTGCCCGCGGACAGCTCGATGAACCGCTTATTATGGATAAGGATAATATATTCGGAGTGTTTACGGAAAGCTTTGATATTATGAGGGAAGAGCTTAAAGCGGCAAAACAAAGAGAGATTGATCTTAAAATGAAAGAGAAGGAGCTTGTAGCATCTCTAAGTCATGATCTCAAAACTCCGGTTACCGGAATAAGAGCGATATGCGGCGTTCTTTCAGTAAAAATCGAAGATGAATACTTGAAAGCCAAGGTAGAAAAAATCGAGCAGAAAACAAGAGATATCAACACATTGATAAATGATTTGCTGGCTTCAGCGTTAGATGACCTTGGAGAAATGAATGTATGCATTACGGAAGAAACATCGGATATTTTGAATAAGATTGTAGAAGAATACGATATCTACGGCAAAGCAAGTCTTTCTACAGTACCGGAATGTATAGTTAAAATCGATACCAATCGTATGTCTCAGGTTATTGGTAATATAATCAACAACTCTTATAAGTATGCTGATACAAAGATAGATATCAGTTATGGTTTTAATGGAAGTTTGCTTGAGATGAAGATTCGTGATTACGGGGAGGGCGTTGACCCTGAAGAGGTCGATTACCTGACCAATAAGTTCTATCGCGGCAAGAAGAATACTGCCGGCAAAGAAGGCAGCGGACTCGGTCTCTACATATCCGGTGAACTGATGAAGAAGATGGGTGGACAACTCATCTGTATCAGTGATAAAGACGGATTTGAAGTGACACTTATGATTCCGCTGGCATAATAAACATATTAACCGGAGATAAAATTATTTATCTTCCATGGAATTGAATTCCTCTTCGTCAAGAAGCTCTTCGAACTTATCTTCAGCAGCTTCTAATTCTTCTTCAGATTCAATATCGCTAAGTTCTACGTTCTCTCCGTCAGAAGCGTAGCGGTAGAGGAAATACTCGTCCTCTTCGAAACCTTCAATAGGAGTCTGCGGCATGATTGCAATGTAGAATTGCTCTCTAACCGGGAAGATGGCAAGTATATCACATTCGACTTCTTTGTCGTTCTCTAACACGATAGTGATTGTGTCTTCTGTGTAAGTAATATTGTCTTTTTCCGTACTCATTGTCTGTTACTCCTTTCATTTCTCATTGAGCATTGCAAAAAACTCTTCTTCGTTAAGTGCTTTTGAGAAGAAATATCCTTGGAGTATATCACAAGTTTCTTCTTTTAACAAATTGAGCTGTTCAATATTCTCAACACCTTCAGCAATAACCGTAATACCAAGCTTGTGAGCAAGGTTGATAATGGTATCTGCAATGTAGGCATCTTTCTCATTGTTGTTAATCTTGGCTACAAAACTTCTGTCGATCTTAAGTGTATCGATAGGAATTTTTGTTAGATAGTTAAATGATGAATATCCGGTTCCAAAATCATCAAGTGCAATACGAACACCGAATCCCTTGAGCTTGTTAATAATCTCGAGATTGTGCTCAAAGTTCTTAAGAAGAACATTCTCTGTAAGTTCAATTTCAAGATATTCAAGAGGCATCGCTGTACGCTGTGGTATTGATTTGACAATGTTAAGCAACTTGTCGCCACGAAGCTGTGCAGTTGAAATGTTAACCGATATGTTAAGCGGTTTAAAGCCGGCTTCGATTATTCTGTGATTGAAACTGCATGCTTCGATAAGTGCCCATTCACCAAGTTCATCAATAAGTCCTGATTCTTCCGCAACAGGTATAAACTCATCGGGTGTTACCGTTCCAAGTTCTATGGAATCAAGTCGCATAAGCGCTTCTGCACCTATTATTTCATGATTCTTTGAGTTAAACTGTGGCTGATATACGAGATGTACATCATGCATTTCAACGGACTCTCTTAATATCTCTATAAGATCATTTCTTCTTCGCACTTCATTCTCCATATCGAGATTGAAGAATGTGTAGCTGTTCTTACCACTGTTCTTTGAAGAATACATGGCGATATCCGCTTTCTTCATAAGGTCTGTAAGAGTTGTTCCGTTCTGTGGATAGACAGCAACTCCGGCGCTGATTGTAACTCTAACTGTCTCGTCACCAAGTACAAAAGGATGACTTGCAATGTTGACAAGTGATGCCATGAAGTTCTGCAAATCTTTGTCGGTTCCGGTTGAGTTTCTAAGTATTACGAACTCGTCACCACCGTTTCTGGCAAGTATATCATCTGCGGCAACACGTTCAGACAAATCTGCCGTAACAGCCTGAAGCAACAAATCACCGTAGTCATGTCCAAGTGTATCGTTGATTGATTTGAATCCGTCAAGGTCGATAAAGATTACCGCATGACGTTGCTTTGACGATCCCGGTGATGTCAGTATATCGTCTGCAAACTTGAAGAATGCCATACGGTTATACAAACCGGTAAGTGCATCAGTATAAGCGATTCTTTTGATGTTAAGGTAGTTATCCTTAAGTTCTATCTGGTTCTCTTCAAGCTTCTTGTGAGAAGCGCTGATTTCTTTGTAGTTGGCGAAAATGATATCCATCATCTGGTTGAAGTTGTTGGCAAGGTCGCCAAACTCATCGTCCGTATCAACATCACAATGAACATCGAGCTTACCGGCAGCAGCTTCGCGGATATCTTCCTGCAATTCGAAAATTGGTTTCGTATAACTGTGTGCAAGTCCGTTACTTATTACACTTGAGAAAATGATAACTATTACAAGAAGTACAATAAGTATAAGCGGAAGACTTGAAACGATGTTAGTGTATCCGGATGTGTCCTGCTTAACAACATATATCCAATCATAAAGCGGGATAGTTGCATAACCGTACAGGTACTCGGTATTCTCTGAATAGGCATCATTGACATCGTCCATAACTGCCTTATCGGAAAATGATGCTATAACTTCTTTGATGTAATCATAGAATGGTCCGTCACCTTCATCTAAAGGATATCCAAACATTGGATTGCCTTCGTTATCCAGAAGAAATGTTCCTCGTTCTTCGGAAAGGAATATTCCAAAATATTCTCTTGAAATATTAGTTCTCAAAAGTCCGACAATCTGATCCTTGACTGTAACCGGTGCGATTATATCAAGGGTTTCCTGATTGAAGTTGGATTTGGGAAGAATAGTAGTATTGGTAAACTCGGAAATAGGTTTATCCATGACTTCCGCCCAATCCGAATTGGAATCGCTGTCGGTAGTTATTGTAAGATAACCGTCAATATCATAGAAGTAGTAGTTGACGCTATGATCGGCATTGTTGGACAACTGTATTATTGATTCCTTGATACTTTGATATTCAACAGAACTTTTATCCACCAAAGCATCAGGAGAATTAACCTTCTCCAATAAATAACTTTTGATACTGTTGGTAGAGGCGAGGGCCTCGGTTTCTATTATTTGTGATTCTAATTGTGATACAAGTCCGTAACTGTAATCGGAAGCAATCTTGGTAGTATTGACTTCGTTGATGCTTGCATACTTTGAAAGTGATACAAAGTATGCAAGTAATGCCATTAATATTACCGGTATGACTGCCAAAAACAATATCGAACTTTGAAGCGATTTCTTAATTGACATATGTGTAAGACCCTTTCCGGAAAATTGGTAGTTTCATATTAAAATGATTATCGGTTACATTATATAAAATCAAAAAATATATTTCAATGTGAAATTTGTAAAAAACGATGTTGTTAAAGTTATATTTTTTATGGCAAAATTTGTACTTAAAATATCAAAAATTTACCGTAATTTATTTGCTTTACAACGACGTATGTGATATAATAATTGTGCGGTTTTATGTAAATAATTGGGGTTATTTTTTATATGGAGAATGGAGACTACTTATGTTTGAAGCTTATTTTGGTAAATACCTTGAGAATCAAGGCATAATTACAAAGGAACAGTACAATGAGGTTGTTATAGCCAGCCAGAGTTCAAGAGTTAAGCTTGGTCTTTTAGCTGTAGCTGAAGGATTCATGACAGAAGAAGAGGCGGAAGAGGTTAACGATGCGCAGCATAGATTGGACAAGCGTTTCGGTGATATAGCCGTAAGCCGTGGATATCTTACCGAATCTCAGGTTGAGATGCTTCTTGCAAAACAGGGAGACAGTTATCTTCTTTTCGTTCAGGCTATGGTTGAGCGTAACATACTTACACTAGAAGAGATACAAGAGCATGTTAAGGCTTACAAGACGGCACAGAACTTATCGGATCTCGATGTAGATGCCATTAAGAGTGGTGACGTTGATAAGATTATTCCTGTACTTCTTAGGGATTGCAACATTTCTCCTGTGGTTAAGGATTATATAGCTCTTACAGCAAGAAATATTGCACGATTCATTGACCGACAGTTCAGAATTGAGAAGGTCAAGGTTGTTAATGAAGTATCGGCACCATTTGCTGCAGCACAGGTGCTTGATGGTGATTATAAGATATTTACAGGATTTTTCGGAGAGGGTGAAGCGCTTAAGCTGATTGCAGAGGCCTATGCGAAAGAAGAGTTTGAGGTTATTGATATCGATGTTGTCGATGCAACCTGTGAATTCCTTAATTGTAACAACGGTCTTTTTGCAACAAAACTTAGCAATGAGTATGTCGATATAGATATGCTTCCACCTATACTTAAGGACACCCCTGCCAAAGTGACAGATGTTAATAATGTGGTTCTTGTTCCCATTTATATAAGAGATCAGCATGTTGACCTTGTAATATGCAGAGAATCAAAATGGCGTTTAGAGTGATGCATTTGTCACGGGTGTTTTATAGTTGACAGGAAAAGGGGACATATGATTATGACAACAGTTTTGATTGTTGATGATTCAAGAACTTCCAGGAAGATATTAAGAGGAATACTTGAATCGGAAGGGTATGAAATCGTTGGTGAGGCCACCAATGGATTAGAGGGATATGAGAAATACGGCGAGCTTAAGCCGGATGTTGTGACTATGGATATTACTATGCCGGTGTTAGATGGCATAGAATCTCTTAAGAAGATTAAGACAGATTATCCTGAAGCCAAGGTGATTATGATTACGGCAGCGGGACAGAAAACCAAGATGGTTGAGGCTATAAGAAGCGGTGCAAGCGAGTTCATCGCCAAACCTTTTGAGCCGGAGCACCTTAAAACTATTATAGATAAAGTTACCAAATAGTCTATGTATAGGAGTAAGAATCGTAAGATTTTTGCTCCTTTTTATGTATATTTTCTGCATGTTATACAATCATTTATTTTATCTGTAATACATGTTGCAATAACAGAAAAGTTTGATTATAATTACATGGTATCATTTTGGATAAATAATAATCAATGATTATTACAATACAAGGAGGACATTATGAGCAAGGTAAAGAGAGTTTACGTTGAGAAGAAACCTGATTATGCAGTTAAGGCAAAGGAGCTTTATGAGGAGCTTACCGATTACCTTGACCTTAATATAGAAAGTGTCAGAGTGCTCGTTCGTTATGATGTTGAGAACGTGTCTGACAAGACTTATGAGAAAGCGTTGAAGACCGTTTTCTCTGAGCCACCTGTAGATTTCGTTTATGAGAATGAGTTCCCTAAGGATGCCGGAGATAAGGTATTCTCTGTAGAAGCACTTCCGGGACAGTTCGACCAGAGAGCAGACTCGGCTGAACAGTGTGTTAAGTTGTTAAATGAGAAAGAAGAGCCAATTATTCGTTGTGCTACGACATATATCATCAAGGGTGATGTCAATGATGAGCAGTTTGAGAAGGTTAAGTCTTACTGTATCAACCCTGTAGATTCAAGAGAAACAGACGATGCGTCTATCCCGGAGACATTAGTTCAGGTATTTGATGAGCCTGATGATGTTGCTCTTTTTGATGGATTTAAGGATATGGCAGAAGACAAGTTAAAAGAGCTTTATGACAGCTTGGGACTAGCTATGACATTTAAGGATTTCCTTCATATTCAGAATTACTTCAAGAATGACGAGAACAGAGATCCTTCCGTTACAGAGATAAGAGTTTTGGATACATACTGGTCAGACCATTGCCGTCATACAACATTTGCAACAGAGCTTACCAATGTTACATTTGAAGACGGTTACTACAAGAAACCTATCGAGGATACTTACAATTCTTACCTTGCAGATAAAGAAGAACTTTATAAGGGACGCGACGACAAGTTCACTTGTCTTATGGATATTGCGCTTATGGCTATGAAGAAGCTTCGCTCTGAAGGAAAGTTACAGGAGATGGAAGTTTCTGATGAGATAAATGCATGCTCTATTGAAGTTCCTGTTGTAATTGATGGAGAAGAAGTTCCTTATCTTATTCAGTTTAAGAACGAGACACATAACCATCCTACAGAGATTGAACCTTTCGGTGGTGCTGCAACATGTCTTGGTGGATGTATCAGAGATCCGCTTTCAGGACGTTCATATGTATACCAGGCAATGCGTGTAACAGGTGCTGCAGATCCTACAAAGTCACTTTCAGAGACATTGGAAGGTAAGCTTCCACAGAGAAAACTTGTTACTGTTGCTGCACACGGTTACAGCTCATATGGTAACCAGATTGGACTTGCAACAGGTCTTGTTAATGAGGTATATCATCCTAACTATGTTGCAAAGAGAATGGAGATTGGTGCGGTTGTAGCTGCTGCCCCTAAGGAGAACGTTAAGCGTCTTACATCTGATCCGGGTAATGTAATTATCTTAATCGGTGGAAGAACAGGACGTGACGGAATCGGAGGAGCTACAGGAAGTTCTAAGAAGCACACAACCCAGTCAATTGATACATGTGGTTCAGAGGTTCAGAAGGGTAATCCTCCTACAGAGAGAAAGATTCAGAGATTGTTCAGAAGAAGCGAGGTTGCTTCTATTATAAGAAAATGTAACGACTTCGGTGCAGGTGGTGTTTCCGTTGCAATCGGTGAGCTTGCTGACGGACTTACAATCGACCTTGATAAAGTACCTAAGAAATATGCAGGTCTTGACGGAACAGAAATTGCTATTTCCGAGTCACAGGAAAGAATGGCAGTTGTTGTTGACAAGTCTGACGTAGATAAGATGCTTGGATATTGTGAAGAAGAGAACCTTGAAGCAATCGTTGTTGCAGAGGTTACAGAAGATCCAAGACTTGTTATGACATGGAGAGGCAAAGAGATAGTTAATCTTAAGCGCTCATTTATTGATACAAACGGAGCTCATCAGGAGAGCGATGTTACAGTAACAATGCCTGAGAAGAAAGATTACTTTGATGATAACAATAAGGTTACTGATGTTAAGAAGACATGGCTTGAGACACTTTCAGACCTCAATGTATGTTCACAGAAAGGACTTGTTGAGATGTTCGATAGCTCAATCGGTGCAGCAACAGTTGTAATGCCTTACGGTGGTAAGTATCAGCTTTCACCTACACAGACAATGATCGCAAAGCTTCCGCTTGATAAGGGTAAATGCGATACTGTAACAATGATGTCTTACGGTCTTGACCCTTACATGATGAGCTGGTCACCATATCATGGTGCAATATATTCAGTAGTTCATTCTGTTGCAAAGATTGTTGCCTCAGGCGGTGACTGGAAGAAGATTTACTTCACATTCCAGGAGTACTTCAAGCGTCTTGGTAGTGATTCAAAACGTTGGGGCGAGCCAATGTCAGCACTTCTTGGTGCATATGACGCACAGCTTGGCTTCGGTCTTGCTTCAATCGGAGGTAAGGATTCAATGTCGGGTTCATTTAACGATATTGATGTTCCACCTACACTTTGTTCATTTGCAATCGACGTGGCAAGAACAGGCGACGTTGTTACACCTGAATTAAAGAGTGCCGGCAACACATTGATTAAGATTGATATTAAGAGAGATGAATATGGTCTCCCTGATTACGAGAGCATCAAGGATACTTATTCAGCACTTTACAAAGATATGCAGGAAGGCAAGATTCTTTCAGCGTTTGCAGTATCTTACGGGGGTATTATCGAGGCTGTTTCTAAGATGGCGTTCGGTAACGGAATCGGTGTAAGCCTTGATAAGACTGTATCAAGACAGGATCTTGTTAAGAAGGATTACGGTGCAATTATTTGCGAAATCAAAAATGACGACCTCACATCACTTAATGTTGGTGCAACAAGAATCGGTGAGACAATCGAGGAAGAGAAGTTTATTTACGATAATGTCAAGATTGCCATGAAGGATGCCGTAAGCGCATGGACAGGCAAGCTTGAGAAAGTATTCCCTACTTCTTCAGGAGTTAAGGAAGAGAAAGTAAGAAATGACGTATATAAGGCAGACAGCATATACGTATGTAAGAATAAAGTTGCAAAACCTAAGGTATTCATTCCGGTATTCCCGGGAACTAACTGCGAGTACGATTCAAGAAAAGCATTTGAAAGAGCAGGCGCAGAAGTTGAGACTATCGTATTTAAGAATATGACAGAGCAGAATATCCTTGATTCGGTTGATGCATTTGAAAAGGCAATTAATCAGTCGCAGATAGTAATGATGCCGGGTGGTTTCTCTGCCGGTGATGAGCCGGAAGGTTCAGCTAAGTTCTTCGCAACTGCTTTCCGTAACGAGAAGCTTAAGGACGAACTTATGAAGCTCTTGAATGAAAGAGACGGTCTTGTACTTGGTATCTGTAACGGCTTCCAGGCTCTTATCAAGCTTGGTCTCGTACCTTACGGTAAGATTACATCACAGAAAGAGGATTCACCGACACTTACAATGAACAGTATCGGTCGTCATCAGTCTAAGATGGTTTATACAAAGATAGTCAGCAATAAGAGCCCATGGCTTGGAAAAGCAACTCTTGGCGAAGTGTACACAGTACCTATTTCACATGGTGAGGGACGATTCGTTGCAGATAAGGAATGGCTTGATAAGTTGTTTGAGAACGGCCAGGTTGCTACTCAGTATGTAGACGTTAACGGTGTGCCTACAATGAATGAGGATTACAATGTAAATGGTTCTTATGAGGCTATTGAGGGTATCACAAGTCCTGACGGAAGAGTGCTTGGTAAGATGGCTCATTCAGAGAGACGCGATACAGATGTTGCAATCAATATTTTCGGAGATCAGAATCAGTTGATCTTTGAGAGCGGTGTTGAGTACTTTAAGTAATCAATAAGCAAAGGAAATAGCGTATGGAATATATCGTAACCAAGAATGAAATGCAGTCGATTGACGCATATACAATTGAAAAGATTGGTATACCACAAGCGGTTTTAATGGAGAGAGCGGCACTTGCTGTTGTCGAAGTCGTTGAGGAAATCAATCCTAATAAGGGAAGAGTTCTTGTTGCTGTTGAGGGTGGCAATAACGGTGGTGACGGACTTGCTGTTGCCAGAATTCTTAGTGAAAAGTGTTATCCTGTAGATGTTTATTATGTAGGTGGAATTAATAAAACTACGGAAATGTTTGAGTGCCAGAAAACGATAGCAAATCAGCTTGGTATTAGGCTTCGTAAGAACATTCCAAATAAGGATTTTGCCGTTGTTGTTGACGGTATATTTGGAGTAGGACTTTCAAGAGAAGTTGAGGGTGAACAGAAAAAGGCTATAGATAAACTTAATCAAATAAATGCTGTTAAGGTTGCAATCGATGTTCCTTCGGGACTTGATGCAACTACGGGAGATATATTAGGAACAGCATTTCGTGCTGATTACACGGTTACATTCGGACTTAAGAAACTTGGAATGTTTTTCTCTGACGGTATTGATTACTGTGGGAAAATCATTTGCAGGAATATAGGTTTTCCGGATAATGCGATAAGGCAGGCAAAGCCTAAGATATATGCATACGAAGAGAAGGATCTTAGCAGACTTCCGAAGAGATTCAATAATTCCAACAAGGGTAGCTACGGAAGAGTGGCGGTTATTGCGGGAAGTAAGAACATGTCGGGTGCGGCTTATCTTTGTTCAAAGGCGGCTTATTCGACAGGAGTAGGACTTGTTAAGATATATACACATGAAAGTAACAGAACGATAATACAGTCTCAGCTTCCTGAGGCTGTTATGATGACATACAACGATTACGAGGGAGCACTTTCCAGCGTGGAGGATGCTATAAAATGGGCATCTGTTATTGTTGTGGGTCCTGGACTTGGCGTTGACTCGACATCAGAGCGTATGCTTTATGAACTTCTTCTTAATTCGGAAGTTCCTATGGTACTTGATGCTGATGCGCTTAACATTCTGTCCAATAATTTAGAGATGATAAGAACGACATCTGTTCCGATAGTTATGACACCACATATGATGGAAATGAGCAGACTTATCGGTAAGAAAGTCTCTGTGCTTGCCAAGGACAGATTCAAGATTGCTACAAAGTTTTCGAGAGAGTACGATGTTACGTTGGTACTTAAGGATGCCAAATCTATTGTTACAGATGGAAGAGAACAGATATACATGAATCTTGCAGGTAATAATGGTATGTCAACCGGAGGCTCGGGAGATGTGCTTGCCGGAATTATTGCCGGAATGCTTGCGGGAGGACTTCCGTTATTTGAGGCGGCGCAGATAGGTACTTATGTACATTGTCTTGCCGGCGACAAAGCCGCAGAAAAGAAAGGCAAATACGCAATGCTTGCTTCTGATATTATTGATGGTATCAGTGAGGTAATGAAAGACGAGTGTTGTTAATTAAGATGTTTTGCATCTTGGGAGGTTGTAAACGATGGGTGAATACTATCGGGTTGAGGCAGATATTGATTTATCTGCCATTAGAAGAAACATTGAAACTATGAAAGGATGTGTTCCCGAAGGGAAAAAGTTACTTGCTGTAATCAAGGCTAATGCATATGGACATGGTTCTGTGCAGGTTGCAAGGGCATTGGATGATTTGTCCGATTATTACGGTGTTGCTTGTATTGAAGAGGCTATAGAACTTAGAAAAGCCGGCATTACAAAGCCTATACTTATATTAGGTTATACACATGACAGTCAGTTTGAACAGCTTGTTAATTACGATATAACTCAAACTATATACACGTATGTGCAGGCAGCAACCCTTTCAAAGGTGGCAAAACGTATAGGAAAGACCGCCAAGATTCATATTAAACTCGATACCGGTATGAACAGAATCGGTTTTAAATGTAACGCAGACAGCGTTTTTGAAATAGTTAAGATAAGCAAATTACCGGGCCTTAATATGGAGGGTGTTTTCACTCACTATTTCAAGGCTGACAGTGTTGATAAAACAAGTGCGATGGAACAGTTGGCACGATATACGAAGATGGTTGACTGGTTAGAAGAGGCAGGAATCCATTTTTCTATAAGACATATATCAAACAGTGCAGGAATAATGGAGATGCCTAATGATACATATGACATGGTACGTTCGGGAATCTCAACATACGGACTTTATCCGTCAGAAGAGATGGATAAGGAAGCTTGCGTGCTTTATCCTGCGATGTCTTTTAAGAGTCATGTGTCTCACGTTAAAGTTGTTGAGGCAGGTGAAACTGTCGGATACGGCGGAACTTATGAACTTCCTTGTGAGAAACGTATAGCAACGGTTGGTGTCGGTTATGCCGACGGATATCCTAGAGCACTTTCTAACAAGGGAAGAGTTCTTGTTCGCGGAGAGTTCGCACCAATTGTCGGAAGAGTTTGCATGGATCAGATTATGATAGATGTAAGTGACATTACAGGTGTTACTGTCGGTGATGAGGTTGTGCTTTTTGGTAAGCAAGGAGGCAAAATGATTCCTGTAGAAGAACCTGCCGATATGTCATCAAGTTTTAATTATGAGTTTGTATGCGATGTCAACAGACGTGTACCGAGAGTATTTTTCAAAGACGGACAGCAGGTAGAAGTTGTTAATTACCTTGAAAACTAACTCATTATTTTTGAATAATACAACAAAACAATGGTAATACTTTCATTAAAGAATCGATGATTGAATGGAGGTTGATACCATTGCCTGTTACACGGGGAGATATTTTTTATGCAGATTTAAGACCGGTTGTAGGGTCAGAGCAGGGCGGAGTCCGTCCGGTACTTATAATACAGAATGAGATGGGAAACAAACACAGTTCGACAGTTATATGTGCGGCTATTACAAGTCGTCAGAACAAGGCGAAGATTCCAACTCATGTAGAGCTTGCAGCGCAGAAATGCAATATTTCAAAGGATTCAGTAGTGCTGCTTGAACAGGTACGAACAATAGATAAGAAGCGACTTCTTGAGAAAGTCAGTCATTTGGATGACGATGTTATGGGTAATGTTAATCGTGCGCTGATGGTAAGTTTGGCGTTGTAAATACACTTGTGTGCAGAATTTGCATAATATACATGCGATATTCATAGGAAAAGAAAGGAAATATTAAGTATGGGGTCGGGAGGTTTACTCGGACTGTTTGGAAAGAAGACAAGCGAAGAACAGGCTGAAGCAGTTGAAGAAGAGATTCGTTCGATAATAGAAGAAGGACATGAACAGGGTGCAATTCAGACCGATGAAGCGGAGATGATAACCAACGTTTTCGAGTTTGGTGATAAGATTGTACGAGATGTTTGTTGTCCGAGACAGAAGATAGTTGGAATAGAAGCTGGTACGGAAGTAATGGATGCTCTTAATATCATGTTGGAGAACAGTTATTCAAGATATCCGATATACGAAGAAAACATCGATAATATTGTCGGTGTTTTACATATCAAAGAAGCTGTACTTGCATATCTTGACGATGCGAATCAGACAGTACGTGAACTGGGAAGTGAACCATATTACGTACATCCGACACAGAAGATTAGAAAGCTCTTTAACGAGATGCAAAACAGCAAGAATCATTTGGCGATTGTTGTCGATGAGTATGGTCAGACAGAGGGACTTATTGCTCTTGAAGATATATTAGAGGTTATTGTTGGTGATATTCTTGATGAGCATGATGAGAAAGAGATAGACATCATGAAGCTTGCTACCGGTGACGGTTACATAGTTAACGGTACTACGGAGCTTGCAGAACTTGAAGATTTGTTCGGAATAAAGTTTCCGGATGAGGATATCAACACCGTTAATGGTTTTATGTTATATGAGATTGGCAGTCTTCCGGAGGATATGGAGCACATACAGGTTGAGTATCAGGGATTTCTGTTTGTTGCTACAAAGTGGGAGGAGCATTCGATAACGAAAGTAAGAATCAGAAAACTGAAGATTAACTCTGATTGAATAGGGAGGGTGATTATATGCAGTATAGAAAAGATAAGTATGGAAATGATATTTCGTTGCTGGGTTTTGGTTGTATGAGATTTACCAAAAAGGGTAATTCGATTGACATTGATAAAGCAGAGAAGGAAATAATGGCTGCATATAATGCCGGTGTCAATTATTATGATACAGCTTACATATATCCGGGAAGCGAAGTTACAATCGGAGAGATATTCGAGAGAAACGGTATTCGTGAGAAGATTAAGATTGCCACAAAGCTTCCGCAGTACATGATTAACAACAGAGCAGCGATAGATAAGTATTTTGACGAGGAGCTCTCAAGACTTCGAACCGATTATATTGATTATTATCTTATGCATCAGCTTACAGATATCTTCATGTGGGAGAAGCTTAAAGAGGTAGGAATAATTGAGTGGATAGCTGACAAGAAGGCTAAGAAGCAGATAAGAAACATCGGTTTTTCATATCATGGAAATACAGAAGGATTTCTTAAGATATTAGAAGACTATGATTGGGATTTCTGCCAGATACAGTATAACTATTTGGATGAGAATACTCAGGCAGGAGTTGAAGGCCTTAAGGCTGCAGCAGCAAAGGGCATTCCTGTCATTATCATGGAGCCGCTTAGAGGCGGCAAGCTTGTTGACATGCTTCCGGATACTGCGAAGAAGACAATAGCAAATAATGAGCATGGCTGGTCAGCTGCAGAGTGGGCATTTCGTTGGTTATACAATCAGCCGGAGGTTACGTGCGTATTATCCGGCATGAATTCCATTGAAATGGTAGAAGAGAATTGCAAGATTGCAGATGAGTCGGTTGCCGGTCATTTAACAGAGGAGGATTTTGCTGTTATCGATAAGATAACCAAGCAGATTCGAGAGAAAGAAAAGGTTGGATGTACAGGTTGCAAGTATTGTATGCCTTGTCCGAAAAATGTTGATATTCCGGGAACTTTCCGCTGTTACAATTCTATGTACACGGAAAAGAAGAGCAGTGCAAGATTTGAGTATGCACAGACGGTGGGACTTACAAAGGAGCCATCTTTTGCGTCACAGTGTATAGAGTGTGGCAAGTGTGAGAAACATTGTCCTCAGAACATTCCTATTCGTGAGAAGCTTAAGGAAGCTGACAAGGCGCTTCGTCCATTACCGTATAAGATTGGTATCAACATTGCTAGAAAGTACATGCTTAGAAAAATGAAAAAATAAGAGAGTAATCTGCTCATTGCAAATATATTGAACAACTCTAGGAGGAATAACAATGGGTACCATTTATATTACAGGACATAGGAATCCTGATCTTGACAGTATATGCAGCGCGTATGGTTATGCTGCACTTATGAATCTGCAGGATCCGGATAATACATATGTGCCTGTTAGGTGCGGTCATTTGACGGATAGTGCAAGGAAAATATTAGAAGAGCTGGACATAGAGATTCCGGATTATAAGAGGGATGTTTTCCCAAAAGTAAGAGATATTATGTTAACTCCCGATTACAGGATAGATGCTGATGATCCGCTTACAAGCGTTGCGGCTATTTATGAGAAGAATCATTCGAGTGCTATTCCGGTGTTTGATGACGGAGTTTTTTACGGACTTCTTACAGTGGATGATATAACCGATTGGACTATGCGTGAGCTTTCAAGAGACAATAAGATAACGGCTATTCCGAAGGTCAGAGATATCATGACCAAGCAGGAGCCGGGACTTGATGCGGATGATTTGTTTGATGAGGCAAAGTCGATGCTTCAAAGCTCGGAAAAAAGAGGACTTGCGGTATACGACGAAGATAAGTATGTCGGCTATGTTACAAGACGATGCTTCCTGAAAGTGCCAAGATGTAACGTGGTTTTGGTCGATCACAACGAATCAAGACAGAGTATTCACGGAATAGAGACTGCCAATATAATCGGAATTATCGATCATCACAGATTGGATGCAATCAAGACTGACCAACCTATATTCATATATGCAGAGCCGTTGGGAAGTACTTGTACGCTCATTTATCAGCAGTACATAAGGAACAATCGTACACCGGACGCTGTTACGGCGAAGGTTTTGCTTACAGGACTTATATCCGATACGTTGATACTTAAGAGCCCGACAACAACGGGAGATGATGTCGTTGCTGCTCACGTTCTTGCGTCTATATGCCGAGTTGACCTTGAGGAGTACGGACTTTCAATGTTCTCGAAACTTGAAGGACTCAAAGACAGAGAACCTAAGGATGCGATTACATCAGATTTCAAGACTTATACCGAGAATGGTATTCGCATTGGAATCGGTCAGTGCGAGGTTACTACGTTAAATGATCTTTCGGATTATGCGGATGATTACATGACGGCACTTGAGGAAGTTCGTGCTGCACAGGGACTTGGATGGGCTGTGCTTATGGTGACGGATGTTGTGCATGAACACAGTGCACTTATTTGTACAGAGCACAGAGGCAACAGGAAACTTCCGTATAAAGCGGTTAGGAAGAATCTTTTTGATATGCCACAGGTAATGAGCCGTAAGAAACAGCTTCTTCCTGAAATAATTCATGCTGTTGAGGAATAGAATATGACCGAAATATCTGCTAAATATGAACAATTAAAAGATTATCTTAAGGGATTTGGTAGTGTGGCGATAGCATTTTCAAGCGGTGTAGATTCCACATTTTTGCTATATGCGGCAAAGGAGGCGCTTGGGGATAAGGTGATTGCAGTTACAGCATCATCGTGTTCATTTCCAAAAAGAGAGTTAAATGAAGCAAAGGAATATTGCGATAAATTAGGTGTAAGACATTTTGTAATCGAATCAGAAGAACTTAAGATAGAAGGGTTCTTAAGTAATCCAAAGAATCGCTGTTATCTGTGCAAACGCGAATTGTTTGAAAAGATATGTGCGCTGGCAAAAGAGCAGGGGATAAATGAAGTTGCGGAAGGTTCTAATCTTGATGATAACGGTGATTACAGACCGGGACTTATTGCTGTAGATGAGCTTGGCGTCAAGAGTCCACTTCGTCATGTTGGATTAACCAAACAGGAAATTAGGAATTTGTCGAAACAACTTGATATTCCTACGTGGGACAAACAATCATTTGCCTGTCTTGCAAGCAGATTTCCGTATGGTGAGGAGATTAACGAGAAGAAGCTTGGAATGGTTGATAAGGCAGAGCAGTTGTTGCTTGATAAGGGATTTCATCAGTTGCGCGTAAGGATTCACGGTGATGTGGCAAGAATCGAGTTGATGCCTGAGGAGTTTCCTAAGTTCATGGAGGAAGATACAAGAAAAGAGGTATATGACAAGTTCAAGGAATATGGCTTTTCATACGTTGCGCTTGACGTTATAGGATATAGAACGGGAAGTATGAACGAAACATTGTAGAATAAAAACCTGCTGTAGAAAAATACAGCAGGTTTTTACATTTCAATTCCGAGTCTTTCCCGTACGCCTTTTTGATATGGATGTTTGTGCATGCATACTTCCGAATAGTAATCGGCGCAGTCTTTCATGTAATCAAGAGGGTCGCGGCCTGTCATAACAAGCTCAATGTTATCCGGAAGGTTATTAAGAATATCCTGTAACAGACTGTCGTCAATCAAGTGCCAGTTGCAGGGATAGGTTATTTCGTCAAGGACGATGAGTAGTTTGGGAAGGTATTCGTCACAACTGTAATTATTGATTCTTTCTGCGATTTCCTTAAGAATATCATTGTGACACTTTGTGATATCAACTTTATCTTTGTCGGTCATATTGCCGTAGAAAGGAAAGTTGCGTTCTGCCTTGATGACTTCTACATTATCAAGAGAGCGAAGAATATTAAGTTCGGAACTTTCGTTACCTTTCATGAACTGGGCAAAGATTACGTGACCGCCGGCGCCTGCCATTCTTATTGACATTCCAACGGCGATGCTTGTCTTTCCTTTTCCGTCCCCTGTATATAAATGAATCATAATAATACCAGCCTTTTTATTAGTCAGAATGTTTGCCAAATATCTGTGCGATACCGTACGAATATGCGGCATTTTTCTCGTTGATGCTGTAATCGTTTTGCTTACGTTCCTTGCGCTGTACAATATTGCGGAAGCTACATGTTAGGTTACTGCATTGTTCACAGTTGTGACAGCCGCTTTCGGAACGTTTTTTGCTATAATCGGCAGTGAAGATAACGCTTTTTAGCGGATTGATCATTCCGTTCTTCCATGTGATATTGAAGCTGTCATCGTCACTATCTTTGGATGTCTTGTCACCTGAAAAAGCAGAAGAGAATTCCTTCAAGTAGGTTTCTATATCTTCTAATTCATCATCACCAAGGAAGTGATATTCACCCATCCATTTGCCGGTTTCTTCATATACTGTTTCGTTCATTTTCTCATAGGTTCGAGATAAGAATTCCATCGCAAAACATTCCATGCTGTAAGCAAGTAACAGATGCTTGGAGTCGGCAACCACGTCAAAAAGTCTGTCATAACGCTCGCCAAGCGTAGCAACACACACAACCTTGTCGTCAAAGTAGGCAATTCCGGCCTCGACCTGATTAAGTTCGGCAAGGAACTTGCCTGTAGCAGACAAAAGATCTCTATCTTCGGTGTTGAAATGATACCTTTTGATGAATTTTTCAATGGTTATCATGTTCTGTTCAATTGAATAAGTGTATTTTTTGCATTTCATGGTGTGACTCCGATTCTTAAAGTTATTTTAATATATCATCTACATACCGGACTGTAAAGAGTGGGTGTTGATAACATAATACTTGTATAATCACATAAAATATGTTATTGTAAAATAAAAATGTTATCGAGGTGGTTGGATGCTTGAAAAAACATTAAAATCAACATTTGGATTGAACTGTAATATTGAAACGACAAAAATAAAAGGATTGCCATTATACATGATGTCCGGAAGGAAGTTTTACAAGGTTACCATGGGGGAGATTTCGTTCGTTGTTGTTGAAATCTCAAACAAAGAGAAGTTCGGAGTGGTTGCTCTTAAGAAGCAACTTGTCCAATATAGCGAACAATCTAACCTTAATGTGGCATATAATTTTGATGGACTGACAAGGATACAACGTGATTCATTGATTTCGAAGGGAATACCTTTTTTATCGATGCCTGATCAGATATATCTTCCTTTTCTTGGTGTTATGTTGAACAATAATTTTAAGAAAATAATGCAATTCTCAGCTGAACGTATGATGCCTGCAACACAATGTCTTTTTCTGTATTTGTTATATCATTACGATTGCGATTTTGTTATAAAAAAACAGGCGGCAGACGAACTCGGTTTAACAAGAACATCAATAACGAGAGCTTCAAAGCAGCTTAATCAGATGAAATTGATAAATGAAAAAACATACGGTAAGGAAACAAGAATGTATCCAATTGCAAAAGGATTGGAGTTTTACAGAATGGCTAAGGAATATCTTATCAATCCTGTTCAAAAAGTGATTCATGCGGAAGTTAATGATAACAAAGGTTTGTATATTGCCGGAGAAAGTTCGCTTTCAAAACATAGTATGCTCGCAAGCCCGCAGGTGGATACCTTGGCTGTTTTCAAGGGAGACAAAACAGCGAGCAGTTTTATTGATATTGATTCAAGATGGAATGAAGATTTAAAACTTTGTCGCATAGAACTATGGAAATACAATCCTTCACTTTTTTCGAAAAATGGCGAAGTTGACCCGATATCCTTGGCATTGAGTCTTTCTGAAAATGATGACGAACGTGTACAGGGTGAATTACAGACGTATTTGGAGGAGTACAAATGGTAGAAAGGTAGCGTTTGTTATGAAAAGAAAACTATTAATAATATATTTAGGTATATTGGTTTTGCTTACAGGTTGCATACCGCAAGAGTCCGAGTCATATGACAGAAGCATGCCGATTGATGATCCGACCACAGAGGATATTGTAGTAAGCAGCGAAGTTATTATATCGGAAGAACCTACAACGGAATCCGTTACGACAGAATTATCTACGGAGCCTGTAAGTGAGGATGAAGCTGACAAGGAAATCAAAAACGAAGAACTTACGAAGGATGATTCGCGGAATATAGATGTAGCGGATATCCCACCATATTCCGGAAAACCTTACATCGAACTGAATAATAACGTTCCGATGTTCACAGAAGAGGAAAAGAAATCCACGGAAGCCTTCGAACGCTACAGCAATCTTGACAAACTTGGAAGATGCGGTGTGGCATACGCTAATGTGTGCAAAGAGTTGATGCCGACAGAAGAGCGCGGAAGCATTGGAAACGTCAGACCATCGGGATGGCACACGGTGAAATATCCGGATGTGATTGAGGACAATTATCTGTACAACCGCTCGCACCTCATTGCGTACAGCCTTGCGGGCGAGAATGCTAACGAGAAGAATCTGATAACGGGAACAAGATATCTCAATCACATAACAATGCAGATATTTGAAATGCAGGTATTGGATTACGTCAGAGCCAAAGATAATCATGTCCTGTACAGAGTGACACCAGTGTTCGAAAATGACAACCTGCTTGCAACCGGTGTCATCATGGAGGCGTGGTCGGTTGAGGATGATGGTCGTGGTATATGTTTTAATGTGTTCTGCTACAACGTACAGCCGGGAATCGAGATAGATTATACCACGGGCGAAAGTAAGAGAGATGAAAGCGTTGCCGGCACAACCACGGAACAAACAACCGAAACCACAACGGAACAAGCAACAACGTCTGATAATGCAGCAACATCAGATAGTGATTGGTATAATACAAAGATGACGTTTATATTAAATACTCACACTAAGAAGATACATATGCCTGATTGTCGTGGTGTCAAACAGATGGCTGATCGGAATAAGTTGGAGTGTGAGAGTACGATAAATGAGCTTATAAAGCAGGGATATGAACCGTGCAAGATGTGTTTGAAATAATTGGACATACCTCAAAAACACACAACAAAATACCTCAAAAACACGCAACAAAACGCCTCAAAAATGCACAATAACAATTGACAAATACATATATTTGGTGTAATTTGATTATAATAAAGGCATTACGGAGGTGCTTGCAATGAAGGAATATTTGAAAAGAATTGTTGATAGTGAATTGGCACTTAGACTTGATGCTTTTGGGGCTACCTTAATTGAGGGTCCAAAGTGGTGTGGTAAAACGACTACAGCAGAGCAACAGTCGAAAAGTATATTGAAAATGCAAGATCCTGATATGCGAGAAGCATATATGGCGACTGTTGGTACAAAACCATCACTTCTGTTAAAAGGTGAGAATCCAAGGTTGATTGATGAATGGCAGGAAGCCCCCGTTTTGTGGGATGCGGTCAGAACGGCTGTAGATAACAGGCGAGAAGATGGTCTTTTTATCCTAACAGGGTCTACATCTGTGGATGATAGTAAAATACATCATACAGGTACAGGTCGTATTTCAAGGATGAAAATGTATACGATGAGTCTATACGAATCAAGAGAATCCAATGGACAAATATCGCTTAAGGAATTATTTGATGAACCGAATAAAGACATAGATGGGATTCTGTCTGATATGAGCGTGGAAGAGATGATTTTTGCTGCGTGTAGAGGTGGCTGGCCGTCGACATTGAATAAAAAAAGTCAGGCTGCACAATTACTTATAGCCAAAGATTATATACGCAATGTGTGTGAATCAGATGTATCAACGGTTGATGGCGTCTCAAGGAACCCGAGACTTGCTGAATTGATATTGAAATCGTATTCAAGAAACATTTCAACTTTAGCAAAAAAAAGCAATATTTATAAGGATGTGAGTGCGAATGCAGACAGTATTTCAAAAAATACATTTGACGCTTATATTACTGCATTGGAAAGATTGTTTGTAATTGAGGATGTAGAGGCGTGGTGTCCTGCTATACGTTCTGCTACGACAATTCGTTCGGGATTCAAAAGAGAATTGATTGATCCGTCGGTTGCCGTTGCGGCATTAGGTCTTACTCCGGAGTATTTGGAAACAGACCTTAAAACATTTGGTTTTATTTTTGAATGTATGTGCATACGAGATTTGAAAGTTTATTCTCAAGCATTAAATGGAAAATTGTCCTATTATCATGATAGATATGGACTTGAGGCTGATGCGGTGCTGCATATAGATGACGGACGATATGCACTTATTGAGTTTAAATTAGGAAGTGCAGAGATTGAGGAAGGCTCAAGACATTTGTTGGAGATTAGTAGCCTTATAGAAAAATACAACGAAAAAGAAAAACAGGTTCCGCTTAAAGTTCCCGATTTACTAATCGTAATCACAGGTGGTCAGATGGCCTATACACGTGATGATGGAGTGAAAGTTATACCTATAAGTTGCCTGAGGGACTAAATAATTCAAAAAGGAGGCTAACCATGGACGAAATGAAGGATATAGACAATATCATCGCGCTGCTTGACGGTAAATGTGAAGCAGGCGTATCAAGAATCAAAGTCAATGTATCAGAGGAGCAGGAACCAGAAAGTGTGACCGAGCAGTATCATCGCGGAAGATGTGATGTTGGTAGCCCGTGGGCTACAGGCAAGGTAAGAAACTTTGACCAGATTGATGGGGAATGTGGTTGAAGTAACGGGAGGATGAGTTATGCCAAGAGGAGAGAATCAGAAACTAAAACTGTTATATCTGCTCGATATTCTCAATGAAAACACAGATGATGAACATACTATTACCATGCAGGAGATTGTAAGTAAACTTTCTGATTGCAGTGTAAATGCTGAAAGAAAATCAATCTATACTGACATTGAAGAACTTCGTAAGTACGGTGTGGATATTATAGGCGAGAAGGACGGTCAGAGTTACAGTTATCATATAGGTAATCGTGAGTTTGAACTTGCAGAACTTAAGCTTCTTGTAGATGCCGTACAGTCATCAAAGTTCATTACAAAGGGAAAGTCGTCACAATTAATCAAGAAGATTGAGGGCTTGACCAGTAAGTACCACGCAGATGAACTTAATCACCAGGTGTATGTAGCGGGACGTGTTAAGACAATGAATGAGAGCATATACTATAATGTTGACCTAATTCATACGGCAATTGCAGACAATGTGAAGATACGTTTTCAATATTTCATGTGGGACGAGAACAAAAAACAAGTACTTCGCCGTGACGGAGCATATTACAGTGTATCACCATGGGGATTGACGTGGGATGATGAGAACTATTATTTGATTGGGTATGATGATGATAAGAAAGGCATCCGACATTTTCGCGTAGATAAGATGAAGAAAATAACACTGACAGACGAGAAACGTGTTGGCAAGTCGAGTTTTAAATCTATGGACATGGCGGCATATTCAAAGAATCGATTCGGTATGTTTGATGGAAAAGAGACAGAGGTAAAACTTCTTTGCAGAAATGATATGGCAGGAGTTATTATAGACCGTTTCGGAAAGAATACACCATTTATCAAACAAGATGATGAATATTTCGTTGCCTATGTATCTGTAGCAGTCAGCATTCAGTTCTTAGGCTGGGTAATGTCGCTTGGTGAGGGCGTGAAGATTATCGGTCCGGATGAGGTGGTAGGGCAGATGAGAAATGAGGTCGAAAGATTAAAGAATACATATCTTGATAATTAAGAAAAATAAATAATTGCAATATGTAATGTTATCGCATCGGAGAAAAATCCGGTGCGATTTTTTGCGTAAATGAGTACTGATTTTTGGACAGGTCCCTGTGGTAAACTTTGTACATCGAAACAAAAGGAAGGTGTATTACGATATCTGCAAATGCGATAGAGTATAAGGAATGATACATCTGCAGGAAGGAGGATGTCCTATGAATGTATGTGTAAGTGCTAATGTTTCCGAGAAAAAAAGAGTTTATCATAAGCAGGGCTGTATTTATGAAAGAAGAATAAAATATCAGAATAAAATGCAGGTCACAGAAGAAATAGCTATTAAGAACAGGTATCGTGAATGTAAGTATTGCGCAGGTCTCAAAGGAGAATTAAGGGCATATGCGCATCAGATTGACAAATGGAAGATTAGCGAGCATATCGGTACATCGTATGATGCTGTGACGGATACTTTATATATCACAACCGATATAGGGGCATGGAAGATATTCATGAATAGAAAAGGTAAATATGTCCTTTTCCATATGAATCAATATTCAAAAGATATGTCCTTCTATCAGATTAAGAAAGCGGATTATCACTGCCAGAAGGATGTGAAAGCTACAGATTCCTTTGAGAAAATTATGAGGTACATAATTAATCATGACAAAGCCAAAGTCATAATCATGGATGATTACAGAAAACTTCCGCGAAGAACTAAAAAGCAGAAAATGTATTATAAAAATGCAGAACAAAAGGCAAAAAGAAAGCAGAAATATAGAGTATACGAGTTGTTTGCTAGATTGGAAAGAAATGATCCTGAGTTGATAAAGTTGTCGATGTGTTAGATGGTTGGAATTAACCTTTGAGGTAAATTTGGATTTGACAAAATGAGAAAGATGGATTATTATGAATTTACCTCAAAGGTAAACTTGAGGAGGCGATAGATTGAATGTTACGTACAGGAATAAGAAAATCGAGAAGGTGTGTACAAATGCCAAAATGGCAGAGAGAACATACGGGAAAGAGATGGCTGATAAAATACATCAACGTATAGATGAAATTATTGCGGCGGACACTGTTGAGATGATGGTTCAGTTTCACATTGGAAGATGTCATCCTCTTACACAAAATAGGAAAGGGCAATACGCAGTGGATTTGATTCATCCTTACAGATTGGTATTTGAAAAGAAGGGTTATGAGATTCAAATAGCAAATATTTTGGAAATAGTTGATTATCATTAGTAATCAAGAGGATAAGTTTGGGAGGTATAAGTATGCGGAAAAGTCGTAGTTATATTGCAACTCCACCTGGGGAAACAATTAAAGAACAACTGAATGATAGAGGTATGAGTCAAAAGGAGTTTGCAGCTAGGATGGATATGTCGGAGAAACATATCAGCAAACTTATTAATGGTGATGTACAACTTACATCGGAGACTGCAGTTAGATTAGAGATGGTTTTAGGGGTGCCTGCAAGATTTTGGAATAATCTTGAGGCGATTTACAGAGAGAAGATTATTAAGGTAGAAGCAGAAAACTCAATGGAGACCGATGAAAAAATAGCAAAACAATTTCCTTATAGCGAGATGGCGAAATTTGGATGGGTTCCGCAGACTAGAAATGTTAAGGAGAAGGTAATTAATCTTAGAAAATATTTTGAGGTTGTTGAACTTTCGTTGCTTGGTAGTGAGCAGATTACGAGAATTGCATGCAGGCGTCTTGCAATTACGGAAAAAAGTGATTTGGCGTTAATGGCATGGGCGCAAGAAGCAAAGATTAAGGCTCGTGATATACAAACTGCTCCAATCAATATAAAAGGTTTGATAGCTGCATTGCCCCAGATAAGAAAGATGACAGTTCTCAAACCTAAGGAATTCTGTCCGCAAATAAAGAAATGTCTTGAGGAATGTGGTGTGGCTTTGGTTTTTCTACCTCACCTTAAAGGATCCTTTCTTCAGGGTGCTTCTTTTGTGGACGGTAATAAGATTGTTGTTGGACTTACAGCAAGAGGGAAGGACGCAGACAAGTTTTGGTTTAGTTTGTTCCACGAAATTGCTCACATTGCACTTGGTCATGTAATGCAGCTTAATGGTACATCAGAAGATGATGAAAAGGAGGCTGATATATGGGCTGGTAATACACTAATTCCTTCTGGGGATTTTGAGTCTTTAAAAAAAGAAGGAGATTATTCAGAAAAAAGAGTGATACAATTTGCAAAAAGCCAAGGCATTTCGCCCGGAATAGTGGTTGGTAGACTGCAGAGAGAAGGAATGATTAAATATAATATGCTTAATAATCTAAAAGAAAAATATGAAATGTAGCTTTATCATGTATAAAAGATTATGTGGAAATCCTCACCGTTTTGGTGGGGGTTTTTCTTTATATAAAATGTTATCATCAAGAAAAAACGAAAGGGTGATTGACATGATACAAAAATGTTTTAGGAAAATGAGTGTTTGTTTTCTTGTCGGATTATCAATTGTCATGCTTACAGCCTGTGGTGGTAATGGCAATTCACAATCTTCAAATAAGTCGTCAAAAGACAAAGGTTACGAAGAATCGGCCGAGAAAATGGAGCTTAAGATTGAAGATATAGATTGGCAAGTAGAGGAAAGCATACTTGACGGAGAGAAGTTCCTATCACTTAATTATACTAATAACAGTGATTATACGATAATGGACGTTGAGATAAAATTTAAGCAAAAAGAAGGAATCACTAAGGAACAGCTTAGTGTATTTGATGAATACAAAGAAACGTACGATTATTCAGATGAAGAGGTAGCCGAAATCTATATTTTAGGATACAACAGAAAATGCACAAGACCAGGTGAAACAGCCAAAGATTCTCCGTTGGTGTTAAATGGTACATACTATATGGCGGAAAGCATGGCACAATATGAACTTATGGAACCGGAAACAATAACTGTCGCATTTATAGGTAGTAACGATAAGGGCTATATAATGTACTATGATTATAATTCTCAAGTTTATGGAAGCTCAACCCATGATGCAGCCAATATCCATGAGTGGTCCGATAAAGAACTTGCAAAGTTGATTGATGCTCCTGATTGTGTGGCTATTTCTGTTGATATAGATGATGACGACATCTTCCGGTTCACAGGGTACGGAGTTAAGAAAGAAATGTATAAAAGTTACGTTGAAGAAATAAAAAGCAAAGGATTTACAGAGGATGCAGATGAGTATGATGATTGGTATGAGGCTAAGAATTCAGACGGCATAAGTTTTGATATAAGATTTTCTGCAATTGAGGAGTCCATTGATGTGAATGTTTCAAAAGATTGATGGTAAGATAGATCAATATCATTATTATTATCGCATCGGAGCAAAATTCGGTGCGATTTTTGTATAAATGAGTAATAGCAACTATTGTTGACGCAAGTATATATAATATCTATAATTATAATCATAAAAACGAATGGGGTAGCTAGAATGATTGATGGAGTAGAATTCTGTCCGCGTTGTCAGGCAAATCTGACATTACAAAAAGGATTTGATAATACCTTGCCGTATTGGATATGTCGAGGATGTGGAGAAATGCTGGTTAACCCCGACGTGGACTTTGAATCGGGTATTGCGTGGATCTGTGATGAATGTAGTGCTATGCTTAACATTCAAACGGGATTTAGTGAGGATTGTGGTGAGTGGACATGTACAGAATGTGGCTATGTCAATAAGATAAATGCCAAAGAAGTATATGCCTATGAGGATGAATATCAGTCGGATAAATATAACCCATACAGGGGATTGTCGGATGAGGATTTGCTGGAATTATCTACGTATGTAGAGGTAGATTATGTCGAAAATATGGGGGATGTTATACCGGTCAAGAGCCTTGAAACGGGAAAGATATTCATCAAAAAGATTCTTTATTTTTACGATAAGAATATTTATCAGGCTTTGATTGATGCTCCGGTTGCCCATATGCCACGAATAATAGGAATGTATGAAGGCGAGAATACCTTAGTCGTAATTGAGGAGTATATTGACGGCAAGACAGTCGAAGCTATGATTGAAGAGAATCTGATAGACCGCCGACAGGCTGTTGAAATTACTAAGAAGGTATGCAACATTTTAAAAGAACTGCATAATAGACTGACACCAATCATTCATAGAGATATCAAACCTTCTAATGTCATGGTCGATTCAGATGGCGAGGTCTGGCTGATTGATATTAATGTTTCAAAACTCTATCATCCTGGAGAGCAAGAAGGCATGCGATATACAGGTACTTTGAATTATGCTGCACCTGAACAGATTGGATTCGGTATTGCAGCATCTACTCCAGGGACTGATATCTATGCGGTCGGAGTGTTATTAAATGTTATGCTGACCGGACATTTACCCCAAGAGAGAAAGGCAAAACAGCCGATGTGGGATATAATTAAGAAGTGTATAAGCCTTGAAGTCGATGACAGATATACTGCGTCAGAACTGATTGATGAACTTGAAAGGATAGGAGACGTTTAATTATGCAGAAAATACCTACCGGTGAACTGAATAAAATGCTTGAAAATACGTCTCCGAATAAACTTGACGAGTATTTCAAGAAAAACAATAAATATATGGCAGAAGACGGCAAGGCATACTATTATTATATGAAGGATGTGCTTAACGAGAAGAATATCCGTTTGAAAGACGTATACATATCTGCCGGTGTTAGCGAGTCGTACGGTAGCAAGATTATTAGCATGGAGAAGCACACTAAGAATCGAGACCTTATCATCAGATTTTGCATTGCCGGTCATTTTAACTGGGACGAGACGAACAGGGCACTCAAATTATATGGGTTGAATGAATTATATGCGAAGGATGCGCGTGATGCCTGCATAATAGTTGCAATCAATAACAGAATATTTGATACATCGCAGATTGATGATATATTGGACGAGCATGGATTAAAGCCTTTGTCACAACAGGATGAATGATGATTTTTGAGATGCCAAATTGGCATCTCATTTTTTGAACTATAATTTAACTGGGCAAAATGGCAATATATCGTAGGATATGTGGTTGTATACTCTTGTTTGTATTAATAATACATGCTATAATAACCACGATTATTTATTTTGCAGTATAAAGTTGTTTGGATTTGAAAGGAGCATCCATGGAGTCGATAAAAAATGTTGATGATTTCAAAAAATTTTTGGAAGCTAATAGAGAACGATTCTATTCAATAGCCGAAAATGCTGATGATATATCTGTGGATGATGAATGGATGCAAGAAAATCAGTGGGATGAATTGTATAGGCAGAAGGAGAATCAATATGGGAAAGTATAGAATTGGTGAAGTGTGGTGGACACAATTCCCGTTTGAGGATATTGATGAAGACAAAAGAAGACCAGCAATAGTTTTTGATGATAATACAATTGCATTTGTAAAAACTAGGTGTAAATGATAAAGTGTCGCATCGGAGCAAAATCCGGTGCGATTTTTGTATAGACGAGTAATATCAACGCATTACTTGTCGGTTTCGTTTCGTAACCACCTCTGTTGACGTACATACTCCCCCTTATTATAATTATTTCATCAGAGTCGACACTGATGGGAGTGAAGTCAATGGATAAAACAGATGAGAAAATACTCAATATGCTCAAAGGCAATGCCAGAATGAGTTATCAGGATATAGGTGACGCTATCGGTATGTCAAGAGTTGCTGCCAAGAAACGAGTGCAGAAGCTGGAAAAAGAAGGCATAATACGTGGCTATAATACCTGTATCTATAAGCCGGGAGAAGTGACGGTATTTATTGATATTGTGACAGCGCCGGATAAATATGATGACGTGCTTGAATACGTATCTACAAGAACGGCGTACATACGTCAGATATTCAAAACTTTAAAGGATAACCATATTCACATGGTTGCTACATCTGATTCTGTTGACGAGCTCAAGTATCTAATCAAAATGATCCAAAAGAAATGTGGAGATGATATACAAGAACTGCATTGTAATGCGGTCAAAGAGGTCATCAAAGATGTGTATGGAGGTATAAGATATGAGCAACGATCAGAGTCGAACAGTAATGCAGGTAATGAACGAGATAGAAGGAGTAAGACTTAAAGAGAAACACGGAGGAAAGTTTCATTTTCGATTCCATATGACAGAGAAAATGAGCGAATTGCCAATAGAGGTACTTGATCTTAGCACAAGGGCACATAACGGTATAAAGAGACGTGGATTTAACACGATTGGAGATCTTGTGAATTCAATAGCTGCAGGAAATGATATAAGACAAACAAGAAGTCTTGGTCCAAAATCAGCAAGAGAGATTATGGAGAAGCTTTTCTTGTTCCAGTATGATTTGTTATCAGATAGAAAGAGAGAAGACTTTCTTGCAGAAGTGTTGTTGATTAATTGCCGACAGTTACTTCAGGACGGGGAATGAGCTATAGAAATGCCAAAGCCAATTAGATAATAGAATGTGTTGAACGTTATCGCATCGGAATAAAATCCGGTGCGATATTTGTATATATGGGCTAAAAAACACGTGATAAATTCAACTAAAAAAATAGCTGGAAATTTTCTCGGAAATCTGTATTTATTGTCGAAAGTATGGTAAAATAATAACGCATTAAAGCGTTAAAATATTAAAAATATAATTACAACTATTGGTGTTTGGAGGATAAGTAAATGGCATCAAAGACTAATGCTAACATAGGATTTGAAAAACAGTTATGGGATGCGGCGTGTGTATTGTGGGGACACATTCCAGCGGCTGAGTATCGTAAGGTTATTATCGGATTGATATTCCTTCGTTATATTTCAGCGGCTTTTGATAGAAGATATCAAGAACTCGTTGATGAGGGTGATGGATTTGAAGATGACATTGATGCATATACAATGGAGAATGTTTTCTTCGTTCCGGAAGAAGCTAGATGGAATACAATTGCATCAGCCGCTCATACCCCTGAGATTGGTACGGTGATTGATAATGCAATGCGTGCTATTGAAGCAGATAATAAAGTTCTTAAGAATGTACTTCCTAAGAATTATGCAAGCCCAGACCTCGATAAGAGAGTATTGGGTGAAGTCGTAGATATCTTTACCAACAATATCGATATGAGTGACACTGAGGCGAGTGAAGATCTCCTCGGTCGTACTTATGAATATTGTATTGCTCAGTTCGCGGAAAAGGAAGGTGTAGGTGGTGGAGAATTCTATACACCGTCAAGCGTAGTAAAGACATTGGTTTCTATTCTTAGACCGTTTGAAAATTGTCGTGTGTATGATTGCTGCTGTGGTTCTGGTGGTATGTTTGTTCAGAGTGCTAAGTTTATTGAAGCTCATTCCGGCAACAGAGGGGCTATTTCTGTATATGGTCAAGAGGCAAATGCAGATACATGGAAGATGGCAAAAATCAATATGGCTATCCGTGGTATTGATGCGGACTTTGGGCCTTATCAGGCAGATACATTCACAAATGATTTACACCCAACTTTAAAGGCAGATTTCATTCTTGCAAATCCCCCATTTAACTATCATCCGTGGAATCAGGATAAATTGGTCGATGATGTTAGATGGAAATATGGTTTACCGCCAGCAGGAAATGCCAACTATGCTTGGATTCAGCACATGATTCATCATCTTGCTCCTAACGGAAAGATAGGATTGGTCTTAGCGAATGGTGCGCTTTCAACACAGACTAGTGGTGAAGGAGATATTAGAAAAAATATTATAGAGGACGACTTGGTTGAAGGTATTATCGCAATGCCTACACAGCTTTTTTACAGCGTAACAATTCCGGTAACACTTTGGTTTATTACTAAGAATAAAAAGCAGACTGGTAAGACGTTATTCATTGATGCAAGAAACATGGGACACATGGTTGACCGTAAGCATCGTGACTTTGATGATAAAGATATCCAGAAGCTCGCAGATACATTTGAAGCATTCCAAAATGGAACACTTGAGGATGTAAAGGGATTCTGTAAGGTTGCTGCAACAGAAGAGATAGAGAAACAGGATTATATCCTTACTCCAGGTAGATATGTTGGTATTGAAGAGCAGGAAGATGATGGCGAACCATTTGAAGAAAAAATGGGAAGATTAACATCAGAGCTTTCTGAAATGTTTGCAAAATCTCATGAACTCGAAGCTGAGATTAGAAGAAAGTTGGGGGCTATTGGATATGAAATCTAATTGGAAAGAATATTGTTTGGGAGATATAGTTTCATTAGTAATTGATCATAGAGGCTTAACCCCTAAAAAGCTAGGTGGAGATTGGGCTAACGAAGGATATAGAGCGCTATCGGCAAAAAATGTTAAAACAGGAAGAATTGTGCAACCAAATAGTATTAGATATGTGGACGATGAGATGTATCATCGATGGATGCCTGATGAGATAGAACGTGGAGATATTTTAGTTACATCAGAAGCCCCTTTTGGAGAAGTTCTTCAGTGGAATTCTGATGAAAAAATTATATTAAGTCAAAGATTGTTTGGTTTAAGAATATCAGAAGAATTTAATTCGGATTACGTATATCACTATATGACAACTACAGCGTTCTTAGCAGAAATGCATTCAAGAGCGACTGGAACTACTGTTATTGGTTTAAGACAGCCTGAATTATTAAAATGCAAGCTTTTTTGTCCTGATATCGAAACGCAGAACAAAATAGCGTCTTTGTTAAATGGATTAGATAGGAAAATAGAATTAAATGAACGTATAAACGATAATTTAGCAGCTTAGATGTCGAGGTTGGAAACATCCAGTTCACCGGACATTAGCCGAGGCAGCAATGTGTCACGTAACTCGGCAAGCCGTCGATTTTCCTCGTTATTGGAGGCGATACTATCGAAAATCGTTATTATTGCATTAGTGAAATCCGTATCGTCTTGCTGCGGTTCAGGAATAACACATGCATTCAAATCAAGTGGCTTAATTGACGGATACGTGGATACACTTTGTTCTGCCAGCTGATGCATTTTCTCCACAAAAGTTGGATCAGTTAGTGCAAGGTATATAATTTCATTCGGAATAGTCTTTCTTTTGCTACGGATCACGGCGAACCCAGTTGAGCCGAGCATATTCGGCAATGGATTTGAGATAATACCGTAATGTAACTGGTTAGGTCGCACTGTGGAATATACAATATCGTTTTTGCGGAGTATCCTGCGAGCTCGACTTGGAAGTTTTTCTTGAGATGGTTGAATACACTGAACCTCTGCAATAGTACCATTTGTGATGTTACTGGTATCGAGATAATTAACAAATTCCCAATTATCTTTTGTTGAATAGGTTTCCGGGTTAATATCAGCAATCTCTGCAAGATGGCACAAAGACCCTGTAGCATCTGTAAGCCGTTGTTTGAACATTATACGAGCTTGCTCAGCTAAATTATCGTTTGTAGAAACTATTAATAAACAGGAGAAGGAAAAATGACAATAGAAGAGACTGCAGAAAAATTACGTGTAAATAAAAAAACAGTTGAAAAATGGTGTGAGAAGAAATGGATTAGAGGTGTAAAAAAGGAGAAAAACGGAATGTATAATATTCCACAAAGTGTAAAAAGACCTTATTTTAAAAGAAGAGCGAAAGGTGATTCTATTTATACTAGTATTGTGAAGGCGGTTTTGGAGGGGTGTGACACTTCAGCTGCACTCTATGGTTTAAGTGACGATGAATATGAAAAATACATTTGTCAACTGAAAGATGCAGGAGTGATTGATTCGTATGTTGATTCGTTTACGGGAATTAGTTATTTATGAATGACACCCCAAAGTAGTGATTTTTCAAAACTTAGCGTGAATAGGATAAAGAGTTTTCTTAAAGATGCAAAGATGAATATAAGTGTGAATGTAGGAATTAATATAATGTAGGTTTAGACAATTCTCATCAACGGCGAGAATAAAGCCAACAGAACAGCCGTTGATATCGTTCTCTGGAAAGAAATGAAGGAGATACGATATGAAAGATGAATTAATAACAGAAGTAATGCAGAGGATGTTGCCATACTTAGATAACGCTCAATTAAAGAGGTTGAAAATAGTTATGAGTCAGACGTTCTCTGATTATAAGGTAAAGAATGTAGAAGATAAGTTGGAAAAGGACGATAATGGTGAAATTATAACAATGTTTATATCTTCTAAAAGAGTTGAAGGATGCTCTGAAAAAACCTTGAAGTATTATCGTAATACAATTGATGATATGATTTCAGTAATTAACAAGAATGTTCGTCACATACTCACCGAGGATTTGAGAAAATATTTAACCGATTATCAAACTAAAAATCAGACAAGTCGGGTAACAATAGATAATATTCGTCGGATTTTGTCTAGTTTTTTTTCATGGCTAGAGGATGAGGATTATATTATCAAGAGTCCCGTACGACGTATTCATAAGATCAAGACGTCAAGTTGTATAAAAGAGACATATTCGGATGAAGATTTGGAAAAGTTGCGTGACAATTGTGATGAGTTGAGAGATTTAGCAATGATTGATTTGCTTGTATCAACAGGAATGCGTGTTGGAGAAATGGTGATTTTAAACCGTGGTGATATTAATTTTACAGAAAGAGAGTGCATTGTGTTTGGTAAAGGAAATAAAGAGCGGATAGTGTATTTTGATGCCAGAACGAAGTTGCACTTAAAGAAGTACCTTGATAGTCGCACAGACGATAACCCTGCTCTTTTTGTAACGCTTCGTGCACCATACAAACGTTTACAAATCGGTGGTGTGGAGTGTAGACTTAGAGAACTCGGGAGAAGAATGAGTATTGTTAAAGTTCATCCACATAAATTTAGACGAACACTTGCTACAATGGCAATTGATAAGGGTATGCCTATAGAACAGTTACAGAGACTTTTGGGGCATCAAAGAATAGATACGACATTGCAGTATGCGATGGTTAAACAGTGTAATGTAAAAAATGCACATAGAAAATATATAAGTTAGGATGGTGAAATGATGGATAATTGGAAAAAGGTTATACTATCCGATGTACTAAAGGAAAAGGGATATATTCGAGGACCTTTTGGGTCAGCATTAAAACGAGCAGAATTGTTATCAGAGGGAATTCCTGTATATGAGCAACAGCACGCTATATATAACAGTCGTGATTTTCGCTTTTATATAGATGAAAAAAAACTCGTGGAAATGAAACGATTTCAAGTGAAAACAAATGATTTGATTATAAGTTGTTCGGGTACGGTCGGTAAGGTGTCAATTATTGAGGATGACGCCCCTAAAGGAATTATTAGTCAAGCATTATTGCTTTTGCGAGTTAATGAAGATGTTATCTTGCCGTTATATTTGAAGTATTTTTTTACATCACGAGAGGGATATAACGCAATAGTGTCTCGGTCAAGTGGATCTGTTCAGATAAATATATCGAGGCGAAATGTGATTGAAAACATTCCATTATACCTACCGTCGCTTGATATCCAGCAAAAGATTGTAGGAATATTATCCAGTGTTGATGAAAAAATACGAAAGAATAATGAAATAAACGATAATTTAGAGGAGCAAGCGTTAGCCCTTTTCCGTCATTACTTCATGGATTTTGCACCATATGGCGGTGTTGCTCCTTCTAACTGGAAAGAAGTATCGCTAGATGATGTATGTACCCGGATAACTGACGGATCGCACTATAGTCCCGCAGATGCTCCTGAATCTCCATACCCTATGTATTCCGTCAAGGATATGGAAACTTATGGTTTCAACTCTTCGTCCTGTAAGCACATCTCCGAGGAAGATTTCCGAAAAATGCAAAAAGGCGACTGTGTTCCTCTGCTTAATGACATCTTGGTCGCTAAGGATGGCAGTTATCTGAAAGCGATATTCATCTGTTCCGAAGAGAAAGAAGAAGCAATACTTTCATCCATCGCTATTTTTAGACCAGATACAAATATCATAATTCCAGAGATTCTCCTATACCTCCTTAAGCAGCCTTCCGTTCGAAAAGATGTAGGCGATAACTATGTTTCTGGCTCAGCATTACCAAGAATAGTCCTTAAAGACTTCAAGAAATACCGTTTTATGCTTCCACCAATGGATGAACAGCTGAAAATTGGTTCTGTACTTCATACAATTAGGATGCAAACCAAGGCAAAGATCGACGAAATACAGTGCTTGTCATCCACGAGAGATGCACTCTTACCAAAGTTGATGTCTGGTGTGCTGGATGTCTCTGATATTGACCTCTAAGCCGCTAAATTATCGTTTATAGGGGGAGAATATGAATTTATTTGATGATGAAAATAAAATAATAGAACATTTTCAACGTATACAGGATAAAGAAGTTTTCTTTCCAAGCTTAGATGATGAAATTGAGTCCCTTTATAGATCAATACATGAGACAGCAGAGTGGACTAATTGGACTTACAGTGCAGGTAAAGATGATCCGCCTCCGGATTATTACAACGATGTTATATCGGTAATGATGGATGTGATGCGTGTTGATGATCATGCATTTTTAAGTAAAAAAGGAAAAGTTATTAATCCAACGAATGCTGGAGAAAGCAAGCTTAGAAAAGAATTGGATGAGAGTGGAATCTTAGAACTCTTTCCTAATTGCAAAGAAGTATTTATTAATGCAAAGACTCTACTGCCGACGGAAGAGGATCACAATTACACATTTTATAAAGAGAACTTTGCACGTGTAGTTCGTGAACATGCAAAGAAGATAGAGTTATATAAGCAGAATCATCCGGGTTACAAAACAGTTTTCTTTGTAATGGATGAGTCCTCAGCATATTTTCGTATATACGATAAGTCAATAAAAATTGAAGAAGGAAAAGGTGTTAAAGGCGCACCACATTTATTCTTTTTTGATAAATCCTTTGTAGATGTGATGCAAGATGCACAAATTGATTATTTGATATGGTATGCGCCATTCAAATTACTAAGAACAAAAGATGGGATTTTTACAATGCCACAAGCAGTTATTTACAATATTCACGAAATTGATTTCGAAGATATTGAGTACGATCAATCTGAAATGCGTAGTAGTGAAGTATAGGAGGAAGGTATGACGTCATTATACACGGAAGCTGATTATGAAAACTCAATAATAGAGCTATTTCAAGAAATGGGATATCAGCATATATATGGACCTGATGTTGAGAGAGATTTTACTAATCCTTTATTTGAATCAGAATTACTAGCTGCGTTATCAAGGATTAATCCAGATATGCCTTCCGATGCGATTTCAGATGCATTATTCAAACTTAAGAATTTTGAAAATGCTGATTTAGTACAGAAGAATGCTGTGTTTATGGATTATTTGCAAAATGGTATCGAAGTGCGTTATTTAGTAAAGGGTGAAGAACACTCAGGACTGGTATATCTAATTGACTATAAAAATCCGTCTAATAATTCTTTCGTAGTAGCTAATCAATGGACGTTTGTTGAAAACAGTAACAAACGTCCGGATGTTTTGCTATTAATAAATGGATTGCCACTTGTATTAATTGAATTAAAATCCCCATCTAGAGAAGAAACAGATGCATCTGAAGCATATATGCAGATTCGTAATTATATGCACGAAATTCCTTCAATGTTTATCTACAACTGTATTTGTGTAATGAGTGATCACCTTACATCAAAAGCAGGTACCATAACATCTGGCGAAGACAGATTTATGGAGTGGAAGACCAAGGATGGTAATTATGAGAATACGCAATATGCTCAGTTTGATACTTTCTTCGAAGGTATTTTTGGCAAAGAGAGATTTCTGGATATCATAAAGAATTTTATCTGCTTTTCGAATGAGGGCATTAAAAAAGTAAAAATTTTAGCTGGATACCATCAGTATTTTGCTGTAAATAAGGCTGTGATATCAACTAAAAATGCGACAGAGACAGACGGTAAGGGTGGTGTTTTTTGGCATACACAAGGTAGTGGTAAATCCTTATCTATGGTTTTCTATGCTCATTTGCTTCAGGATGCTTTAGAGAGTCCTACAATTGTTGTTATTACAGATAGGAATGATTTGGATGACCAGCTTTTTGGACAGTTTGCAAAGTGCAAAGATTTCTTGCGTCAGGAACCGATACATGCCGAGAGTAGAGAACACCTTAAAACATTATTAGATGGTCGTAAAGCAAATGGAATCATTTTTACTACGATGCAAAAGTTTGAAGAATCAGATGAGCCGTTATCAGAGAGAAGAAACATTGTTGTGATGGCTGATGAAGCACATCGTGGTCAGTATGGTTTAAAAGAAAAGGTTGATGCTAAAACAGGTGAGATAAAAATTGGTACAGCAAGAGTAATCAGAAATAGTCTGCCAAATGCTACATATATCGGCTTTACAGGTACTCCGATTTCTATGAAGGATAGAAGTACAAGAGAAGTATTTGGTGACTATATTGATGTTTATGATATGACACAGGCCGTTGAAGATGGGGCTACACGTCCTGTTTATTATGAGAGTCGTGTAATTAAGCTTAAACTGGATCAGGATACACTAAAGCTTATAGATGCAGAGTATGACATTATGGCAAATAATGCTGATCCTGAAGTTATCGAGAAAAGTAAGAAGGAACTCGGCCAGATGGAAGCAATACTCGGAAATGATGAAACGATTGCTTCTTTAGTAGATGATATCTTAGATCATTATGAGAATAACCGTGAAAATCTTTTGACTGGAAAAGCTATGATTGTAGCCTATTCTCGTGCAATTGCATTAAAAATCTATCGTCGAATATTAGAGATTCGTCCAGGATGGGAAGAAAAAGTTGCTGTAGTAATGACGGAGAGTAATAAAGATCCGGAAGATTGGCGAGGAATTATTGGAAATAAACGACATAGAGATGAATTGGCGAAAGAGTTTAAAGATAATGAAAGTCCTTTGAAAATAGCGATAGTTGTAGATATGTGGCTCACGGGATTTGATGTGCCATCTCTTGCGACAATGTACGTGTACAAGCCTATGCAGGGATATAATTTGATGCAGGCTATCGCTCGTGTTAATAGAGTATTCGAAGACAAAGAAGGTGGGCTTGTCGTTGATTATGTAGGTATTGCATCTGCTCTTAAGCAGGCGATGAATGATTACACAATAAGAGATAAAAAGAACTATGGTGATACAGATATTGCAACGGTAGCATATCCAAAATTCTTGGAAAAACTTTCTGTGTGTCGAGATTTATTCCATGGTTATGATTATTCAAAATTTACCAATGGTATAAATCTTGAAAGATCAAAAGCCATTAGTGGAGCTGTAAACTTTATTGTTGATGTGAATAGAGAAAAGGAACGGGAGGATTTCTTAAAAGAGGCATTATTACTACGTCAAGCATTGTCATTGTGCTCCTCTCTTGCAGAAGAAGAACTTCGAATTGAAGCAGCGTTCTTTGAGTCTGTTCGCGTTCTTGTAATGCGAATTATGAATAAAGGTGAAGGGAAGAAGATTTCTTTGCCGGAAATGAATGCAAGGGTTAACGCTCTGTTGGAACAGAGTATCAAGAGTACAGGAGTTATTAATTTATTCTCTGATGTTAATGGAGATTTCTCTTTATTTGATCCAAAATTCTTAGAGGAAATTGGTAAAATGAAAGAGAAAAACCTTGCAGTTGAGTTGTTGAAAAAACTGATTTCAGAGCAAGTTATTATTTACAAACGTACCAACGTTGTTAAGTCTGAAAAATTTAGTGAAATTATTCAGCAGGCAATGAACAGATATCTTAATGGAATGCTTACCAATGAGCAAGTTATTGAAGAATTACTTAATCTTGCCAATCAAATTCAGGCTGCTCAACAAGAAGGACAGAAACTGGGACTCACAGCAGATGAATTGGCGTTTTATGATGCGTTAACGAAACCACAAGCTATAAAGGATTTTTATGAGAATGAAGAACTAATAGCTATCACTAAGGAATTGGCTGATGCATTAAGAAAGAATAAGACGATAGATTGGCAGAAACGTGATTCCGCTAGAGCGAAAATGCGTATGCTTATTAAGAAACTTTTGAAGAAACATAAGTATCCGCCAGAGGGCATGGATGATGCAGTTCAGACAGTTATGCTTCAGTGTGAACTTTGGACGGATAATAATGATATGATGGAAAAAAGAGTGATAAAATACGCTTCTAGAATGGGGGAGTATGTTTCCGAAATCAATAAATAGTAAGCTGTTAAGCTAGTTTATATATAATTAAGATTTAGGAAGAAGATACTGTAATTGTGGAACAATTCAAATGGGATAACTTTTATGAGGAGTTTGCGTCAAAGTTTCTTGAGTATAAGAATGATAGAAAAGATTTTTTTTGATAAGTTAGTAAAAACTTATGGTAACATTGGCATAAAACTTCTTATATTTGAAGCAAACAGCACACAGCACAGTCGGAAGGTATGGAACTATTCACTCATTATATAAGAGTTGTTGATGTATTAAGTAAAAAAACGAATGCGCTAGGTGTGTGTTGTGTATAAAACTAAATAGGAGGATGTGGTTAATGAAACTAGTCGAAATGAGCATTACGAATTACAGACAATTTGAAAAGGCTGATATATCATTTGATGATGGAATAACTGTACTGGCGGGAGCTAATAATAGCGGAAAAACATCGCTTATAACATTAATAAAAAATATATTTAATGATGAAAAAAGCATATATTGTGAATCGGATATTCCTGCAAAGAATATGCAGAATTGGATTGGTCAAGTTTATCCAATATTTGAAACATTTTTTTTGGGGAATGCTGCTATTGAAAAAATAGAAGAAGATTTGGTTGAGTTTATTCTTTCGAAAGATGAGAAGGCACAGCAAATATGCATAGATACTACCAGATTAAGAGTTCACGTATCATATAATCCTGAAATAGATGATATAAAATATTTTGCGGATTATATCATGGATTTGGATGAGGATAAGCATGATTTTTTCTTCGAATATTATTATGAGATTAAGAGAACTAAATTTATTAAAGCCATTTCCAAAGAATTTGAGAAGCTAAAAAAGAGATTTGAAGAAATTCAGAACAATAAGGTGAGATTATCAGACTTTACAGAGGAAAGGGAAAAACATAATATTGAGATTAAAGAACGATATCTAAAGCAGAGATTAGTTGCATTATACGTTAATTCAATTGTTCCAACATGCTATTTTTGTGATGCAACCTATGAAAATAGGTGTCAGATTGATGATGTAAAGCAATTTAGAAATCTATTTAATTTTTGTTTTATTAAAGCAAGCAGACCTTTAGATGATGATGCGTCAGATCATTCTCGTTCCATCAGCAAACAAATGATTAAATTGGCCCAATTAGATGGTGAATGGAATGAACTGATAGATAAGTTACCAGATGATATTTTAAAACCTATTCAAGATAAAGAAATTAGCAAGAAGGTTCAGGAAACGTCTCTAAATTCATTAAAAGAGACAATTACGGCTGTTGAAGAGACAAATGGTGGGCAATCTGGCGAATTGATGTTGGATATGCTTGTAACAGAAGAGGATATCAGCGATTTACTACAAAGAATCACAACGGCTACATATTGTGTTGACGGTTATTTCCTTGGTGAAGAATCACAGGGATTAGGTTATAGCAATATGATATATATTCACCTTCAGCTGAACAAATATGAAAATAGTAAAGATAGATGCAAGGTAAATGTTTTTTTTGTTGAAGAACCAGAATCTCACATGCATCCTCAAATGCAACAAGTATTTGTAAAATATCTAATTGAGCATTACAAAGATGGGATACAGGGTTTGATTACAACGCATTCAAATGAAATGGTGCGTGTGGCAGGGATAACGCATTTACGTGTTATTAGAAGAACAGGTAGTTTTTTGAGTGAACTCTATGATCCGTCAAAATTGATTAATGGATTACAAGCATCAAATAATCCTGATGATAAGCTGTTAGCAAATTTTTATGATTGGTTTTTTGAGATTGGCTATTCAGAACTTGTCTTTGCGGATAAAGCTATTTTTTATGAAGGAGATACTGAAAGATTATATATCCGAAAGCTTCTTACATTGGAAAAATATAAAAAACTTAAGCAGCAGTACATTGCTTACATTCAGGTTGGCGGAGCATATGCAAAGAATTATAGACAAATGATTGAGCTATTAGGTATAAAATCATTAATTATTACAGATATAGATTATTCTAAGGATGCAGAAACAGTAAATGAAATAAACGATTCAATAATAACAAATGCAACAATAAAAGAGTTTTATAGGATTGATAATCCAGAGAGCACACCAACGGTTAAGGATTTATATGAGTGGAAGGCTTCAAACAAAAATATTATAAGCGATGGCTTGATTTATACATGCTTTCAAACAAAAGATGATGGGTATGCTAGGACTCTTGAAGAGGCAATGCTTTCACAGTATTTCTCTACGGATGTTACTATGAGTTTTACTAAAAAGGAATGGATTAAAAAGAGAGCGGATTCAAGGCTGGAATTTGTTATTCCAACAAAAGGAATAAAAGATGAGGATCCAATTAAATTGCGAGCTATTTTAAAATCGATATCCGGTTCAAAAACAAACTTTATGTATTCTGTAGTTCTCAATAAAAAAGCAGAAGAAACTGAACCAAATTATATTCGGGGAGGCTTGGAATGGTTGATGGAATAGAAAATATTTATCTTGTGAATGCACCAGCTGGGAGTGGTAAAACAACATGGATTCGCAAACAGGTTGAAAAACATTTACTTGAAAATGAGAACGATAGTATTTTGTGCATAACTTATACAAATCGTGCTGCAGAAGAATTGGGAAAAGATATAGATTCTGAAAGAGTCTTTTTTGGTACAATACACAGCTTCATAAGTAATTACATTGGAAGTTTTTTTGAACATAGGGCAATAATTGATTTATATTGGGAATTATACAAAGACGTAATAGAGCAAAGGATAAACAATGTAGAAAATAAAGTAAATATTGCGGATAGCAATTCAAGATATATAGAAAAATATGGATCATTGAGTCTTGAAACAGTGTATTCGAATTTGAAAAAAATAAGTTATGGAGAAACCCAATTTACGTCGTGGTATTATGGATCATTAAGCCATAATGACTTATTATCATTTACCAAGAAAGTTGTCGAGAAATATCCTATTATTCTAAAAAAGATTCGTGATAAATATCAGCTTGCTTTTATAGATGAGTATCAGGATACAAATGCAGATGTTCTCAAACTTTTTTGCTCGTCGATGGTATCTAGTACAGGAAAGCTGTATTTGTTAGGCGATAAGATGCAACAGATATACAAGAATTATGATGGGAGTTTTGAAGATACGTTCAGGTTGTTGAATAAATCTACGCGATTAGATGTAAATTATAGAACGACTCCGTATATTGTTAATATACTGAATGCTATATATAATGATGAGACATTACAACAGCATTCTTATGGGGAGAATTCGGATAAGCAAATGTTGTTTAAGCCTAAAATCATTTTTACAAATGATAGGATTAAGACAGTTAACACATTTACAGAGGAAAATAAAGATGCTTTAGTTTTGTATTTAACAAATAAGGATCGTTTTCATGGTATTGGTGTTGGAAGTCTGTATGATGCTTATAGAAAAATACATAAGTATGATTATTCAGGTAAATACGGCGTTGCTGATGTACTTACAAAAGAAGAAGTTTGGAGTCAGGATATTCTTTTGAGTGTGATTTTTTCTCTTGTTGATATTTGTGATTTTTATCTGAACGGAAAATTAGGAGATGTATTTAAAATTGCACGGAGTAATGAAAAGGTATTTAACAAATATACTTTTCTAATTAGAAATCATGGTGATAAAAAGGTTTTGCGAGATAAGTTAGAATGGGTGGTTGTGAATTATCAAAGAAAGGACTCTACTATAGGTTCATTTCTTAAGAGTTGTTGCGATGAAGGCGTTATAGAGGAAGAATATTATGGTGGAATTATGGATGAGGAAGACTATGTTCCTGCGCTGGAAGTTGCATTATCTGAAATAATATTATTAAAGAAATACTTAAGTAATCCATATATTTCGACGCAGCATGGAGTAAAAGGAGAAAGCCATGATACTGTTTTATTTGTAGCAGAGGATAACTCTAGAAATCCCATTGTAAGCATGAACAAATTTTTCGAGCTATGGAGCAAGGTAGATGTAATGTTAGGTTCTTTTGATGATTTTTATTATGCTTATTTAAAATTGATTAAGAGTATTGAGAAAGAATGTAGCATTAAAATTTCAGAGATGAAAGCGGATGATTATAATCAAAATGAAGAGTTTATTTTAAAAAAAATAACGGAATTCAGTGATGTGTATTGTGATAATGATTATTATATCGAGCTTTTAAAAGAAGCGTTTGACGCATATATGGAAAAGAAGAATAAAGGAAAG
This sequence comes from Lachnospiraceae bacterium, assembly GCA_024698145.1. Classification (GTDB taxonomy): domain Bacteria; phylum Bacillota; class Clostridia; order Lachnospirales; family Lachnospiraceae; genus CAG-590. The sequence goes on from JAILRO010000054.1 coordinate 68,107, forward strand.
GCACAATCGTGCTTGAAAGAAAATTCTGTTTATGGGGTATTGGCAGCTTATCGACTTTTTTACGTTGGGTGTTCTAGAGCACGTAAAAATCTGGCAATAGTTATTGATAATTCGGATGTGGCTGCTTTTAAAGAACGATTAAAGACCAAGTTTAAAGATGTTGGTTTTGAAATCGAGGAGAGTTAATGGGAAAATGGTAAAGAAGGCATATCCAATGATTGGGCGAGGAAAAAACACAGCACCAATGTGTAAATATTGGAACTGCTTGGATACGATATAGATCTGAGCTATGTCAAAAGATAAAACGTAAAGATTACAAACTCTATTATAGAAATAATACGAAAGGATTATTTGATATGGCAGAAGATACAATTGTAATTTCCGAGACTGATATTGAAATAATTGATAACTCTGAATATAAAGAAGAACTATCACAGCACTTTAATCAGATGCCGGAAGTAGCCAAACCTCTTTTGGATAAAGCAAGGCTATCCCTCTCAAAGATTGAGAAAACTCTTTATACAACACCTGCATTTATTAATGCTGTAAGGGCTGCCGTTCCTGATGTGACCTTGCAAGCGGTGTTGACGGATGAGCAGAAGCAACAGGTTGCAAAAGGGGCTCTCAAGCTCATGACTAAAAAAGACGGTTCCTTAATGGCGAATCTTATAAATCCGGAAACAAAGAAAATAGTCACAACAATCCCACTTAAATCTGTACAGATGACGCCGAAAATGACTCAGGCCATGACGAGTTTTTCTACGCAAATGCAGATGGCACAGATTGCTGAGCAGATCCAAGCAGTACAGATTGCTGTTGAAGAAGTACGGATGGGTCAGGAGTATGACCGTTTAGCTACGGCGTATAGTTGTCAACAGAAGCTTTTGCAAGCGATGGAAATCAAGAATCCTGCACTTAAAGAGATGGCTCTCATGCAGTTGGTGGCATCTGCAGAGGAGAGTAGGAATCTGTTGATGCTTAGTCAAAAGAGCAATGTGAAATTTATCATGGAACAGCCGGAAAATTTTATTCAAAAGGTTATATCAGGCTCGACTCCTGAGAAGATTAACGGAAGAATGAGCGAAATTCGTGAAAGCTTGTGTGCGGTTAACATGGTGTCCTTTGTGGAGGCTATGGCATACCAGGAACTTGGCGAGCAGGAGGCAGCAAGAAAGAGTCTTACGTATTATGCAGGGTTTATTGAAGATACATATGTTTCTGTTCCTGACCTTGTTAAAAGGCTTGATATGATTGACCCTTCACCTGAAAACTACTGGTCTAAGACACTACCTGATATTGAAAAAAAGATAAAAGTGCTTTCATGTGTGCCAAAAACAAAATTATTAGAAATCAAAAGAAGCCGGAGGAAAAGAAAATGAAAAATGATTCAGAAGTAAGAGTTTGCAAAAATAAGAAGTGTAAGAAGATACTCCCTGTTAGCTATAATCATAAATATTGTGAAGCTTGCCGAAATCAACATGCTCAGACGGTAAAAAAAGGTATTAAAATAATTGGATTATTTGCGGCGGTTGTTCTTTCTAGCGAAAAGATAAATCATAAGAAGTAAGATTGGTGTAAAGGGAGTGAACTTACATGAATAGTGAGATTAAACTCGACACAAAATTGGTCGGGGATATAAAAGGCGATTTCTATGTTCCATCATATCAGCGTGGATATAGGTGGGGAGAGACAGAGGTAGTTCGTTTGCTGGATGATATTTATTCTACTGAAGGCAAAAGGAACTACTGTCTTCAGCCAGTGGTAGTAAGAAAAAATGGTGACAGATATGAACTGATAGATGGTCAGCAGCGGTTAACAACAATCTACCTTATCTACCGCTTTATGAATGAAGAGAGCTTTGGCTTTATAGATGAGCCGAGATTTACATTATCTTATGAAACCAGAGAGAAGTCTGAGGACTTCTTGAAATCAATTGACGAATCCCGTAAAGAGGAGAACATTGACTTCTGGTTCCTTTGTGCTGCTTATGAGAGTATCAAAAAATGGTTTTATGGAAGAGATAGAAAATCAACGCTTACAAATGTGAACAAGTACTTTGATGAAATTGTGAAAATCATCTGGTATGAAGTAGGCGAATCTGAAGATGCCATTGGTCTTTTTACTCGTCTGAACATTGGTAAGATTCCACTTACCAATGCTGAACTTGTAAAAGCTATGTTCCTTAGTAAAGATACAGATGAAAATGTTGATAAGAAAAAACAGGAAGAGATATCTCTTCAGTGGGATAATATGGAGAAGGAACTGCACAACAACTCATTGTGGTATTTCCTGACGAATAAGACAAATGCTGACTACCAGACAAGAATTGATCTCGTGCTGGACCTTATTTCTGGTAAGCCTGCTGACAATAGAGAAAAGTATTATACGTTCTTCAAATTTGATAAGATGCGCCAGGTCAATACACTGGATAGTATTTGGCGGAGCATTCAGCAGACATTTTTAGTGTTGAAGGATTGGCATGGTAACCATGAACTATATCATAAGATTGGTTATATTATCGCTTCTGACACGCTTACACTTCAGAATATATTTGAACTGTCCAAGGATAGGACAAAGGATGACTTCAGGAATTCTCTGGATAGCTTTATTCGAGACAGTATTAAAATTAAAGGTAACTATTCAGATCTAAGTTACGAAAAGCCTATGGATCAGAAGAGGATTACAAAATTGCTCCTCTTGTTTAATGTCGAATCTGTTCGAAGAAACGGTGAACACTCGCAGTGGTTTCCGTTTGATAAATACAAATTTGGTAAGGGCGGCAAAGTCGTCTGGAGTCTTGAACATATCCATGCTCAGCAGTCAGAAGGCCTAAGAACGCAGGAAATGTGGAAAGAATGGCTCAAACTCCACATTCCGTCTGTTAAATCAGTAAGCTATGATTCGGATGAATTAATAAAACTCATGGACGGCGCAATCGCAAAGGATAAGTTGGAACGTCAAGAATTCGATGCAATACAGCAGAAGGTTGTAGACTTGCTTTCTGTAAAGGGTAATACAGAATATATGCATTCTATTGCGAATATGGCTTTGCTTAGTTCGACGGACAATGCCGCATTGAATAACTCGACTTTTGATGTTAAGAGAAATGAAATTATCAAGATGGATAAGGCTGGTCAGTATATTCCGTTTTGTACAAGGATGGTCTTCTTGAAATACTATACACCGTCTTCTGATAACCAACTTCATTTCTGGGGACATGCAGATAGGGTTGCCTATGTTGATGCTATTAATACGGTATTGGTAAATTATCTCGAAGAGCCCATTGTTCTGGAAAAGGAGGAAGAATAATATGGCGACAACATTGCACTCCTTTATGGATATTTTTGATACAAAATTTGGAGAAAGTCCGGAAGCAGTACAACTTAAGAAAATTATTATTCCGATCATTCAAAGAGATTATGCGCAGGGTAGAAAAAGATCTGATGTAACGCGTGTGAGAGATAGATTCATTGAATCCTTATATAATGCAGTGACAGAAAAGCCAATTACACTAGATTTCGTTTATGGCGACATCGACGATGAAGGAAACATGACACCGCTTGATGGACAGCAGCGTCTTACCACATTATTCCTTTTACACTGGTATGCGGCTAAAAAGGGGAACGTTCCGGAAGGAGACTATGCTTTTCTTAAGAAGTTCAGCTATGAAACCAGATACAGCGCGAGATATTTCTGTATCGATCTGGTTGACTATGCACCTGAGTTCAAAACAGCAATCTCAAAAGAAATAGTGAATCAGGCATGGTTCCCGCTTGATTGGGAGAATGATCCTACAATCAGTTCGATGTTAGTTATGCTTGATGCAATCGATAATAAATTCAAGAATGTAACAGATCTCTGGGAGAAACTCAAAGGAAACTGCATCACATTTTACTTCCTTCCTATCAAGGATGTGGGATTGACTGATGAGCTCTATATAAAGATGAACTCCCGTGGGAAACCATTGACATTATTTGAGCATTTCAAAGCGGAACTTGAACGAGAAATCCGTAGTATGGATGAAAACTTGGCAAATCGAATCATGGGTAAGATTGATCGTGATTGGACAGACCTTTTATGGGAATATCGTAATAGTGGTAGTGGTTCTTCTGATGATAACATTATTGACGATGAATTCCTTCGTTACTTCAAGTTCATCTGTGATGTGATTTGCTATCGTGAGGGGAAATCACCTCTTGGCAGAAGCAACGATGAGTTTGACCTTTTGCAGCAGTACTTCTCTGCTAAGTGTCCTGATGCTATTAAAAATATAGAAACAATGGAACGCTTTTTGGATTGTTGGTGCAATATTCCGGGATATAATTCGCCAACAGACTTTTTAAAGTCTTTTATGGCAAATAAACATGAGACTGGGAAAATTTTGGTAGAACCCAGGTTTAATCTGAATATTTTTGAAGACTGTTTACATGCATATTCTGATAAGATCGGTCGTATCAGACAGTTCCCATTGAATAGAATTGTACTCTTATATGCGATTACTACATATTTACAGAACCTTGATGAGATTGCTGAAGATGACTTCAGAAGAAGAATCCGTATTGTAAATAACTTGATACAGAATTCTGATGACGAGGTTTCTGATAGAACAGATCGAAACAGAATACCAGCTATTTTGGCTGAAACAGACGCTATTGTTCTGACAGGTGCTATCGATGATTCTATCGAGAATAACTTTAATGTAAGTCAGCTCTCTGAAGAAAAAGAAAAGATTATATTCCTTGGTGATAACCATGATATGGCAGACACACTGTTTGAGTTGGAAGATCACTTTTTACTAAATGGTCAGATTAGTATTGTGGGACTGGAGAACCTTGCTTACACGAAGAGATTTGAATCGCTGTTCAAGTGCAGTTTTGATATGATTGACTGCGCGATGATGGCGATTGGGGATTATGGTCAAGTTGAGAGAAACAAGTGGCGTTATCAGTACGGCTCAACATATCAGTTTGCGTGGAACGAGTTGTTTCATAAGAGTGCGAACTCTGGATTTGAAAACACGAAGAATATTCTTGTCTCGTTGTTGGCAACAAATGAAGAATTTTCTGACGAAATTTTGAAGAATATAGTGGATAATTATATACAGGAATGCGAAAACAATAGTCTGTACCCGTTTAGATACTATTACATTAAGTACCGAGAATACCGGCCTGGGGCATATGGAAAAATGCATAACAATTCAGCTGTGGAAAATCCGTATATGTTCTTGGTTATGCAGACAAAAAGTCAGTTGTCACAGAGTTCGTATTATCCTTATTTGAAAGTTGTGTCAGATACGCATCTTTCCAAAGATGATATGGGTCGGCGATTAGTCTTTGGTGGTGAGCATATTATCTGTACAAACAATTCGTATTTAAGAAGAAAAAATGAGAGTAATGAATTGGTTGAAAAAATAAGTATTGCTCAGAATGACGAAGGTGTTGATATTGAAGACAGAATCGATGTTCTGAAGAACTACATCAAAGCAAATTTCTAATTTACAAGGAAAAGAAGTGAGAAATATAGTACATAGAGATTTAATTATAGGTTGAATTACAAATGATGGTTCAGTAGAGTGCATATCAATTAATGGTGATGAAAAATATGATGATAAACTTTTTTTTATAACTGATGTTGAAATAGTCGTAACGTGCATGCATATAAGGAATAATAAGCTTTTATCCTATTTCGCGAATTATATGGAGAAATAAAATGGGAGATTTATTAACAAAGTATCTTTTGGTTATTAATATAATTGGCTTTTTTGTTTTCTTGCTGAATAAATATTTGTATGATAATACTCCGGAAGGAAATGTAGACAAGTTATTGACGATTGTCTCACTGCTGGGTGGTTCGTTAGGAATTATCTTATCCATTTTGATATTTGATAGAAAAGCAGAAAAAGGCAACATGATGTCAAGGGTGTTTGTTATTTGCATTTTTATTATACAAGTTGTATTGTTTCTGACTGTTCGGGGATATCACATTGGTAATTACACTCAGAAAGTGATTAATTTTCTTAATGATAACAATATAATTATTTTATATTTGATTGTTATTAACGCTATTACATTCGTGCTTTATGGGATTGATAAAAAAAGAGCAAAAGAAGGACGATGGAGAATACGAATTGTAACTTTATTGGGTTTTGCTTTTGCTGGAGGCTCAATAGGCGCGTTGTTGGGAATGAAGGTTTTTAATCATAAAATACATGTGGATTACTTTACTGTAGGTATTCCGTTAATTATTATAGCGCACTTGTTCTTGGTTTTTTATTTTTTGAATCCGTGATAATTAAAAATTATTTAAATTGTATTGTGGGAAATTGTGCTGTCCATGCATATAACCAAGAATGTAAAAAGTCGTATATAGCGCAAGCATTTTCTGAATCATTTAACCAAAAAAAGGACTGGGGTTATAAATGAACGTATACGTTGATGCCGATGCCTGTCCGGTAGTTTCTATCGTTGAGCAGGTTGCAAAACAATATAATATTCCTGTGACGCTTTTGTGCGACACCAATCATGTGATAAGTTCTGATTACAGTGAGGTAAAGGTTATCGGAGCGGGAGCTGATGCGGTTGATTTTGCTCTGATTGGTATGCTTAAGAAGGATGCGAATGATATCGTTGTTACTCAGGATTATGGTGTTGCTGCCATGGCTCTTGGTAAGAATGCATTTGTAATACATCAATCCGGGAAGTGGTATACGAACGACACCATTGATATGATGCTGATGGAACGGCATTTAAACAAGAAAGCAAGAAGAGGCAAGTCGAAGAATCATTTAAAAGGCCCGAAGAAACGTACCGAACTTGATGACTTACACTTTAGGGAGAGTTTTGAGAGAATGGTGCGGAAGGCTATTAGCAATTGTCATAATGACATTGACAAACATATGTTCGATTGATATAATGATTATGGGCGTAGAGATTACCCATATACGAATATTTAACAAGAGAGTAAAGAGCATTTTTGAGTCGTTTATAAGCAGTGTGATAAATAGAGAGAAGAGAATTAGTTATGACATATGCGGTAGTAAAAAACATTATTTTTACGAATAAACAAAACATTCCATGGAATGACGTAGAAGATTATTTAAAGGATTTTATCGGAAAAGAAGTTACTGTGAAGGAAATGACAAAGAAGCAAACGGTGGTTGGTATAGATACGATGTGTGGTTTATTATTCCTGTAGAGCGTAATGGTATTATGACACAGAATAAATATTCTGCTACGGCAGCGGTAAGGATTAAAGATGAAAAACTGTATTTGTATGATGTAATAAACATAAAAAAAGAAGCGAGTACGCCGCTTTAGCCCGAAGACCGTACGGTAGAAAACCGCTTCTCTTTAAATGTATATTAGTACATCATATCATTGTTGTCAAGGGGGAATTGGGTGTATGAGATGTAAGGGCGGAAAAAAATTTTTTAGTAGATAGAATTGGTTGAGGTATGGTGAGTATGATGACAGATAAAATACAACTATATGAAGAACAGCACATAAGAACTGCGTGGGTTGAAGATGAAGAAGAATGGTATTTTTCTATAGTTGATGTGGTTGGAGTTTTAACAGAACAGCCAGATATAGACGGTGCCAGAAATTATTGGAAGGTTCTAAAAATACGTTTAAAGGAAGAAGGAAATCAGTTGGTTACAAATTGTAACCAACTGAAAATGAAATCTCCTAAAGATGGGAAAAGATATAAAACTGATGTTGCAAATACAGAACAGTTACTGCGTATCATTCAATCGATTCCATCTAAAAAAGCTGAACCATTTAAGATGTGGTTAGCACAAGTTGGACGAGAAAGGATAGAAGAGACTATAGATCCGGAATTTACAAAGGTAGAAAATCCTATTGGGGTCGATGAGAATCGCAAAGTTGCAAGGGAAGGTGGTGCTATCGCCGGGAATGCTCGAAAAGAAATAGAAGATAGAACCGGGCAACCTGTAATCACATCTCAAAATGCAAAACAATTACAAAATCTTGTGACGGGATTGATTGAAAGTGTAGTTGATGATGAAGGAATATGAGGGTATTGGTCATTGTGCACTTGGTTATGCTAAAGAATCGGCTAATGCTCCGGCACCTAGAAAAGAAGATTATGTGTATTATATTTAATATGCATCAACTTGAAGAATGAAAGGACATATAAATAAATCAGCGTGGGCAAAATTTGCCTACACTACAAATACAGAACAACCAAGGAGGACATTATGATTACAAGAGAGGAAGCATTTGATTTATTAAAGAAGTATAATAAGGATCCATTTCATATTCAGCACGCATTAACGGTGGAAGCCGTTATGAAATGGTATGCAAATGAACTTGGATATGGCGATGAGGCTGATTATTGGGGAATAGTCGGACTTTTGCATGATATTGATTTTGAACTATACCCGGAAGAGCATTGTCTAAAGGCACCGGAGCTTCTCAAAGATGGTGGTGTTAGTGATGATATTATTCACTCTGTATGTTCACATGGTTATGGTATAACTGTAGGTTGTGGTGTGACGATTGATGTCGAGCCGGTTCATGAGATGGAAAAGGTTCTTTTTGCTGCCGATGAACTAACAGGTCTTATATGGGCTGCAGCTCTTATGAGACCATCCAAGAGCACGAAAGACATGGAACTGAAATCTCTTAAAAAGAAATACAAGAGCAAAGGCTTTGCGGCAAGTTGTTCAAGAGAGGTAATAGAACGCGGAGCAACTCAGCTTGGTTGGGAACTTGAAAAACTTCTTACAATGACATTACAGGCTATGGCAGAGAATGAAGATTTGATAAATGATGAGATGAATGAAGTATGATTGTATATGAATATGGCAATAAGAATTCAAAGAATATACTGATTCAGACAATCGGTAATCATGAGTTGAATATAATTGAATCTGAAGTGCAGGCGATTAATGATTTTTCGGTTGATTATCATTTACTTGCTGTAAAAGTTGAAGACTGGAACGAGGAACTTTCGCCTTGGGAGGCGGATGCTGTATTCGGGGATAAAGGTTTCGGAGCAGGGGCTTCAGATACACTTGCGGAGATTATCGGATTGTGCACAGATAAGTCTAGGGATTATTATATAGGCGGATATTCGCTGGCAGGCTTGTTCGCTTTGTGGTCAGCATATCAGACAGATGTTTTCAGAGGTGTTGCGGCTGTGTCGCCATCTATATGGTTTCCGAGATTTCTCGATTATATAAAAGCTAATACGATTAAGACCGGTAATGTGTATTTAAGTCTTGGTGACAAGGAAGCAAAAACAAGAAATCAGATAATGTCTAAAGTGTCTGACAGGATTGAAGAAGCTTATGAGTTGTTGAGAAATCGGCAAGTTAACACAGTACTTGAATGGAATAAAGGGAATCATTTTGCACAGCCTGAGGTGAGAATGGCGAAGGGATTTGCGTGGGTTCTTAAGTGAGGAAAGGAAGGTTAAGTTATGTTTGAACGAATCGAATATACAGTTGAAAGAATAGATGGAGATTATGCGTATCTCAAGAATGATGCGGAGCCGGACACAGAACTTAAATGTGTGGCAAGAGCTTTGCTTCCGGACACTATTGCAGAGGGGAGCAGAGTGGCTTATGAGATGTTGGAGTACACAATGATATGTATTTAATAACAGCGTATTTTGATGACAGGACTAATAAGAATATAAGTAGATGGATTGATGGAATTGCAAAGTGTACCGGCAATCAGTTTATGCTTGAGCATAATGTTCCACCACATTTGACGATAACTGCATTTGATTCTAGAGGTGCAGATCATATAATTCCTATCATGGACAGATTGCAGACTAAGCTTAACAGTATTGATGTGGAGTTTGTATCGACCGGAGTTTTTCTTCCGTATGTGATGTATATTACACCTGTTCTTGATAAGCAACTTCATGAGATGGCAAGTATTATTCATGATGACGTGATTAGTGCCCCGGAAAGTGCCGTTAACGGATTACATATCAGTAAGTTCTATCATCCGGACAAATGGTTCCCACACACGACAATAGGGAAGACTCTTGATGAGGAACAACTTCGTCAGGCGTTTGCGTATATGCAGAAGTCCTTTGTACCATTTAGCGGAAAGATAGTTGAATTGGGACTTGCAAGGACTAATCCACATGAGGATATTGTACGGTGCGAGATATGAATTTCGATGCGTGATGTACGAAAACAAATAATGCTATATAAGGAAGTGCAAAAGATGGTGAGGAATCTGCTCATAGTTATAGTAGTTTTATTGGTGCTTTTTACGGCATTTGCATTCTGGCTGCCTTCATATGTAATGACAGGAAAAAGACAGACATTAGATGAGGCTTTTGCTTGGCAGAGTGAACGTTATGATACGTCGTTTTATGAAAATCTTAGTAAGACTGACTATGTTGTCAAAGGTTATGAGGATTACGAGCTTCATGTTGAACTTTTAGAGAACAGTGTTCCTACTGATAAATATATTATCCTGTCGCATGGATATACGGATAATCGAATGGGATCACTCAAATATGTTCAGATGTATCTTGACTTCGGCTTTAACTGTATTATCTATGACCTTCGTGGACATGGCGAGAATGCATCTGATTTCACAACATACGGAATTAGAGAAGCGCAAGATTTGAAATGTATAATTGATGACACAAGAAAAAGATATGATGGCATATCGGTTTTAGGACTTCACGGAGAATCGTTAGGTGCGGCAACGACACTTACTTCGCTTAAGTATAAACCGGAGGTTGATTTTGTTGTGGCAGACTGTGGTTTCTCGGATATAGATAATGTACTTCGGGAGGGTTATAGAAATGCTCATGTGCCTGTTTTTTTAGTTGATGTTGCGGATTTTACAGGGAAGATACGCTATGGGTATTCGCTTAAAGAAATGCGCCCTATAGATTCTTTGGATGATAATCAGGTGCCGATTCTGTTTATTCATGGAGCTGCGGATAACTTAATTCTTCCAAATAATTCTGCGGATATGGCTAATAGAACAGCCGGATATTCGGAGATTTATTTTATCGAAAAGGCCGGACATGCTGAGTCGATTTTGACTGCACCGGAAGAATATAATGAGCGTGTTGGAAAGTTTTTGGAGAATTACTAGAGAAAGTAACTGTATTTATTTATATGTTGGGGGGATGAATGTGAAAGAGATAAAAGGAAAAGAATATACGAAGTTCGAGGAGATAAAACATATTCGAGATGATGGTTCGGAATATTGGTATGCAAGGGAATTGGCAATCACTTTGAACTATACTGAATGGAGAAACTTCAATAATGTTATTAATCGCGCGATGATTGCTTGCGATAATAGCGGACATATTGTTTCAGACGATTTTGTTGAGGTCAACAAAATCGTGGAAGCAGGTGTGACAAGGAAGCCTATGAAAGATTATGAACTTTCTAGATATGCCTGTTATCTGATTGTGCAGAACGGTGACCCGAGAAAAGAAGTTATTGCCCTTGGACAGACGTATTTTGCTATTCAAACATATAGACAGGAATTGGCTGATCATTATAATCAACTTGATGAAGATAGGCGAAGACTTGTAGTACGCGGAGATATTAAACAGTGGAATCAGCTTTTAGCTGAAACAGCTTATGATGCAGGTGTTATTACTAACGAAGAGTTTGCTGTATTTCAAAATGCGGGATACATGGGTCTGTATGGAGGAATGAGCGTGGACGATATCCATGCGAAGAAAGAATTAGAAGTTGGACAAAAAATCCTTGATTACATGGGAAGTACAGAATTGATTGCCAATCTCTTTAGAATATCACAAACAGAAGAGAAATTACGAAAAGATAATGTTAAAGGTGCAGATAAGGCTACAAATGTTCATTATAATGTAGGAAAGGAAGTAAGAACCGCTATAGAAAAAATAGGTGGAACAATGCCTGAGGATTTGCCTACACCTGATAAGAGTATACAACAAATAGAAAAAGAGCAGATGGAACGACTTAAAGCTAAGGTAAAGGCGGGAAAAATCATGCTTGATGAATGATAGAAAAAGGAGAGAAATAATGGAGAGATTTAAGATTGGAGATACGGTAAAACATTTTAAGAGAGAATACATTAATGATAATTCTGCGGAATATCTGTACAGGATTCTGGCATTTGCACAGCATACGGAAAATGGAGAGAAGCTTGTAATATATCA
>JAILRO010000055.1 GCA_024698145.1 Lachnospiraceae bacterium
ACACCTGAAGGCGAGACATATATTGTAAAGATCAATCCCGAAACTAATTCAGATAAGCTTTTCTTGTCAAACTCAGCGGGAAAAGCAAATCTTTACATGATAAAGCAGAAAGATAACGGTAAATCGTATACTAATCTGAAAATCGCGGATAGTAATTATCATGTCGATTTTTATTACACACCCGGGCTTTCATATGATGTTGATGTATTTGATGTGGTGAATGAAAACCTCGCAGACAGTACAGCAGCTGCCAACTTATTTGGCTCGGTCCACGATGCGGTTTCTCACACCGGAGTGATAACGCTATACAATGGATTGGATGATGAGGATCTGACGCTTAATACCGACCAGCTATATATGAATGTTATTATTACCGTTACCGATCCGACAGATTCAAAAGAACCAAATAAAGTTCTTTCAGTTGTAAAAGGAACCGTATTTAAGTAGGAAATATTAATGAACATCAGATTTTTGTCGAATAAGTTCATAAAGAGTAAAAAGGATGCAGGATCTACGCTTGTAACTGTTGTTGTGGTTATTGCATTTATGAGTATTCTTGCGACTATAATGCTTTATATTTCCGGACAGAACTACAAGACTAAAATCATTGATCAGAGAAGCAAGGCAAGTTTTTATGAAGCGGAAGAAGTCATCGAACTGATGAGAACAAGACTGATCATGGATGTAATAGCTGCTTCGGAACCTGCTTTTTCGGATACATCTGTCAATTATATACAGAGCGGAGATGAATCAATAAGATCAAACATGTATCTTGTTTTTTTCAAAGAAGAGCTTGATGACGTATGGCACGATAATTGGTATCCTGTTGAAGGAGGAGGCCTGAATCAACAGGCAGGAGTAGAACATTATTTTCCCGGAGCAGATGAAATTAATGTTACAGGCAATACAGTGAAGTTTAAAATAAATCTTACCGGTGATGAAGATGATGAGCTTGAATGTGTTTTATATGATTTTGACTTTGACAACTGCTATGTTTCACCGGCAAGCGTATATGGCGTTGTAAACGGAAAACTGTACGACAAAAAAACTCATACGGAAGTTACCGGAGACAGCAAGCTTAAAACTGCTTCCAGATTTTATGTGAATAATATTAAGCTGATGGTTACGGATAAAAATAACTATACATCCGTTATACAGACATCATTTGAGATTACTCCTCCTATGCTTAACTGGGGAATCGATGCCAAAAATCCCGATGATGAGATTGATTACATGGAATGCGTGGCTTATTACGAGTGGCGCAAAGAATAAGCAGGTATTATAGTGAAGAATCTTTTATTCTCTTTAAGAAAAGATAATAGAGGAGTCAGTCTGATAGAGCTCATTGTTGTTATGGCTATAATGGTAGTCCTTGTAGGTGCAGCATCAGTGGGAATAAGTTTAGTATCAACCAAGGCCGCAACTCAATGTGCTAAGAATATGCAGATTTCCCTCAACAAAGCAAGAATAAATGCCATGGGAAAGAAAAACTCTTACATAGCATTTATACAGACAGGTGATGGTGTCTATATGGTTGAGAGATTTGATGAGACCGCCTACGATGAAAATACCGGACACAGGATTTCAGTGTGGACTAACCCTGAAGGCGGCTCATATAGTAATCCGGGAGAAATGCAGGGTGTTGCCAAGATAGGAAAAACCGGGCTGGATATTACAGTTAACGGTACGGATCTAAAGACGTTTGAAAACGGAACCAGTTATATAGAATTCAAAAGAAGCGACGGTTCTTTGAAAGACCCCGCGAATCTGACAATTGTAGTAAAAAAAGGAACTCTTATTACCTACACAGTACATGTAGAGCCTCTTACCGGAAAGGTTGTTTTCAAACAGGAGTAGTTGTTTATTCTTGGAGGAATCGATTTCATGAAAAAGATTCTTAATATTTTAAAAGAGAATAAAGGTCTCTCACTCGTAGAGCTAATTGCAACAGTTGCTATCATGAGTATCGTTTCAGCCGGCATAGCAGTGGCTGTTATTTCTGCTACAAGAAATTACAGCAGAGGTAATTCCGAGGTTGACCTTCAACAGGAAGTTCAAAACATTACAAATATTTTAAATAACCTTGTTCTGGATTCAATCAGGGTGGAGAACCCCGACGGAAATCACAATGTATTGAATATTACATCCAGTGACGGATCAACCTATGTAATCTCGTGTGACGGGGCTTCTTTAAATTACACCAAAACAGGATATGAACCGGAAGTTTTGTCACAGTATGTTACCTCGTTTTCTGCTGATGCGGACAGTTTTTTGGCTGATCGAACGGTAAGTTTTGATCTTAGATTCCGAACAGCAAAAGACGAACGTGAAATGAAGACATCGTTTACGTCTACATCAAGAAATGCCGATACTTATGACACAGCAATAAAAAAACTCTACTCGTGCTCTATCGTTGTTGATCCTATTGCAGTTGTAGAACCGAATCAGACGGTCACAATTCCGTTTGATATTCTGGTTTCAGGCGATGCAGAAAACACTATAATACCCGAGAATTCAGCCATTGCAACTGATTCGAGTCTCAGCGTTACCGAGTCATTTTCTGCTGCCGAAAAGTCTATTGTTTTCAAAGCCGGAACAACGGAAGCACATGATTCTGTTACGGTAAAGATTACGGTAAGAGGGCAGAAAGACGGGGTAGAGGTATACAATGTATCCGAGAATGTAGTAATAAAGATCAGACGCGTACAAAAGGCTGATCCGGATATAGATTATAAGCCTTTTGATATTTACGGTGCACCGTTGGATCTGAACAATGAAACCGGTGCGGGAGCTATTCATGAAATTACTGTAGACAGACTTGATGTTCAGAATGCGGAAAGATACTTTGCAGTACCTTCCGACGTGGATTATGTTACTCCATATAAGGTGAAATATATAGTTTCTACAGTTAAATATGATCTTTCAAATATTACTTTTTCAAAAAATGGCGCTGTACAAAGCGGAACATCCGTTACATTTCAAGATGAAAAGGGCAACGAGACTGCCGGCCTGGTTTATGATGCCGAGAAAGAAGATGTAATTGATCTAAAGCTTGCCGCCAAGATGGATATAGGAGCAAAGATCACAGTTCGTGCGATTGCATGTCACGCTTATAACGGAGTAAACGCAAACGGTTTAGAGGATATTACAAATTTCACAGCCGATAATAAATCCGGTATTGCTTATTCTTATGTCTATGATAAGTATGAGATCATTGCCAGTCTTTTCCCGTCAGGAAGTGGGTATAAGAGAGGTGTTGAACCGCCTGCTTCACCGGCACATGGTGCAATTGAAACAAGGGATCAGAAGATAAATGATTTTGTTGATAACAGCTTTTTGGATTACCTGAAATCAACAAACGAAACATATGCGTTGTTCTTCTCAAATTATAATGATCATGTACTTCCGCTAAAGGCTTTATTAAAGGAGAAGTGTGGATATCAGGCATTTTATACCATCGGAGCAAAGAAACTTCCGGGAGACCCTTACGGGAACAGCTATTTGGAACAAACTATCGATGGAACCAAGTGGTATTTCTCCCAGTATAAGGTCATGACGGATAGCGAAGATGGCGGAGCTTATCACTTTGATAAAATAGGAGATGCCGATACGACTTCCCCTGTACAGGGAGCGGGTGGTGCAATGCGCCTTGAACCCGATCAGGATTATGTTCTTGAGTTTGTAGCGGTTCTTTATGCTAAGGATGACATTGTATATGAGATCCCGGGAGCTTCTTCTCTTGTTATACCTAAGGGAACAATTCTCTGGCCCAGATATGATAAACTGATGGATCTTGGATTTGGCGGAGGAACAGGTGGTGCAAATATGACATTTGCATCATTCGCAGATGAAAT
>JAILRO010000007.1 GCA_024698145.1 Lachnospiraceae bacterium
AGAAAGAAGTTGGCATCTCATAGATTAGGTATGCTTTTACTTATCAGATTTAGAGGTTTTAGAATACATAAATGTAAAAATGAACATTGCAGATGGTGCGACTATAATCGCAAAAGAATAAATGGTGGGATGTAGAAGTGAAGTTTGAAGAATATGATTGGGATACTGTAATTGAAGCGAAAAAGAATCCCTTTTCAATCAATATTAAAAAAATATTGGAATACAAAGATCTGATCTTATTGTTTGTTAAGAGAGATATTGCAATTACGTATAAGCAAACAATACTTGGACCATTATGGTATCTTATTCAGCCAATCTGCACAACTCTTATGTGCATCGTTGTATTTCAGAATATTGCTCAGTTAAGTACAGGCGGTATACCACCTGTGTTATTTTATTTTGCGGGAACGGTTTTATGGACGCTGTTTAGTAAGCTGATTAAAGGTGAATCCAGAGTTTTTCTAAATAACCGATATATATTTGAGAAAGTATACTTCCCAAGACTTACTGTACCTATCGCCATATTTTTGGGGGAGATGAACCGGTTTATTATTCAGTTTATTCTATTTTTACTTCTCTTCTTCCTAAGCGCATTGCACGGCTATCCGTGCAGGATAACTATAAGCTGGCTTCTGTTACCAGCAGTTATAATATGGATATCTATGCAGGCTATAGGGTTAGGCCTTATAGTTTCTTCTCTTACGACCAAGTATCGGGATCTTTCAAAAGCTTTATCATTCTTCTTATCCTTATATATGTATATTACACCTGTTGTATATCCTCTTTCACAGGTTTCTGAAAAATACAGGTTAGTGTTTTTGATAAACCCACTTACACAAGTGATGGAATGTTTTAGAAAAATATGTTTTGGGGTAGGAAACATATCGCTTTATTCTGTTACCTACAGTTTAGTTTGTACAGTCGCCTTTTTCTTAATTGGAATAATTCTATTTAACAAGAACGAAAAAGTGTTTGTTGATGTTATTTAATGGATGGATACATGAAAGATATTGCAATCAAATCAGAAAATATAGGTAAGTATTATCGTCTGGGACAGATTAACACAGGCATGTTCTATACAGATGTTAGGGCACATATCAGGCGCAAACTTGGCAAAGATGATGATGTTACTAAAATTGGTGAAAAATGTACGGACAACAAAGGCTTTTGGGCTCTCGATGACATTAATTTTGAGATTGAACAGGGAGACAGAGTAGGTATTATTGGTAAAAATGGTGCCGGAAAGTCCACTTTGCTAAAAATTATCAGTCAGGTTACCGTTCCAACAAAGGGGCGTATAGGAATCAAAGGTAATGTTGCAAGTCTTCTGGAAGTTGGCACCGGTTTTCATCCGGAGATGACCGGAAGAGAGAATATCTACTTGAATGGTGCCATTCTTGGTATGAAACGTGCTGAGATAAATGAGAAGATAGATGAGATTATTGCCTTTAGTGAGATTAATGAACATATAGATACACCTGTGAAAAGATATTCAAGCGGTATGTACGTTCGCCTTGCATTTGCAGTGGCTGCACATCTTGATAGTGATATTCTCATAGCTGATGAGGTTCTTGCTGTAGGTGATGCAACATTTCAAAAAAGGGCCCTGGGTAAGATGAGTGAGCTTAGTACCGGAAGAGGAAGAACAGTGCTATTTGTGAGCCATCAGATGAATGCTGTTAAGGCATTGTGTGGCAGTGGTATGGTCCTTGATAAAGGTAAGATTGTATTACAGGACAGCATAGACAATTGTATAGCAAAGTATCAAAGTGGTCTGTTTGAAAGAAAGTCAGTAGAAGATTTGTCATATTATGATAATGAGTTTTTTGATTTGCTGGATTTTAGGCTGGTGAATGAAGATGGGCGTGACCTGGCGTTACCTTTGGAAAACTGCAATAAGGCATATGTTCAGATAGAACTTAATGTAAAGAAATTACATGAGGCATTTGTGATTGGATATAACATATGCAGCACAGAAGGAGAAGTTTTGTTTTGGTCATATGTAACAGATGACTACAAAGAAGAAAAAAAGCTTGTTCTCGGCAAAAACATATTAAGAGGAGAGATACCTAATCATTTTCTCAATGAAGGTGAATATATAATAAGTCTTACTGCAAGCTTGCACTATATCCAGTGGATCATTAATCCGGATGA
>JAILRO010000032.1 GCA_024698145.1 Lachnospiraceae bacterium
TGAAACGCGTATCGGCATATAATCTGATACAAGAGTAAAGTGATGGTTTACATAAATCAGAAAAACCTCTGAGTCATAATGATTCAGAGGTTTCTTTTGTTAAGAGTCAAATGTCTCAATATTCGTTTCATTGTTGAAAAGTGTAGCTATCCTAATGAAAACAAAGCAGTATTGAATCAATAGAACGGATAACCGGAAGATAAACGCGCAAAGGAGCTTCAGCCCAAGTAGGACTGAAGCTCATATTTTTATTCTGGAAGTTTTCCTTCATACATAATCTGAAGCTCGCCATAGACTCTTCCCCAGTTCCTGAGTGGCATAGTCCATTTCTTAGTTGCCTCAAATGTAGATAAATACAGTGCTTTAAGAAGAGCCTGATCACTCGGAAAAACGCTTCTTTGACGGTTCAGCTTGCGATAAGTGGCATTGAGACTTTCGATGGCGTTGGTAGTATAGATGACAGTTCTTACCTCTGATGAGAACTTGAAAATCGGACAGATTGCATCCCAGTTATCGTACCAGCGTTTCATCGCGCGAGGATATTAATTGTCGCAATTCTAAACATAAAAAATAGCCGCCTTGCCCTGATGGGCAGACGGCTATTTGTATATTTCTTTTAATCAACCTTTACACCTGCAAGTAATGCAGCAAATGGATTGTTTGGAATCTCCTCTGATTTATACTCTACAGCAGGAGTATCATCAACATCATTATTACTGCTTTCTGCAATATCAGATGTATTCATCTCAACATCTTTGATTGAAAGTGAAAGCTTTCCGTCTTCGATCTTTAATACTTTAACTTTAACTTCCTGACCAACTTTTAATACCTCTGAAGGCTTCTTGATTCTCTTCATTGATATCTTAGATATGTGGACAAGACCTGTGAGACCATTCTCTAACTGTACAAATGCACCATATGGCTGAAGTGTTTCAACTGTTCCGTTAAATATTGCGCCGGGTGCAATTGCAGACATCTTGCGTCTGTTGTTGTCATCTTCCTTCTCGCGAAGTACTGACTTTGCGGAAAGAACAAGTTTGTTAGCGTTCTCATCAGCAGTGATAACTCTTACCTCAAGCTGCTTTCCGATATATTCTGATGTGTCTTCAACAAATGAAAGTGAAAGTTGTGATGCTGGGATAAATGCTCTTATTCCTTCAAGGTATGCAACAACTCCTGACGGAACCTCTTCTTTGACACGAACGTTTACGATATCCTGACTTTCTAACAAAGCACGAAGTTTATCCCATGCAGCAGCCTCCCCGGCTTCTTTCATTGAAAGAAGGACATTGCCTTTGCCGTCATCCTTCTCGATTACAACTGCCTGCGTTTTGTCGCCGATTTTTAAATCTCTCATAGGCGAAAAATCCGGATCTGCGGATATATCGTTAAGAGGCACAACGCCCGGAACATAATAACCTATATCAAGTGTTACAACTTCGTCGTTGATATCCACTATCATACCCTCTAAAACATCGCCTTCACGTATAACACGAAAGGAATCATTTAACTCCTTCTCGAAATCCTTCATTGTTTCTTCTGCCATTCCCATAATCCTCCTTGTATCTTTGTTATTCTTTATATCAATTTTTTTTGCGAAAATCAAGACTTTTTAGGGCATTTACTGCTTGACAGAAAGAAGGTTATTTATTATAATTCACTTTATGACGTTAAAGCGTTAAAACATTAAAACAACAAAGCAGTGAGGAGAGAAGAAAATGATTATTAAAGTAATTATGCTTGTTGTATTCTTTGCGTTGATGATCGGAATCGGTATCTATTCAAGAAAGAGTGCAACTAACGTGAATGACTTCGTATTAGGAGGAAGAGGTGTCGGCCCTTGGGTATCAGCATTTGCATTCGGAACATCTTATTTCTCTGCGGTTGTATTCGTTGGATATGCCGGACAGTTTGGTTGGAAATACGGACTTTCGACAACATGGGTAGGACTTGGTAATGCATTTATAGGAAGTTTGCTTGCATGGCTTGTTCTTGGACGTAGAACCCGTGTTATGACACAGAAACTTGATGCAAAGACAATGCCTGAATACTTCGGTAAGCGTTTTGATTCAAAGTCGCTTCGTGTATTCGGCTCACTTGTTTCATTTATATTCCTTGTTCCATATACATCATCAGTATATAACGGTCTTTCAAGACTTTTCGGAATGGCATTTAATATTGACTACAAAGTTTGTATCATCGTTATGGCAGTTCTTACAGGAGTATATGTAATCGTTGGTGGTTACATGGCTACAGCGTTAAATGATTTCGTACAGGGAATCATTATGTTATTTGGTATCAGTGCGGTTATCGTTGCTGTTCTTAAAGGACAGGGTGGATTTTTAACAGCAGTCAAGAAACTTTCAGAGATTCCAATGGATGAGACAGTTACTGTTCCTGCATTACAGGGAAGCCAGGGATTATTCGCAAGTTTCTTTGGACCGGACCCACTTAACCTTCTTGGTGTTATCGTTCTTACATCACTTGGTACATGGGGACTTCCTCAGATGGTGCATAAGTTCTATGCAATCAAGGATGAGCATTCAATCAAGACAGGAACAATTGTATCGACATTCTTTGCTATTGTTATTGCAGGTGGTTGTTACTTCCTTGGTGGTTTCGGAAGACTTTTCGATGTACCTGGAATATATAAGCCGGATGGAACGGTTGCATTTGACTCAATTATTCCGCAGATGCTTTCTACTTTGCCTGACATTCTTATAGGTATAGTGGTAGTGCTTGTGCTTTCGGCTTCAATGTCAACACTTTCATCATTGGTACTTACATCAAGTTCTACAGTTACACTCGATTTCCTTAAGGAAACATGTGCTAAAAATATGGACGAGAAGAAGCAGCTTATTATCATGCGTGTGCTTATCGCATTCTTTATCGTGCTTTCAGTTGTGCTTGCTCTTAATCCACCAACATTTATTGCACAGCTTATGGGATACTCATGGGGAGCACTTGCAGGTTCGTTCCTTGCACCATTTATGTATGGTCTCTACTCAAAGAAGGTTACAAAGGCTTCTGTATGGGCAAGTTATATTGTTGGTGTATGCTTCACTGTAGTTAACATGTTTGTTAAGATTATTCCTTCACCAATCAATGCAGGTGCGGTTACAATGCTTGCAGGACTTATTATCGTTCCTGTTGTTAGTGCAATTACACCTAAGCTTGATTCAAAGTTTGTTGATGAAATATTCACATGCTATGACGAGACAGTTACTGTTCAGAAGAAGTTCTCTCTTGAGGAGTGATGAAAGACGAATTCGCAATATATTGTGGGTGAGTTGTCATTTAGTCACAAGTGGATACGGTGATAATATAATATAGAAGAAAAAGTCAGGAAAAACCATTATTTTTTCTTGACTTTTTCTATGTGTTCTGATATTCTACCCTAGTCGGCAAATGCCGGGCTTTTTTAATGTGCGCATTTTTAATGCTTGGAGTGCGTAGGGCAAGGCATAAGTCAGACAGATAATTAAAGATGGAGGTGGAAGTTGTGCGAGTTAAAATCACATTGGCATGTACAGAGTGTAAACAGCGTAATTACAATCTGACAAAGGACAAGAGAGTCCACACTGAGCGTATGGAAACAAAGAAGTATTGTCCATTCTGTAAGGCACACACCTTACACAAAGAGACCAAATAATACGGAGGTGAATTGAAGTGGCAAAGGAAAATGAAAACGCAGCTTTAAAAAGAAGCTTTTTCACTGAGCTCAAAGGTGAATTCCGTAAAATTGTTTGGCCAGAAAAGAAACTGTTAGGAAAGCAGTCTGTTGCAGTTATTCTTGCTGCTGTAGTAATCGGATGTATGATTGCTGCAATCGATTGGGTAATGCAGGTTGGCTTGTCATTTATTATCGGGTAAGGTGGTGACATATTATGGCAGATGTTGAAAGAAACGGCGAAGCAAGATGGTATGTTGCACACACTTATTCGGGCTATGAGAATAAGGTCAAGGCAGATATTGAGAAAACAATCGAAAACAGAAAACTTCAGGACCAGATCTTTGAGGTATCCGTACCGGTTCAGGATGTTATGGAACTTAAAAATGGTACAAGAAAATCTGTTTCAAAGAAAATGTTCCCTGGCTATGTGTTGATCAATATGATCATGAACGACGCAACGTGGTACGTTGTTAGAAACACAAGAGGCGTAACAGGTTTCGTTGGTCCCGGATCTAAGCCGGTACCCCTTACAGAAGCCGAGATGAAGAATCTCGGAATCAGAGTTCCTGAAATGGAAATTGACGTTGCTAAGGGTGATACAGTTAAGGTTGTTTCCGGTGCATGGGAAGGAACAGTAGGCGTTATCACAGAGGTTAACGACGGCAAACAGGCAGTTACCATTGAAGTGGATATCTTTGGTCGTGCCACATCCGTGGAAATCAGTTTTATGGATGTTGTTAAGATGGAGTAGAGCTTAGTTTGCAATGAGCAAAGCGAAATTGGAAACTTAGCGAAACCAAACATGATAGCTGTCCAAGAACACGAACGAAGTGAAGTGTGATTGGAAACAGCGAACCATGGGATTGACAGAGAACTTAGCGAAAACAAGCGTAAGCGAAGTTTGAGCTTAGTCGTAGTCATGCACCGAACTTAACGAAACCAAGCGAAGCGAAGGTTGAGTTTAGAGAGGGGCATTGACAGAGAGAAAAATGTCATAACAGTGGGAGGGTATATCCCGTTTGACCACATGAATTAGGAGGAAATTAGAAATGGCAAAGAAAGTAGAAGGTTATATCAAATTACAGATTCCTGCAGGTAAGGCAACTCCTGCACCACCGGTTGGACCTGCTCTTGGTCAGCATGGTGTTAATATCGTAGAGTTCACAAAGCAGTTTAATGCTAAGACAGCAGATCAGGGAGATATGATTATCCCTGTTGTTATCACTGTATATGCTGATAGAAGTTTCAGTTTTATTACTAAGACTCCGCCGGCTGCAGTTTTATTAAAGAAGGCATGTAAGCTTCAGAAGGCTTCATCAGTTCCTAATAAAACTGAAGTTGCTACTATATCTAAAGCTGAGGTTCAGAAAATCGCAGAGCTTAAGATGCCAGATTTAAATGCTGGTAGCATCGAAGCAGCTATAAGCATGATTTCCGGAACAGCTCGTTCAATGGGAATCGTTGTTGAGGATTGATAGAGAACTTAGTGAAAGCAAGTCGCAAGACGAAGCTTGAACTTAGTCGTAATCATGCACCGAACTTAACGAAACCGAACGAAGTGAAGGTTGAGATTAGTGAGGGGCATTGACAGAGAACTTAGTTGTAATGAGAAATAGTAATTAAAAGTGGGAGGGTCGCTCCCGATAATACCACAGGAGGTTATATAATATGAAAAAAGGTAAAAGATATGTTGAAGCTAGCAAGCTTGTAGACAAAACACAGGTTTATGATATCCCTGAAGCAGTTGCACTCGTTAAGAAAGCAGCAAGCGCTAAGTTTGATGAGACAGTAGAAGCTCATCTTAGAATGGGACTTGACGGACGTCACGCAGATCAGCAGATTCGTGGTGCTGTTGTACTTCCTCACGGAACAGGTAAGACCGTTAAAGTACTTGTTTTCGCTAAGGGTGATAAGGTAGATGAGGCTACTGCAGCAGGTGCTGATTATGTTGGTGGCGAGGAGTTGATTCCTAAGATCCAGAACGATGGATGGTTAGATTTTGACGTTGTAGTTGCAACTCCTGATATGATGGGTGTTGTAGGACGTCTTGGTCGTGTTCTCGGACCTAAGGGACTTATGCCAAACCCTAAGGCAGGTACAGTTACTCCTGACGTTACAAAGGCCGTAAATGATATCAAAGCAGGTAAGATTGAATACAGACTTGATAAGAACAACATTATACATGTGCCAGTTGGAAAGGCTTCTTTCTCAGAGGAGCAGTTAGCAGACAACTTCCAAGCATTAATAGATGAGATTATCAAGGTTAAGCCGGCAGCAGCTAAAGGACAGTATTTCAGAAGTGTAACACTTACTTCTACAATGGGTCCTGGTGTTAAGATTAACACAGTTAAGCTTGCTTAATCGTAAGTCTTACGTGAATTATAAAGCCGTCGTATCGCATGATACGGCGGCTTTGTTATTATCAAAACAGGTCAAGTAAATATTGACATTTGCATGTCGGTTGAGTTACCATATATTTTGTGCTGACAGAGGTGTGCCATCCTTTGCGAGGTGTATTGGGTGGCATTTTTGATGCACAATAATATGATACAAAATTAGGAGGACATAAGGCATGAGTATTAGAATTGGTATTATGGGCTATGGTAATCTCGGAAGAGGGATTGAGTGTGCAGTTAAACAGAATGATGATTTGGAGTTGGCTGCAGTATTTACAAGAAGAGAGCCATCGACAGTATCGGTTATGACAGAAGGCGTTTCTGTATGTAGTGTTAATGATATTGAGTCGTGGAAGGATAAGATAGACGTTTTGATTCTTTGTGGCGGAAGTGCGACAGACCTTCCTGAACAGACACCGAAGTATGCTAAACTTTTCAATGTTATCGACAGCTTTGATACACATGCAAGGATTCCTGAACATTTTGCTAATGTAGATGCAGCAGCAAAAGAGTCGGGACATATTGGAATTATATCTGTTGGTTGGGATCCGGGAATGTTCTCGTTAAATAGAATGTATGCAAATGCAATTCTTCCTGATGGAAAAGACTATACTTTCTGGGGTAAGGGCGTAAGCCAGGGACATTCAGATGCAATCAGAAGAATTGAAGGCGTTAAGAATGCTAAACAGTACACAATTCCTGTTGATAGTGCATTGGAGCAGGTTCGTGCAGGAAAGAATCCTGAACTTACAACAAGACAGAAGCATACAAGAGAGTGCTTTGTTGTTTTGGAAGATGGGGCAGATGCTGCTAAGGTTGAGGAAGAGATTAAGACAATGCCGAATTACTTTGCTGATTATGATACAACAGTTCATTTCATCAGTGAGGAAGAGCTTCTTCGTGATCACAGCGGAATTCCTCATGGTGGATTTGTAATCAGAACAGGTAAGACAGGCTGGAATGGTGAGAATAACCATGTTATCGAATATAGTTTAAAACTTGATTCAAACCCGGAGTTCACATCATCAGTTCTTGTGGCTTATGCAAGAGCAGCTTATAAGATGTCAAAAGAAGGACAGACAGGTTGTAAGACAGTATTTGACGTTGCACCTGCATATCTTTCAGCATTAGATGGTGCAGAACTTAGAAAGAACTTATTGTAAGAAGGGGGATTTACTTATGAAGAAGTTTATCGAAGAATTCAAAGAGTTTGCTCTTAAAGGAAATGTAATGGATATGGCAGTCGGTGTTATCATCGGTGCTGCATTTGGTAATATTATTACAGCTTTGACTGAGAATGTAATTAATCCGCTTATTGGTTGTATCGGTAATCCGGAAGTGAAGGGTTTCGTAATTCCTCTTATCAAAGGGCAGGAGATTAATCTTGGTGCATTAATTACAGCTATAATCAACTTCCTTCTTATGGCATTGGTATTGTTCATCGTTATTAAGGCTATGAATAAAGCAATGACTGTAGGCAAGAAGAAAGAAGAGGAAGAAGCACCAACAACTAAGAAGTGCCCATATTGTAAGAGTGAAATCGACATCGCCGCAACCAAGTGCCCACACTGCACCTCTGATTTGGAGGAATAAGGACACGTTTTAAGGTTTAATTTTGTTGGGATGTAAGAAACCATTAACAGGTTGAAAGAAAGAATAAGAAATTTTAATCTTGGATAACTTATAAAGATGCGCGATTATATAGGATTCGTAAGCAGACCCTTTTTGACCGCCGGTACTTAGTGAGCATGAAATGCGAACTTAGTACCGTTGCGCTCAAAACGGAGTGAGAACGTGTCTGCGGCGAAACTATATAATCGCGCATCTGTTAAATTTGTATTTAGAATTTAAATGTGTCCTTAAGTCCAACCCATTTTTGGTCTTTATCACTTAAGTTGAGTGCACTTCCATCTGACAATGTGTAACCTTCAGCAGAAGCACTTCCCTTGTATTCTCCAACAAGTTCAGGCCACTCAATTCCTATCTCGGGATCGTTCCATGCAAGACCACCTTCATCACCCGGATGATAGAAGTCTGTGCATTTATAACAGAACTCTGCAACATCTGAAAGTACGAGGAATCCATGTGCGAAGCCCGGCGAGATGTAGAATTGTTTCTTGTTTTCTTCTGTAAGTTCAACACCGTACCACTTACCGTAAGTCTTGCTGTCGCTTCTCAAATCTACAGCAACATCAAAAACTTTACCTTTGATAACACGTACTAATTTGCCCTGAGGAAACTCTTTCTGGAAATGAAGTCCTCTAAGAACTCCCTTTGTAGAGCATGACTGATTATCCTGAACAAATACCATATCAAGACCTGCCTCAGTCATATCATTCTGATTATATGTCTCCATGAAATATCCACGAGAATCTCCATGGACAGTAGGCTCAATGACGTAGAGCCCTTCTATATCACATTTTGTAACTTTTATCTGACCCATTGATATACGTCTCCTTATTTATTCTTTATTTTAATAACCAAGCTCTTTCAAGTAGCGTGCAAGTGCATCCTGCCATGTTGGAAGAGGGGTAAAACCGTTCTCGACAAGTTTGCTTTTATCCAAGCGACTGTTAAATGGTCTTGCTGCCTTGGAAATACCGTATTCCTCAGTCGTTACAGGATTAACGGTTATACGTTCCTCGCTGTATTCGTCATGTCCAAGCTCGCAAGCCTGTTTGAATATCTCTTTTGTGAAATCATACCAGCTTATATATCCGCCTTCGTTGGTTGCATGATAATAACCGTATTTGTCAGTTTGAATCATATCAACCAAAAGTCTTGCCAAATCATAAGTGTATGTCGGAGTACCAATCTGGTCATTGACAACCTTAAGTTCTGTATGGTTCTGTCCAACCTTTAACATTGTTTTGATAAAGTTGTTTCCGTTTAATCCGAAAACCCATGCAATACGAACGATGAAAAATTTATCAAGATTGGCGGTTACAGTATTCTCACCCATAAGCTTTGTGTTGCCGTAGTGGTTGAGAGGCTTATAATCTTTGCAATCAGGTTTCCATGGTTCGGTACCCTGTCCGTCGAAAACATAGTCGGTTGATATATACATCATAGGAATATCAAGCTCTGCACAAACCTTGGCGATATTCTTGGTTCCACCGAAGTTGATACCTTTGACTTTAGCACGGTTCTCATCGTCTTCTGCAGCATCAACAGCTGTCCATGCGGCACAGTGAATAACAGCGTCCGGCTGTTCGAAAATGATTCTTGCTTCGACAGCTTCAGAATCAGTAAGATCAATCGGAATGTAACGCATTGTGGTAACTGCGGAACCGTCATCTGCACCACTATATTCAGGTGCAATGTCACTTCCGATTCCGGTAAGTCCGCGTTTATCCAATTCATTCATTACGTCGTGGCCAAGTTGTCCTGCCACACCGGTAACTAAAACCTTCATATTATTTCCTTTCTAACTGTCTATCTGTCTTTGTACATTTTCTCGTAGTAGTTCTGATACTCGCCGGAAATGATAGTCTCCCACCACTCCTTGTTGTCGAGATACCATTTTATAGTCTTTTTAATACCGTCTTCGAACTTTGTCTCCGGAAGCCATCCAAGTTCGTTGTGAATCTTGGTAGGATCAATAGCGTAACGCATGTCATGACCTTTACGATCTGTGACATAAGTGATAAGGCTTTCTGGTTTTCCAAGCTCTTTACAAATAATCTTAACGATATCGATATTCTTCATCTCGTTGTGACCACCAACGTTGTATACTTCGCCGACTTTTCCTTTGTGGATAATTAAATCGATTGCACGGCAGTGATCTTCAACATATAACCAGTCACGAACATTTTCACCCTTACCGTATACAGGAAGTGGCTTATCATTTAACGCATTGGCAATCATAAGCGGAATGAGCTTCTCCGGGAAATGATAAGGTCCGTAGTTGTTTGAACAACGGCTGATAGTTACAGGCAAGCCGTAAGTTCTGTGGTAAGCAAGAACGAGAAGGTCTGCTCCTGCTTTTGATGAACTGTATGGGCTGCTTGTGTGAATAGGTGTCTCCTCTGTGAAGAAGAGGTCGGGTCTGTCAAGCGGAAGGTCACCGTATACTTCGTCGGTTGATACCTGATGATAACGCTTAATTCCGTATTTTCTACATGCGTCCATAAGAACAGCAGTACCCTTGATGTTTGTATCTAAGAATACCTCAGGATTCTCGATTGAACGGTCAACGTGGCTCTCTGCTGCAAAGTTGACAACCATGTCTGGCTTTTCTTCCTCGAAGAGTTTGTAAACAGCATCTCTGTCTGTAATGCTTTCCTTAACAAAACGGAAATTAGGGTTGTCCATAACAGGCTCTAATGTAGAAAGGTTACCTGCGTATGTTAAGCAGTCAAGACAAATGATTCTGTAGTCAGGATATTTGTCAAGCATGTGAAATACAAAGTTACTTCCGATAAATCCGGCTCCTCCGGTTACGATAATTGTCATAATTTATCTCCTTTTTATAAATGATTTTTATTTGTCATGAAGTATATCAAGATACTTTCCGTCTAATACATCCTTTAAGTACTGTCCATACTGGTTCTTCTTAAGAAGCTCATACACTTCCAATACATCTTCCTTGCTAATCCAATTGTTGTGGTAAGCAATCTCCTCAAGACATGCGATTTTTCTATGCTGATGTGTCTCAAGTGTTTTAACAAAGTTGGTTGCTTCAACAAGGCTTTCGTGTGTTCCTGTATCAAGCCATGTAAAGCCCTGACCGAGAAGCTCAACATTTAAAGTTCCGTTTTCAAGATAAATGCGGTTAAGATCTGTAATCTCTAACTCGCCACGGGCACTTGGTTTTAAGTTCTTGGCATATTCAACAACTTTGTTGTCGTAGAAATAAAGTCCTGTAACGCAGTAGTTACTCTTTGGCTGAGCAGGTTTTTCTTCTATAGATATTGCCTTGCCCTCTGCGTTAAACTCAACGATACCGAATCTTTCAGGATCATCAACGTAGTAACCAAATACTGTTGCTCCTTGACCGTTTTCTGCATTTTCTACGGCAGCCTTAAGACGCTTCTTAAGACCGTGTCCTGCAAAAATGTTGTCTCCGAGCACCATTGCTACAGTATCATTGCCGATGAACTTCTCGCCGATTATGAAAGCCTGTGCGAGTCCATCCGGACTTGGCTGAACTTCATAAGAAAGTGTAACACCAAACTGATGACCATCTCCTAAAAGTTCTTTGAATCTTGGAGTATCCTGAGGTGTTGATATTATAAGTATGTCTCTTATTCCTGAATTCATCAAAACCGACATTGGATAGTAAATCATCGGCTTATCATAGATAGGTAACAACTGCTTTGAGGTTACCATTGTTAACGGGTAAAGTCTTGTGCCGGAACCGCCGGCAAGGATGATTCCCTTCATGTAATATACCTCCTATTACTATTATTCTTCATATGTTGTTATGTATGTAAGTCCATTAGAATAAATCTGATATTGCGATTATAAAGGGTGACGTAACGTAACCTGCAAGAACTTTTTTGATTTTCGTATAATTTGAATATTAAAAACAGTAATGTTATAATAAACGGAATTAAATTAGGAGGTAGGTATATTGAGAAAAAGAATCGGAATAAATATAGTTATTATGATTATGGCTGTGGCTTTATGTCAGGGGTGTGGACAAAAGCAGGCTTCTACTGAAACTGCAAGTTCGGAAGAAGAAGTTACTGAAGATGAATCGAAAAGCGAGGATACTGCAAAAGAAGATGATAAGGAAGAAGATGAGGCGAGAACGTCGGACGTTCCGCTTAAGGTTCTGGTTGAATACAGATCTCACAGCGAATATAAGGAACCGGATAGTTATGCCCCGCTTGTTTCGGGAACCTACGCACAGGTTCAATTGACAGATGAGTCACAAAATGCATATCCCGATCTTGGTAAGGCACTTGAAACATTTAACAAGAATCAGGAAGAAAACTTCTTGTCTGAGTTTGACGGGTACGTGTCAGATGCAAGAAGTTTGTATGATGATCTTGAGAATAAAGAAGATTTCATTGAGTGCTATGATTACAAGGATATTAACATTGTAAGGGCTGACAATTCATATCTTTCCGTGCGTGTAAATGAGGAAAATTATATGGGCGGCGCACATGGCTGGTATGGAAGTGGTGGCTATAACTATGATGTAGCTTCCGGAAAAGAACTTGCGCTTAAGGATATTATTCCCGATATTGCAACGCTCCAAAGCATAGTTAAGGATAAACTGAAAGAAAAGTACTCTGATCTTGCCGAAATGGATTTGGTTGATGAGTCTGTGCCGGAATATCTTACCGGCGAAGCTGATCAGGGATGTTCTTGGTTTATAAATCCTTGTGGTGTTGATATTTATTTTGGTGTATATCAACTTGGATCATATGCTGCAGGAAGCCAGACTGTAAGTATTCTCTATGATGAAAATCCGGAGTTGTTCTGTGAGGATTTCAGAAAACAGAATGGTAACTATGTGGAAGCTGTCAACAATTGGGAGCAAGTATCGGCTGACTTAAATGGCGACGGCAACATTGATACCTATTGCATTGAGCCTGACGAAGATGAGTATGGCTGGGTTAACAGTATCAACGTTACTATAAACGGTAATAAGACAAATGTTGAAGTATATGGATATGAAATACATCCTTATCTTGTTCATACAGGTGATAAGAGTTATTTCTATATAGAACAGGTTGAAGATAATGATTACAGAATGACAGTTGCTCTTCGCGTGAATGACGATACTGTGGAAAAGATTTCCGAATATAACGGATATATCACAGACAGATTGCCGACACCTGATTATGAATCGGACTGGAACTCATACTGGTCGGCTGCATTTACAACACCCGATGATATATATGTTGGGGACACCATTCAGATATTTTCGACTCACACCGGTTTTGCGAAGGCATATATAAATGATAACGGCGAACTGACAAAGGTAGATGATTATTACTACGCAATGCAATATTCAAACGATTATAATATAACAGCTAACAAAGACATTAAGGCGGATATTGTGGATAAAGATAGTCTTGAAGTCTTGTCTGAAAATGATGTTTTGCCGTCGGGAACCAAGATTGCCGTGTATGGAACTTTAGGTGACGATACGGTAGATGTTATTGATTCTAATGGAAAAGTATATCGTCTTGCAATCAAGAGTGACGATTGGCCACAGACCATTGAAGGTGTGGATATAGAAGAGTTGTTTGACGGAATTATGTTTGCGGGATAGAAAATATTTGCCTTTATTGGGAAAATCTACTATAATAGCAATGTATGTGATTTTTTAGGCAAAGATAAGTTTTAATAGAAAAGAGGCAGGTGCAGACATGAAATTCATTCATATGGCAGATGTTCATCTGGGGATTCAGCCGGATAAGGGCAAGCCTTGGAGCAAGGACAGAGAACAGGAGATAAAGGATACTTTTGTTAAAGTTATAGATGATGCGCAGAGACAACAGGTTGATTTGTTGCTCATCGCCGGAGATTTATTCCATATGCCCCCTTCAGAGGGAATGTTAAGAGATGTGGATTACATATTATCAAGACTTACTGCAACAAAGACGATTATTATTGCAGGTAATCATGATTATATGAAACCGGATAGTCCGATGGCTAACTATCGTTTTTCGTCTAAGACTATTTGTTTGTCTGCTGAGAAAATCAACAATGTATATATGAAGGATATTAATACTTGTGTTACCGGTTTCTCTTATAACAATAAGGAGAATACGGAGGATATCCTTAATCATATCAAACCTGCAAAACAAGGTGCTTTTAACATTTTATTGGCACATGGCGGAGATGCTAAGCATTTACCTTTTAATAAGAAGAACTTAAAAGAGTCAAACTTTGATTATGTTGCACTAGGTCATATCCACAAGCCGGAAGTTATCAAAGAGAACCAAGTGATTAACTGTGGTTCGCTTGAGCCGATTGATCATACCGATACAGGTGCAAGAGGATATATATACGGTGAGGTTGTTGACGGAATTGTTAAGACGCAGTTTGTTCCGGTTGCAAAGAGAGCATATATGAATCTTCTTATTAACATCAAACCGGATCATTCGCCTGCAATGATACTTGACCTTGTGGACAGACAGATTCGCAATATAGGCGAACGGAATATATACAGAATCCTTGTTAAGGGACACAATCACAATCATGATGTTTTTGATTTCTCGAGTCTTGTAGCTAAATATAATATCTACGAGGTTGTAACTGAAGAGAGCAGAGATGAGTATGATCTTAATCAGCTCTATCAGGAGAATCAGGATAACTTAATTGGTAAGTTTATCAATCAGCTTTCGGACAATTATTATAATGACGAGGTATGCAGGAAAGCAATCCATTATGGTTTGGATGTACTATTAAAGACGGGAGATAAGTAATATGAAAATTGACAAACTGCATTTACAGAATTACGGAAAATTTCATGACAAAGACATTACACTCACTCCCGGTGTTAATATCATTTTGGGAGGCAATGAAGCCGGTAAGACTACTGCCAAAGATTTTATAATCGACATGCTTTACGGAATCGATAAGGCAAGAGGAGTAGGAGCAAGATTTGATCATTATGAGAAAAGACGTCCTATTAACGGCGTGGCTTATTCGGGTTCCATGGAGTTTTCTACAGAAAACGGTGAATATATTCTTGAGAGAAACTTTTCAAAAAGTGAGAAGCGTACAACTTTAAGAAATGCTGACACTGGACGTGAGGTTACACTTAAAAGGGATCATGATATTCTTGGAACAGTTTTAGAGACTGATAAGAGCACTTATTTGAATACTCTCTGTATTGGTCAGTTAGAGACAACAACAGACAAGAGTATCGCAGATAAGCTTAATCATTATATAGTCAATATGGCATCATCAAAGGCCGGTGACATTGATTCTATTAATGCAATTACAGAGCTTAAGAAGAAACGTCGTGAGTTCGTTGACAAGGAAGCTGAAGAGAAAATCGCTGAGATTACAGCAAAGCTTCAGTTGGACAGAGATTATGATGCAGAGTTAGAAGCTGTCCGCGCAGAGTATAGAGAATTAGATGCTTCTCTCAATAAAAAGGGAGAAGATAAAATACAGTTTACTCCAATTAAGAATGCGGCAACGCAGGAGGAAGAAGAGCGACAGAAACGAATCCGTGAGGAAGAGGAGAGACAAAGAGAAGAAAGAGAGCCTCTTTCAAAACGTGAGAAAGATATCAGGATGTTAAATGGAATGGGTCCTAAGAGTATTTTGGACAATTTATTTGTTATTTTCCTTTTCGCACTCATCATTGTTGCAGCATTTGTTGGTGTTGCTTATGTTGTTCCGGTATCTTCACCGAAGGTTAAGATGGGAATAATGGGCTTTGGTGTTGCACTTTCTTTGCTTATGACAATACAAATATTTGCAAGAAGAAGTGCGCTTTATAAACTTCTTGATGAGTTAGAAATTGAGCGTGGATTTGAAGAAGCCAGGAGCGATGTTCAGTCATCAATTTCCGACAGCAGACGCGGTGAAATGGTTGATCGTTTGGCAGAGCTTAAAGTTAAGCAGGAGATGCTCCTTAAGGAAAGAGGAGAGCAAGAGCTCTATATGAACCAGATTACGGAGCTTAAGTCAAAGTCAAATGCTAATGTTACTGAACTTGAAGCTATAGATCTTGCAATCAGAACGATTCAGGAGCTTTCTGAAGAAATATACGATTCTTTCGGTGGTGTGCTTAATACTCAGGTATCCGAGATTGTTTCACAGATTACTAAGGGTAAATACACAGAAGTCAGAATCGATGACCAGTTGAGAGTCATGGTTAAGAGTGGAAGTTCATTTATCAGTATGGATTACTTAAGTATGGGTACTGTTGAGCAGATTTATCTTGCTCTTAGATTATCGATTGCCAATGTTCTTGTTAACGAAGATTTGCCGATAATCATAGATGATATATTTGTTACTTACGATGAGGAAAGATTGCGTGATACATTAAGTTGTATCGGCGAATACTTGAATCGTCAGATTATAATATTTACAACCAATTCTAAGATACAGGATATATTCAACTCTTTGGGAGTTCCGAATTATTCTATCAATCTCTAGAATTGTCAAAAGCTAATAGCTGGAAATGAGGTAAATTATGGCTGATAACAAGAAACCTACATCAGAGGAATTAGCCAAAAAGAAAAGGGCCAAAAGAGAACGAAGAAAGAAAAGAAAACGTGTAAGAAGAATCATACTTAGTTACTTGCTTGTTGTTTTCACACTTGTGTTTGTAATAGGCGGATACTATGCGTATGAGAAGTTCGGTAAGGATTTGCTCGTTTATAGAGATGAAGCAATTGATATTGTTGCCGATTCTTCACCGGAAACTTTCCGTCAGGATGAGACTTCTATTGTATATGACGCAGACGGTAAGAAACTTCGCGAGGTTACAGGTGAGAAAGAAGTTTATTACAAGACTTATGATGAAATCCCTGCATATTTTGTTGAAGCAATGGTTTCCGTTGAGGACAGACGTTTTTATGAACATAACGGTGTTGACCCTGAAGGTGTTGTAAGAGCGGCTTACATATTGTACAAGCATGGTGGTGCAATCACACAGGGTGCAAGTACGATTACGCAGCAGCTTGCAAGAGGTATATTCCTTACAAAAGAAGTTAAGGAAGAGAATGAAAGCAAGAAGCTTAAGTATTTGAGAAAAATCAAAGAGATGTTTGTTGCTATGGAGATGGAGAAGAAATACACAAAGCAACAGATATTGGAGTATTATCTTAACAACATTTTCTTTGCTAATGGCTATTATGGAATAGGTGCGGCGGCAAAGGGATATTTTGATAAAGAGCTTGATGAGGTAACTGTTTCGGAAGCGGCATTCTTATGTGCGATACCGAACAGCCCGTCATATTATGATCCGAGAACTTCTTATGACCATACAATAGAGCGTCGTAACAAGATTCTTAATGATATGCATGAACTTGGCTATCTTAATGATCTTGAACTTGAGATGGCACTTGAAGAGAAGATTGAACTTGCTCCTGAAAAGAAAGTAAGTCATGATTATATTGAGACATATACTAACTTCTGTGCAACAGAAGCGCTTATGGAAGCTGATGGTTTCAAATTCCAGTATAAGTTCAAGAATATAGACGAGCAGCATGAATACAATGCCCGTTACAGAGCGGCATATGATGAATATTATTCGTCGCTTTATACTGGCGGATATCGTATATACACATCATTTGAGCCTGCGAAACAGAATATGCTTCAGAATACAATTGATGATGTTCTTTCAATGGATGACGAGAAGAATGCCGATACCGGTATATATAATCTTCAGGGTGCTTCCACATGTATAGATAATTCTACCGGACGTGTTGTTGCTATGGTAGGCGGAAGAACACAAAGAGAGCTAGAAGGTTACAGTTTGAATCGTGCATACCAGAGTGCAAGACAGCCGGGTAGTACGATAAAGCCACTCATCGTATATACACCGCAGTTAGAGAGAGGTTACACTCCATCTACTGTAGTTGATGATACGGATTTTGAAGAAGCAAAAATGCCGGAGAACTCCGGAAAATCATATTCGGGTATGATATCACTTGCACAGGCTGTTGCGGCGTCTAAAAACGTTGTTGCTTATCGTTTGTATGGACAGTTAACTCCTGAAGTTGGTGCGGATTATCTTCTTAATATGAACTTCAACTATCTTACAATAGAAGATAGACAGAACATGGCCGCATGTCTTGGTGGTCTTACATACGGTGCAACCACAGTTGAGATGGCATCGGGATATTCGACAATCGAGAATGACGGAGAGTTCCGTAAGCCTACATGTATCAGAGAGATAACTGATGCTCAAGGTAACGTGATCGTTTCCGATAAGATTAAGTCAAAACGAGTTTACGAATTAAATGCATGCCGAATGATGACATCAATGCTTCGTGGCGTGTTCACAGGCGGAACGGCAAGCGGACTTGGACTTCCTAATATGTCTTGTGCGGGTAAGACGGGAACTACAGATAATAATACTGATGGTTGGTTCTGTGCATTTACACCGTATTATACAACCAGTGTATGGGTTGGTTATGATACACCACAGGCAACAAGAGGTTTGTGGGGTTCTACATATCCGGGCCAGATATGGCATGATTTTATGATCCAGGTTAATGACGGATTAGAAGATATAGGATTCCCTGATTATGAATGGGTTCGTTCTACCAAGGATTGGAAGGATACGCGTTCTAGTTCAGAAGATTCCGAAGAAAAAAAGAAGAAAAAGAAAAAGAAGAAAAAAGAAAAATCAACGGAGGTATCATCAGATGAAATACCTATAGAGGATCCTTCAACGGATGCTCCGACAGAGGTACCTACTGAACCTCCTACAGAACCGGTTACAGATATACCTGCAGAACCGGCAAGCGATGCTCCGGCACCTTGATTAAAAAGCAATAATAAAAGAGGTCCTCATATGAGGACCTCTTATTTTGTATGTATTAGTAATTCTCGCGAATTGTATGTGACTTACGATACTCAGCAATACGATCCTGGATACGATCGCTTGGATCAAGTATTTCGGAAATTGATGCATCATGGTTGAGGTGATCGATAAGAAGTGCGATATACTTACTCATATCAGCTGTTATATACCAATCTCTGCTAAGAAGTTCTTCAGTTCTGTATGTAAGGTTTGTTGTAATAACCTTCTCGATAATTCCTTCTTTCTTTGCGTTGTCGAAAAGTTCAAGTCCTGCTGTGAAAAGTCCGAAGGTTGATACACAGAATACTCTCTTTGCCTTGCGGTTTTTAAGCTGCTTTGCAACATCTAACATACTCTCGCCGGAAGATATCATATCGTCGATTATGATAACGTCCTTGCCCTCTACAGAGTCTCCTAAAAACTCATGAGCAACGATAGGGTTTCTTCCGTTGACAATTTTGCTGTAATCACGTCTCTTATAGAACATACCAACATCTACGCCAAGCACGTTTGCAAAGTATATTGCACGGTTCATAGCACCTTCGTCCGGGCTTATTACCATAAGATGTTCTTTTGAAAGATCAAGATCAGGTGTAGACATGAGTAATGCTTTCAAGAACTGGTAAGTAGGTCTTATGTTCTCAAAGCCGTGTCTTGGAATTGCCATCTGGACACGAGGATCATGCGCATCAAATGTGATGATATTATCTACGCCCATAGATGCAAGTTCCTGTAATCCCATTGCACAGTCAAGAGATTCTCTACCGCTTCTCTTGTGCTGACGGCTTTCATAAAGGAAAGGCATAATAACTGTTATCTTTCTTGCCTTACCACAGGCTGCTGCGATAATTCTTTTAAGATCAGAATAATGGTCATCAGGTGACATTGGACATTTCATTCCGTACATTGAATACTCAATACTGTAATTGGTAACGTCCACCATAATATACAAATCATGGCCTCTAACTGATTCAGTAATCTCTCCCTTGGCTTCTCCTGAAGCGAAACGAGGACATTTAGCATTTAACAGGT
Source organism: Lachnospiraceae bacterium (assembly GCA_024698145.1). Taxonomy (GTDB): domain Bacteria; phylum Bacillota; class Clostridia; order Lachnospirales; family Lachnospiraceae; genus CAG-590. Next base: position 19,559 of record JAILRO010000032.1, read on the forward strand.
AAGAATCCTTTTCATATCCATTAAAAGCAATAGTATCCTTTTCTGCATTCTGTCTCTCAGCTCTCCATTTGGACAAATAATAGTCCACACGCTCACCAAGAGGGGTGCAACTCTGCAATGCGATGATTCCGAGAGGTCCTACCGGTATTGTTGATAGTAAATGACTGTCTTTTGGCATGATTTTTCTCCTTTGAAAATGGTTAATTGTTTTTGATTGAGTTTCTTCTTTTGGCAAGACGTACATTGCTGCCATAGAAGTTGTAAACCTTGTACTCGGCAAGAATACGGGTTGATATTCGATCGGAATATCGGTCGTTTATTTCCTGTAAGTTCAAATTGGTTGATATTACAGTAGATTTGTTTTCCCGCATTCGCGTGTTAAGTATATTATAAAGCTCGGAGGCCACAAATGAGTTGGTAAACTCCGTGCCAAGGTCATCAATGATTAGCAAATCACATCTATATAGGTAGTCGTAGATTTCTTTGTTTTTGGGATTGCCCGTCTTGTTCATTACGGCGTCTCCACATACTTCTTCAAAAAGATGTATGGCACTCTGATACAATACAGTATGACGTGTATCCATGAGTGCTTTGGCGATGCAGTTGGACATAAATGATTTGCCAAGTCCGGTATCACCATAAAATAACATGTTACCGCCATTTTTGTCAAAGTTTTCTACGAAATCTTTTGCTTTGTTTAGTATATTATTCATATTATCCCATGGAGTGTAAGGATGAATACCATCAGACTCCTTCGGGTAATAATCGAGATTAAAGGTATCGAAGTTTTCACTCTCTAATATCTTGCTAAGAGTTGATTGTCGATACAACATTGTTATGGTTGCCTGTTTGAAGCAACTACAGTAATCAGTGCCTGTTCTTCCTGTGTCATGACAAATCGGACAGGTATATATCGGGTTTAAGTAATCTTCCGGATAACCGTGCTCTACAAGAAGTTTTTTCTTTTCTTCTATAAGAGTTTTGTTGGAATCTTTGACTGCATCTGTGCGGTCTGTATTACCCTTTAAACGTGCGCGCACGGCATCTATCGATGAGACGGCAATGCTTTGCTCAATTTCCTTAATGCGCGGAATGAGACGATATATCTCTTCTTTGCGCTCTTCCTCGATAGCACGATTATTATTTTGATTGGTGTAGTACACCTGCATTATCTCGTCATATACTTCCTCAGTAAACAGCATGATTAATTATTGGTCTCCTGCAAAAAAAGATTTTCGAATTCGTTAATCACATTTTCGCTTGTGGAATTGTGATATTGATTGAATTGATTTGTTGTTTTTCCTGTTTGTCGTGCTTTTCTTTTCTTGGCGTTTTCCTCATCTAACTTGTCTATGTCGGAGATTTTTTTGACACCAAACTTGTGCCAGTTTTCAAGTATTCCATTAACATAATTAAAGTTAGCAGACTGTGGGCTGGCAAGTACAGCACGTTTACACGCTTCTATTATAATACCCTTGTCAAATGCATATGTATTATACCACTTATCGATATATTCAATTTCAATAGATGTGGCAACGCGACCTTGTATTCCTAATTGTTTTAATACGGATTTGTAAATGGTATTGTAATTCTTGGTAAGTTCTCTTGCTTCATCTTTTGTCTTGATTCCATTCTTGTACCATTCTATGGCAACGGCTTCTATATAACGACAGCTTTTCTTGCCGAGCGTCGAACAGTAATCAATAAGATATTCTATAAGTTCAGGTGAAAAATGAAGCTCATCATATATATAAGTAATTGATTGAAGACTTGTTGCGGTTAATTTGTTCCCGAAAATTGTCTCTATCTGATATTTGATAGTCTCAAACTCTTCGTCTTCTTTTAATTTCTTATTAATATAAGAAGCTTTGTAACTGATTTTTTCGGGAACCGTTAAAGGTTCGTCTTCTTCAGTTGCTGCTGTCTCTTCGACAGGTTCTTTTTTGGTCTTTTTCTTTGATGTGCTGTCGTCTTTGACTCCAAGCATTGAAAGAATGGTATTATCATCACTCGTATTTGACTTGGGAGTAAGGGGAAGCAAAGTTATGCCTGTTAATACGTTATCAGTTGTATATTCAAGCTGAAGAACGTTTTCCTTAATCCAATATTTTATTGCTCTACAGATGTCTTTTTCTGTGGAATCGAAATGATCCGCAATATCGGCAACGGTAACTGCGCGACCGCTATTTAACAACCTGACAAGATACAAATAAACTTTGACGTATTCGCCGTTTGCATCTGTCATGTAGTAGTCTATAAAGAAGTTAGAAACTGATGAATATGTCTCATGGTTTTTCGTTGAAATAGTAATAGTTTCCACTGATTTTGTCCCCTTTTTCTCAAATGCAAACGCATTATAACATAGGGATTTGAAAAAGAAAATAGAACGTTTGTTTTGAACGTGGAAGTGACAATAAATGTGGAAAATGTGGAAAGTGTGGATGTGTTGTTGACATAAAATGTAGGTGGTAAGATGTCATAAATGAACACCACATAGGTACAAGCTTTTTTCAAAAAAACGATAGTCGTTTCTTCAAAATTATGTAAATTAAATAATCCACAATCATTTCTTGTCAAGAGACAATTTGTAGATTGTGGATTATGTGTATAATTATTGTCCGAGTAGCTCTTCGCCTATTAAATAGACGTCGCCGGCACCCATAGTTATCAACAAATCATTTTTTTTGCAATTTTTTAATAAATAATTTTCAGCTGCCGGGAAGCTGCTTAAATATCTTGCATCTGTTCCCTTTTCTTTGATTCGATCAGCTAATTGTTTGGCACTTACAAGTCCGGTATCTTTCTCTCTGGCAGCGTATATATCAACCAAAATTACATGGTCAAAACCTGACAAGGCATCTGCAAACTCTTCAAAGAGCGCTTTGGTTCTTGTGTAGGTATGTGGCTGGAAGACAACCCACAATTCATTGTGAGGTGTATGAGTTGCTGTTGTAAGAGTTGCTTTAATCTCTGTTGGGTGATGAGCGTAATCATCGATAACAGTTACATTACCGAGAGTGCCCTTCATTTCAAATCGTCTGTGTGCTCCGGAAAAACATGAAAGTCCGGTTAAGACGTGCGATCTGTCGATACCTAAAATGTCTGCTGCAGCAACAGCTGATAATGAATTGGTTATATTGTGTGTTCCACCGATATTCAAGTGGATACGTTCTTGCTTCTTGCCATCTACGACAAGAGTATAGCTCATGTGTCCGTTATCGTCTGCTTCTATATCTACAGGGTAGTATCTGTTTGTTTCATTTAAACCGAAGGTTACAACGTCGCAAGTAAGTCCTTCTCTTATTCTGTCAATACAATCCATATCGCCGTTCACAATCAGGTGTCCGTTGTCCGGTAAGTTGGTTGCAAAAGTATGGAAGCTTTCTATTATCTCATCAATTCCATTGAAGAAATCCAAATGGTCTGCATCTACATTAAGGATTATACTTATATAAGGAAACAATGCATGATAACTGTTGGTGTATTCGCATGCTTCTGTTACGAAATAATCACTTTTTCCAACGAATACATTGCCGCCGATTGAATCCAATATTCCTCCGACAGATATTGTAGGACTAACATCAGCCTCGATGAATATCTGTGACAACATGGAAGTTGTTGTTGTCTTTCCGTGTGTTCCGGAAACAGCTACGGAATACTTGTAGTTGTTCATAATCTGGCCGAGCAGTTGTGCTCTTGAGAGCATTGGAAGATTGCGGGCAACACATTCTGCGTATTCCGGGTTGTCTTCGTGAACAGCTGCTGTATATATTACAAGATCAATATCATCTGTTATGTTGTCTGCACTTTGTCCGATGTTAACGGTAGCTCCCATGGATATGAGTTTATCAACTATATCCGAGCTTTTTGCGTCCGAGCCTGTTATTTTGAAATTCTCTTTTAATAGAATCTCTGCTAAACCGCTCATACTTATTCCACCTATTCCGATGAAATGAACATGGATTGGTTTACTAAAATCCACCTGATACATAACACATTACCTCTTTTATATATTATTTATTTTCAACGTCTTCGCTTGCAGCCGGGGCTTCTTCGGTAGTAGCCGGAGTGTCGCGGACATAAAGGATATTTTTGTCTATTGCAAGGAAATCGTCATCATTTATATAGTAGTATTCATCAGTAGGCTGAACCGGAATCTCCATTGTTATAGGATCCATATATCCGGCCTTGTCTACAGTTGATTTCAATATTTCAATAATTCCTTCGGCAAATTCTGTTTCATATTCGACTTCGGTAGTGTTGTTGTAATCACCGTCGTCAACACGTGCGTTGAAGTCTTCAATATATGCTACGATGCTGTCGTAACTGGTCTCTAAAGTGTCTAACGGATATACAGTAAGCTGAATGATATAAGGCTCGCCGTTATTACCTTCTTTGACACCGGTCACTTCATACTTGGCGTTAGCAAAAATAGATTGCGCTAGATAGTAAAACTCGGAAAGAATTGTACCATCATCAACTTCTTTGATGCCGTAGTAGTTCATAAGGTTATGCGCTTGATAGTCCATGTTTGCAACATATACCGCTTCAGCATCCTTTTGTGAAACACCTGTAAGTGTTGTGTAGTCTTTTGAAACATTCTTGTAATTGATATCTAAAAGGCTTACTACATATCTCGAGTATACCTTGGCTTTGCTATCAAAAAGAGCACATCCCGAAAGAGAAAAAGTAAGTACAAGTACCATGGTGATGGCTATAAGTTTCTTTGTTAATTTCATTGGTTAAACCCTCCTTAAGGTCTTAATCTGCATACATATCAATATTTTAGCACACATTTAACATAATGTCTATGTTTTGAAACCGCCAAACTCTTTTTTATCGAGGTTGTTTCCAGGAAGAAAATGATGTAAAATACGTAGAAAATGATATTTGGAAAGAGGAATACACTCTATGAGAATTTTTGATACACATGCCCATTATGATGACAAGGCATTTGATGATGATAGAGAAGAGTTGTTAAGTCGTGTCTTTGCATCGGGTGTTGAAGCGATTGTTAATATTGCCTGTTCAATGGAAACAACCAAAGCGATGCCTAAGTTCATATCTAAGTATGATAACATGTACGGAACTTTGGGTGTTCACCCGGACGATATAGAAGAACTTACCGGGCTTGATATGGATGATATAAGAAAGTATGCCGGTGAGGAAAGAATAGTTGCAATCGGTGAGATAGGACTTGATTATCATTATGATAACATTGATAAAGAACTTCAGAAAAAATGGTTTGCTACGCAACTTGAACTAGCAAGAGAACTTAAATATCCTGTGGTTGTTCACAGCCGAGATGCTGCAAAGGATACACTTGATGTTATGAAAGCTGTAAATGCTGCCGATATCGGTGGAGTGTTGCATTGCTTTGGCTACGGTGTTGAAATGGCAAGAGAGTATCTTAATATGGGTTATTACATCGGTGTTGGTGGTGTGGTAACATTTAAAAACGGAAAGAAGTTAAAAGAGGTTGTCGATTATGCGCCACTTGACAGAATTGTGTTAGAAACCGATTGTCCGTATCTTGCACCGACGCCATTCCGTGGTAAGAGAAATGATTCCTCTTATCTTAAGTATGTAGTCGAGGAAATAGCCGGTATCAAGAATGTGTCGGTAGATGAAGTTTGTGAGCAGACTTTCAAAAATGCGATTGATTTATACAGACTGTAATGTATGTTTGGATAATAGAAAGGAATAAACATGGAGAAACTTAGTAATCCGCAGGTTACAATTGAGACGATCAAAAAATATGACTTTGCATTTCAAAAGAAGTTTGGACAGAATTTTCTTATTGATGAGCACGTGATTTCAAAAATAATTTCTGCTGCAGAGCTTACAAAGGATGATATGGTGTTGGAAATCGGGCCGGGTTTTGGAACGATGACACAGTATCTTTGCGAGAATGCGAGAGAGGTTGTAGTTGTTGAAATTGATAAGGAGCTTATTCCGATACTTCATGATACGTTGTCGCCTTATGATAATGTCACTATCGTGAATGAAGATATCTTGAAATACGATATCGCCGCTCTTGTTCGTGAGAAGAATGGCGGACGCCCGATAAAGGTTGTTGCGAACCTTCCTTATTACATTACTACACCTATTATAATGGGGTTGTTGGAAAGTCGCGTTCCGGTTGATAATATTACGGTTATGGTGCAAAAGGAAGTTGCACTTAGGATGCAGGCGGGTCCCGGTACAAAGGACTATGGGGCACTCTCTTTGGCCGTGCAGTTTTATGCAAAACCGTATATTGCGGCTAATGTTCCGCCGAACTGTTTTATTCCACGCCCGGGAGTTGGTTCTGCCGTTATAAGACTCAAACTTTTTGAGAATCCGCCGGTCAATGTAAAGGATGAAAAGTTTATGTTTTCTCTTATCAGGGCATCATTTAATCAGAGAAGAAAAACATTGTCTAACAGTCTGGTAAATGGTGGAATACCTGTGACAAAAACCCAGATAGCAGATGCGCTAAAAAGTATGGGCGTATCTACGGAAATCAGAGGTGAAGCACTTACACTTTCGCAGTTCGCAGAACTTAGCGATATTTTATGTTCGTAAAATAAAAATGCTTTTTTGGAATATATTGTTATGACATGGCATACAATTATTTTCAAAGGAGCGTGTTGGACAAGTGGCAAATTATAAAAGAAGAGTGACATATTTTTATCATTATAATAATGACAAGATTGGGAATACTGCGGGTTTTTCAAAACTTGAAATTCGTGGAGAGGATGTGCGGATAACTATTAATATTCAGGAGAATATAAATAATAGGACAGATCCTGTGCTTTGTTTTTATTATGAAGAGGGTAACAATTTAAATGTGGTTAAAATTGAAACTATAAGACGCGAAAAAGGAGTTATCACGTTCTGCGAAAAAAGCAGTCGTAACAACTTTTTTGATACGGGAAAAGAATTGTACAATTTTGACGGTGTCATTGTTTTATATAGTGAGAATGATTATTATCTGGGGGACTTTGAGGATAGAGACAGACGTACATATTCCTTAAACCTCGAGGACAAGCCAAAGGCTAAAACGGAAGATGAAGAAATTGTTCCTGTTAACGAGCCTACGCAAAAAGTTGACGAACATGATCAACAAGATAAAAAGAAGGAACTTATCGATAAAACGGATTTGGAGTATGGGTTTGAGAGGGTAGTAAAAACTTCGCCGAAACTTCCGATGTTTAACGCAGAGGAACTTTTTGATTGTGTAAGGATTCACCCTCGTGATATAGGAAGGCTTGATATCGGCAACTGGAAACTTGGGACAAACAGTTTTCTGACACATGGATATTATACATATCAATATTTGATGCTTGGAAGAATGAGATTTCCGGATGGAAGGAAACATGCTGTGCTTGGAGTGCCGGGCTTATATACGAGCCGGGAAAAATATCTTGCCAATATGTTTGGATTTGAACAATTTGTGCCCGTTAAGAAAACGGGGAAAGAGTCAGGACAGTTTGGATATTGGATAGTTGAAATAAATGAAGGCAATGTAAATAGTTATCGGTGATAATCGTTGTTAAGCAGTGAGTAGCGACGATGGTCCGTGAAAGTGCCATTTACTTCAACACTCTTATATTCTGTACCTTCGTAGGTGAAGCCTAATCTTTCTAAAACGTGAATTGAACGTGTGTTGTCAGGCGCAACCTTGCCCTCGATACGATGCATTCTGTAGTCGGAAAACATGATGTTAATTCCGGCAAGACAGGCTTCGGTTATGTAACCGTTGCCCCAGTAATCGTGATGTAACTTGTATCCGATTACGGTGCTTGCAAAAGGATGAGGTCTTATGTTGGCAAAATTGACTGTGCCTATGAGTGTGTCGGGTTCTGACTTTGGATAAATGTAATAGCGCAGAGAATGAGCTTTAGCAGCTTCGGTATATTCGCACTGCATTGCTGCTGTTTGGTATTCGATTGAATAGAAGTTGTCCGGTCTTGTTGCCTCGTACGGCTCGAAGTATTTCTTGTTCTCTTCATAAAACAGAAGAACCTTTTTGGCTATTGATTCGTCCTCTACTTTCAATATTAGTCTGTCAGTTTCCACTAAAAAAGACATGGCTTACCCCTCTTGCAAATTAACATTTAAAACATTATATTATATTTTACCACATGCGTTCGGAGATATACAATGGAAAAAGACGAGAAGTTCATGAAAGAAGCAATTAAACAGGCAAGGAAAGCAGTTGCTAACGGGGATGTTCCGATTGGCTGCGTTATCGTAAGAGACGATAAGATTATAGCTCGTGGCTATAATAAAAGAAACGCGAGAAAAACAACGTTGGCACATGCTGAATTGCTGGCAATAGAGAAAGCGTCAAAAAAGGTTGGAGATTGGCGACTGGAGGATTGCGTTATGTACATAACGTTAGAACCATGCCAAATGTGCGCGGGTGCGATTGTACAGGCACGGATTCCACGGGTGGTATGTGGTGCGATGAATCCCAAGGCCGGGTGTGCGGGCTCGATTCTTAACATGTTTCAGATAGATGCATTTAATCATCAGGTGGAATTTGAACATGGAGTATTAGAAGAAGAGTGTGCCGCTCTTTTGACAGAATTTTTCAGGGAACTCAGAGTCAGAAGAAAAACAGAAGCAAAGTAAATGCAATGTTATGTGTTATGTGCATTTATGTTGACAGAAATTATGCTTTACTGTATACTAACGGATGTTTGTTAAGCTAGATCTTTCCGTGCAGCCGGGGCATTAGCGCTGCCCTGTACCTGTAGCTATAGCAGGGGTGATGGTCTGCCTAGGGCTTTGCTTTTAATGCTGCCCATGATAAGTGGCGTTGACGTACGGGTCTTGCGCAATGGAAACCTATGAACCGTGTCAGGTCGGGAACGAAGCAGCACTAAGTAGGATCTTTCATGTGCCGCAAGGGTGCCTGAACTGAGTTAACTGTCATGGTAACAGATTGGGAGTTTGTTCAAAGCAGGTCGCACGGATTTAATAATTAAGAAATCATATAAATTTTATATGATTTTTTTCATTTTGGGTAGAATATTTTAAAAAAAGGTGTTACAATGTATTAGATTGTTTACAAATCAAGTGTGTGGATGGGGTGTTTAGGCTCATGAATTATGCAAATGTAATAGAATTTGTGAAAGAACAAATTGCCACAAACGGCAGACCACCGAAGTATCCTTTTCGTGATAGATTTGAACATACGATGCGTGTGTACAGATGGGCGATTAAGTTACAGGCAAAGGTCGGGGGCGACCTCGATATTATAGCATTGTCAGCTCTTCTTCATGATGTGGGATGGGAAGAAGGACGAGACCACGGTGAGGTTGGTGCAGAAGTAGCAGTGGATTATCTGGATAGTATTGGTGTTGATCCGGTTAAAATAGGGAGAATCGGAGAGATTATCAGAATACACGAGGATAAAGACACCACAGATGAATTGTCATTAGAGTGCCAAGTGGTTATGGATGCTGACTTATTGGATGAAGTAGGTGCAATTAGTGTATTGTGGGATTCGATGGCTACAGCATGCGAAGAGGGTGCCAATTACAAGAAGGCATACTATCGTATCAAAGAGTATTATAAGGGGAATAAGCCAAAGATTCGTCGTTGTAAGACGGAGGTTGCCAGGGTTGAGTTCGACAAGCGTATGAAGATGCTTGAAGAATTTCTTTACCAATTAGAAAAAGAATTATTTTAGGAGGAATGTGAAATTATGAAACAGGTTTTGAAGGTTTTAGCAGGAATCGCAATATTGTGTGGTGTTGTATTTTTGATTTATTCGTTTGTTCCAGAGTATCCTCATAATTTTATCAAGTCATTTGTTCAGCCGGTTGTTGATAATGAAGCAAAGCTTCGTATTCAGCAGGTTAAGAACATAGCTGTTCCCGGTATTGAAGGAGTTAATTATGAGCAGGCTCTTGCAAAGAACAGTGGAATGAACTGCTGGGTATACGAGAAAGAATATGCTGAAGGTGCAGATAAGAAGGTTGATAAGCCTATAAGCACTAAGGTTGTATTCCGTGGTAACGGTGCAAGTGTTAACATTAAGGATTTCACCGAATATGGTGGTAAGCTTTATACAAGTGCTTATGTTAAGATTGAGTTTATCATTGATGGAACAGATGTTACTATAATTCCTTACATTGATGATCAGAAGATGTATATCGATGATAATAAGCACAAAGATGCCAATAAGGCAATCCGTGACAGCATTGTACAGCAGATGTATGGTGGATTACAGGAAGAGTAATTTTAACTACAGATAATTTTAAGAAAGACATCTCGGATTCGAGATGTCTTTTTCTATACAATAATATAATTTGTTCAAATAAGTATTGGTTGATTAATTGGATAACTCCGTTATAAGTTTCATAATTGTGCCGATGGAATCCGACATTTCACTTTCTGACATTGCTTTTATGTAGCTGTCTTTGTTATCGGAAACATCTCTTATGGCATTGAGAAGTGAGGCTTTGGAAAGTTCTTCCTCCTCGATGACATAACTAAATCCGTTTTTCTTGAAGGATTTTGCGTTAAGTATCTGGTCGCCACGACTGGCTGCTTTTGATAACGGAATAAGAATGTTAGGTTTTCTTAATGCGAGTAATTCGCATATTGCATTAGCACCGGCTCTAGATATTACGATATCGCAAAGAGCAAACAAATCTCTAAGTTCTTTTGAGACATACTCAAACTGTACATATCCGTTTTTGCTTTTTAAGGATTCGTCTAAATGGCCTTTTCCACAGAGATGAATGACCTGGAAGTTTTCTAATATCTCATCGAGACTCTCTCGTACAGCATTGTTGATAACAACACTACCGCTACTTCCACCGATAATTAATATTGTAGGTTTGTCAGCAGAAAGTCCGCAAAACTCTGCTGCTTTTTTTCTGTCGCCCTCAAACAGTTCTTTTCGTATAGGTGTTCCGGTAAGAACAGCTTTGTCCTTTGGAAGAAGTTCAAAGGTTTCTTTGAAGTTGCAACATACTTTTGAGGCCTGTGGTATGCATATCTTATTGGCAAGTCCGGGCGTCATGTCTGATTCGTGTATTATTGTCGGAATGTGATTCTTGGCTGCTGCAAGAACAACAGGTACAGCAACAAATCCACCCTTTGAAAATACAACATCTGGTTTGATGGTTTTGATAAGCTTGTTTGCTTCACCAAAACCTTTTATAACACGGAAAGGATCCGTGAAATTCTTAAGATCAAAGTAACGTCTCAACTTTCCTGAAGATATTCCGTTATAAGGGATACCTGCATCTTCGATAAGCTTCTTTTCGATACCATTATAGGAACCAATGTAGAAAACCTCATAACCAGCGTCTTTAAGACTTGGCAGAAGAGCTATATTAGGTGTTACATGTCCGGCAGTTCCGCCACCGGTCAAAACAATTTTTTTCATATTATAAACCTTCCTTGATTTTAGAATTAAATCTGTTTCCTATTATATCATTATGTGTAGAAAATGCAACGAACGGTATTATATTGTCGAGATGGTGGAGTAAGAGTTGTTTGTTGTTGTTTTGTGGTGGAGTGGGTGCTGAAATTGCGATTTCTATGCCCTTTTTTTGAGGTATATTTGGAAGTAAACTTATATCAAAGAACATAGAAAAGGAAAGGGACAAAATGATAGTGAGATTAATAAATGAAAATATGATTGCAGGCAGCATTTTACTTGTGGGAGCATTAAGCATTTTTTTTGAGTGGCTGATGACGATTTCCATAAATGGATATGTTAAAGCTTCGGCAAATATGAAGACAACAAAAAAGAAATCATTAGTTAATTTGAAAAACCAGTTCGAAGCAATTTATGATTTGAACTCGAAGGTTAGAAATATGGATGCTTACGTAGATAAGTATATGATAAAACTACGCTTCATGGGTATTACATACAGTAGGTGGGAACATGCGTCGTATATTGCAGCAGGAATTGTATCTATTATAACCGTTGTTGCGACTTTTTATGGTTTTACTAACAATCTAAACGAGTTATATTTTGCGGAGACTTTCTTCTCGTGTGGAATAAGTCTGGCATGTTTGTATGTTTCATTTCATATATTTGATACAAAAACAAGAAAGCAGCAGATTCACATTCAGCTCGTAGATTATCTTGAAAATTATCTCTCAAACAGACTTATTCGCGAAACGCCGGAGCATCCTTCGGAGGAACTTCATAATGATAACGCAGAGGAGGATATGGATATGCTTAAGCGTTTGATAAAGGAAATGGATGCGAGAAAGGAAAAAGAAGAGACATCCGACGAAGTGGCGGTTTCGGTTGAAGAAAGTTCAGAGGTAGAGCTTTTGGAGGAATTTGTGCAAAGCTTTCTGTCGTAGAAATGAGGACTGTCGTTGATAAAGAAATACGCGGTATTTGTCCTGTTGATACTTGCTGTAGCGGGAACATTTTTTCTGGCAATGTCACATGAAGAAAAAGAAGAAACGGTTGAAAAGGAGAAAAGTGATTGTGCAACAACCACCGAGGAAATAAGTGTCAAGAATATGAATGCCATCGAGAAAGCAAAGTACTATATGGAAAACAAGAGTGTTGTTATCGGTACGGATTATAATTCATATGACAATACACTCTATTCATGGTGGTTTAAAAGGAACGACGAGCATGCAAAGGTCGGATGTCAGGAGGATTTCAATATTCTTGATTATAATGCGTATTATGTTGCACCTACAGATGAAAAGATTATATATATAACTTTTGATTGTGGGTATGAGAACGGATTTACACCGGATATGTTGGATGTCTTAAAAGAGGAACAGGTGCCGGCAGCATTTTTTGTTACGCAGACATTTATAAGGGATAATGTTGATCTGGTAAAACGAATGAAGGAGGAGGGACACTTGGTCTGCAATCACACGGTGACGCATCCGTGTATGCCGGCTAAAAGTATAGAAGAACAGCAGACTGAACTTGCAAAGTGCGAGCAATATATGAAGGAAGCAACGGGTTATGATATGGATTTGTTTTTCAGGCCGCCACGCGGAGAGTACAGTCAAAGGACTTTGCAAATGGCAAAGGATATGGGGTATGTAACGGTGTTCTGGTCAATGGCATATCTTGATTATGATGTCAATAACCAGCCGAGTGCGGAACATGTGATTAATCATTTTGGTAAATATCATCATCCCGGGGCAATTCCTTTGATTCATAATGTATCAAAAGCCAATCATGATGCACTAAGAAGTGTTTTGGAGTTATTAAAAAATGAAGGATATTCCTTTGGCAGCCTTTACGATTTGAAGGAATAAAATAACATCAAAACGTTTTTTGAAATTAAACATTGATATTTTGCTCTTGTTTTGTTAAAATATATGCGATTATGCGTAAGTAATCAATGAATAACAAAGGAGAGCGATAAAATGGCAGAGAGCATTAGTTTCGATTATAGCAATACAATGTTCATGATTAATGATGATGACATTGCTGCAATGAAAGAGAGAGTTTTAGAGGCTCAGAAGACCCTTTTAGAGAAGACCGGTGAGGGTAATGATTTTCTTGGTTGGGTAGATCTTCCGATTAATTATGACAAAGAGGAGTTTGCAAGAATTAAGGCGGCAGCTAAAAAGATTCAGAGCGATTCAGAAATTCTTATTGTTATCGGTATCGGTGGTTCATACCTTGGCGCAAGAGCAGCGATAGAAGCATTACGCCATACATTTTATAATGAGATAGATAAGGATATGAGAAAGGGTTCACCGGAGATTTATTTCTGCGGTAACAACATCAGTTCTACATACATGGAGCATTTGCTTGAGGTTGTAGGCGACAGAGATTTCTCAGTTAACATTATTTCTAAGTCAGGTACAACTACAGAGCCTGCAATAGCGTTCCGTATTTTCAAGAACCTTCTTATTGACAAGTATGGTAAGAAAGGTGCTGCTAAGAGAATATATGCAACAACTGATAAGGAGAAGGGTGCTCTTAAGCATCTCGCAGATGAGGAAGGATATGAGACATTTGTAGTTCCTGATGATGTTGGAGGACGTTTCTCAGTTCTTACTGCTGTAGGTCTTCTTCCTATCGCAGTTAGTGGTGCTGATATTAAGCAGCTTATGGTTGGTGCGGCTACAGCAAGAACAATCTGCTTAGAGCCGGATTTTGATACTAACAACGCACTTCAGTATGCAGCTATCCGTAACATTTTAAGAGAAAAGGGCAAGACAATGGAGATTCTTGCTAACTATACACCTTCAGTTCACTACATCGGTGAATGGTGGAAACAGCTCTTTGGTGAGTCAGAAGGAAAAGATGGTAAGGGTATTTATCCTACAGCTTGTGACTTTACAACAGACCTTCACTCACTTGGACAGTTCATTCAGGATGGTACAAAGAACCATATCGAGACAGTTATCAATATCGGTTCTCCAAGACGTAAGATTATCATGGAGGCAGAGGATGACGATTTAGATGGTCTTAACTATCTTGCAGGAAGAACAGTTGATTATATCAACAAGCAGGCAATGAACGGAACAGTTCTTGCTCACGTTGATGGCAAGATTCCTAACATGATGATTACTGTTCCTTACATGACAGAGTTTAACCTTGGTGAGTTGTTCTACTTCTTCGAGTTCGCATGTGGCGTTTCAGGTTATGTACTTGGAGTTAATCCATTTAACCAGCCGGGTGTAGAAAGCTACAAGAAGAACATGTTTGCACTTCTTGGTAAGCCTGGATACGAAGAGCAGAGAGCAGAGCTTATGGCACGTATGAAAAAATAATATAAGTCAATTTTAAGACATTGCGGGCGGTTTGTATAAACCGTCCGTTTTTCGTATGAAAATGTTGTTTTCACGGTTGCTTTTTTATTGGTTAGCAAGTATAATACTGTCTTATGAGTGAGCGCAGATAAATGCGTGTTTAATGAGGTAAGGAGAAAAAGCCATGAAGGATAATTCGGCATTGGGAATGGACTACGATAAATATGCAGGAATTCTTGCACATCCCACATCATTTCCGGGAGATTACGGAATAGGAGATTTGGGAAAAGGTGCGTATGCATTTGTTGATTTTTTGGAGAAATCGGGACTTAACCTATGGCAGGTTTTGCCGCTTGGACATACTGGATTTGGTGATTCGCCATATCAACCGTTTTCGTCATTTGCGGGACAGCCGCTTATAATCGGAATTGATCCGCTTAGAGAGAAAGGCTTGTTGTGGGATGAAGATTTTGATGATATGCCACAGTGGGATCCGGTTAAGGTTGAATACGGTAAAGTTATTGAGTTTAAGACAGGACTTCTCAAGAAAGCATTTGCTAGATTTACTGATGATTCTATAGATGACGGATGCTCGAAGGATAAGGAGTTCGTTTCCGAATATGAAGAGTTTAAGAAGGATACAGAGTGGCTTGATGATTATGCACTCTTCATGGCAGGAAAGGATCATTTCCAGGGTGCACCTTGGTATATGTGGGAGGATTCTCTTAAGAAGCCTACCGACAAGCAGAAGAAAGAATGGATGGAGAAACTCTCTGACCAGGTAGAGTATTATAGATTTATACAGTTCCTTTTCCACAAACAGTGGTTTGAACTTAAGGAATATGCTAATGAGAAAGGCATCAAGATTGTTGGAGATATTCCGATTTTTGTCGCTTGGGACAGCGTAGATGTGTGGGCTAACAAGAAGCTCTTTGATCTTGATACTAAAGGATATCCAAAGACTGTTGCAGGTGTACCGCCGGATTATTTCTCGGCAACAGGACAGCTTTGGGGCAATCCGTTATATAAATGGAGCGAGCACACAAAGACAGGTTACGAGTGGTGGATAGCAAGACTTCGTCATCAGTTGAAACTTGCCGACTTTGTAAGACTCGATCATTTCAGAGGTTTTGACAAATATTGGGCTGTACCATTTGGCGAGGAGACTGCTGTTAATGGTAAATGGATGAAGGCGCCGGGTGTTAATTTCTTTACGCACCTTGAGGCAACTTTGGGTTATCATATGCCTATTATTGCAGAAGATTTGGGTCAGATTGACCAGTCGGTAATCGACCTTCGCGATAAGTTCGACCTTCCGGGAATGAAGATATTACAGTTCGGTTTTGAGAATCCGGACGAGAACAGCTTCCTTCCGCACAACTTTGTTAGAAACTGTGTGTGCTATACAGGAACGCACGATAATGATACAACTCTTGGCTGGTATAAGAAATGTTATGAGCAGTCTAGAGATAAACTTAGAAGATATTACAATACAGACGGTGGAGATGTGTGCTGGACACTTATCCGTGCATGTTTTTCGTCAGTTGCCAATATGGCACTTGTACCTATGCAGGATGTTCTTTGCCTTGATTCATGGGCAAGACTTAATACACCGGGTGTAGGTGAAGGTAACTGGGCATGGAGATTTAAATATTCTGACATGACACCACAGTTAGAGGCAAGACTCTTTGAGACAGCTAAGCTTTACGGAAGATAGAGTTGTGCTATAATATGGCGCGAGCTTTAATTTGAACAGAGGTTGATAATACATGAGAAATATACTTGTACTCGGTTTTCTGTTTCTCTATCTGGTACTTATGATTCCGATTCATCTTATTCTTAGAATAATAGGAATATGGAATCCGGCGTTAAGATATAAGATTGGTAAAACGTTTGTATATTATGGTTTTAAATGGGAACTTTTCCAGGCGGGCGCTCACATAACTGTTGAGGGCAAAGATAATATACCTGATGTTCCGGTGCTTTTTGTGTCAAATCACAGAAGTTATTTTGACATTTTGCTTTTATTTAATACTTCCGGCAAACGTCCAGGATTTGTAGCCAAATCGGAGATGAACAATTTCCCGTTTCTTAACTGGTGGATGAAGAATATATGCTGTCTGTTTCTTGACAGAAAGGATATGCGTTCCGGAATACAGATGATTAAGGATGGGGCCGAACTTGTTAAGAACGGCTATTCTATGGTCATTTGCCCTGAGGGAACAAGAAATCAAAAAAGAGAAATGCTACCTTTTAAGGAAGGAAGTCTTAAGATTGCAGAGAAGGCTGATTGCCCTATAGTACCGGTAGCCATAATTGACAGCGATACAATGCTTGAGGAAAGACCGGGCTTTCATATCAAAAGCGGAAGTCCGAAGGTCATATATGGTAAGCCTTTCTATATAAAAGACCTTGAAAAAGAGGATAGAAAACATGCTGGTTCCTATGTGCAGAATATCATTAAGGATATGATAGAGTCACATGGCGGACAAAGTGTTGATAAACAATAAATAATAAGGAGGATACACACATGAGTCCATGGATAATTACATTAATTGTGTTG
The DNA here is from genome assembly GCA_024698145.1 of Lachnospiraceae bacterium. Taxonomy (GTDB): domain Bacteria; phylum Bacillota; class Clostridia; order Lachnospirales; family Lachnospiraceae; genus CAG-590. The sequence continues at coordinate 36,828 of JAILRO010000032.1, forward strand.
CTCGTGATGGCAGGAATACTTGTTGCTCTTTACTTTTTCGGCAGCAAAATGCAGAAGAAACAGATTGAGCAGAAGGAAATGATCAAAGAGGCAGCGCAGATGACATCAATGCTTATCATAGATAAGAAAATGATGAAACTTAAAGATGCAGGTCTTCCAAAGGTTGTCATGGATCAGGCACCAAAGCGTTATCGTAACGCAAAAATGCCGATTGTTAAGGCTAAGGTTGGACCGCAGACTGTCAATCTTATATGTGATGATGGAATCTTTGATGAGCTTCCTACCAAGTGCGAAGTTAAAGCAATGGTAAGTGGTATTTACATCACAGAGATTAAGAGTGTACGTGGCAAAAAGAAGAATCAGGCAGAAGAGCCTAAAAAGAAATCTTTTGCGCAGAAGATGAGAAAGAAGCAGAATGAACTTCAGGCTGAATACGCCAAGGAAGAGAAGGCGAAAGAGGCTAAGAAGGCTGCTAAGGAAGCCGAGAAAAAGAAGAAGGAACAGGCTAAGAAAATTACACAATAAATATAAGAGATACCGCACCAATTTAAGGTGCGGTATTTTTCTGCTTACTTACACTTTTGACGGACGCATAGAGAATTATCGACATATTACATTCTGCGTGACAACTATACGGACACAAGAGTTTCTAAGCATCCCGGGAACGTATCAAGAACGGACGCGGCACTGTTCCAATTCGACATCCTGTCTCAATGGAACATACCGTACATCCATGTACGGCAACCGCTGACTACTCATCGGCATGTTAAGAAACTCTAGTATCCTCCTAAATGTCGCGCAGAATGCAATATACGACAATTCTCTATGCTGTCTGTTGGTAAAAATGTACGTAAGCAATCTTGGACACCGCACACTTAACTTGTTGCGACGCCGACCGGTGCGCGGGCTGATTTTACGCACTTTCCCACATGAAGGAACAGCGTGAGATTATCTGTGTATGAAATATCCTGTGACATCTGAAAGGTACTTAGAGGTTGTTGGTATGCCGTGAGTACCTAAGCGAATGCCTGACATGGATGTCAGGCAAGGCATGTTGAGACAGGATGTCGAATCCAT
>JAILRO010000034.1 GCA_024698145.1 Lachnospiraceae bacterium
TGAGCGCAACGGTACTAAGTTCGTACTACGTACTCACTAAGTACCGGCGGTCAAAGAGGACCTGCTTATGGATACTGCAACATAATTCGACGCCTGATATACGGTTTGAAGTTTCGCATGTACAACATAGAGGGCGGCACGTGACTCGCCTACGGCTCGCATCAGCTGATTTGATGCACTTTCCTACATGAAAGAACAGCGTGAGATTATCTGTGTATGAAATATCCTGTGACATCTGAAAGGTACTTAGAGGTTGTTGGTATGCCGTAAGTACCTAAGCGAATGCCTGACATGGATGTCAGGCAAGGCATGTTGAGACAGGATGTCGAATCCATAGCCGGTCGCGTATTATAAGAAAACGTAGCCGGCATGCTTACAACCTCTTAGTGCGTTTCACCTGGATACAGGATATTCATACATCTGATAATCTATACGCGTTTGTTAGGAATAAAAGTGCATTAAATAGCAACTTTATGAGGATATAGGTATGGTAAAAAAGGTTTTAATAAAGTTAATAAAAGGATATCAAAAGGGTATTTCGGGATATAAAAGATATTCTTGTTGTAAGTATTATCCTACGTGTTCAAGCTATACACTTGAAGCTATAGAAATGCATGGTGCCTTGTTAGGTACATTGCTTGGAATATGGAGAATACTTAGATGTAATCCTTTTTCAAAGGGCGGTTATGACCCGGTTCCTATTAATGTATGTAAATGTGGAAAACACAAAAAAATTAAATATAACGATTAAGGAGGACTAATGTTTTGATGTTTTTGACAGTTCAGGGAGGCATTCTCGGACCATTTGCTCTCTTACTTGGTAAGTTATTTAATTTGATTTACAACTTACTTGCAAATGATAGCGGAATTGCCAATCTCGGTCTTTGTATCATTATATTTACCGTTATTGTTAAGCTTTTATTATTTCCACTTAATATTAAGCAACAAAAATCGGCAAAGATTAATTCAGTGATACAGCCGGAAATCCAAAAAATCCAGAAAAAGTATAAGGGTAAGAAAGACCAGGAGTCTATGATGAAGCAGCAGCAGGAAGTACAGGCTGTATATGATAAGTACGGTACTTCGATGACAGGTGGTTGTTTGACATCATTTATTCAGATTCCTATTATATGGTCACTTTACAGAGTTATTCAGAATGTTCCTGCATACGTAACTCATATTAAAGATATGTATGAGCCTATTGCTAACAGTGTTATTGATGCAAAGGGAGATAAGGCCAGTGAATTTTTAATTAACTTTGTAAATGATAATAGTATAAACGGAGCTTCATATGCTATTAAGGCATTTGAAAAGCTTGATACAATCAAGGCTGATAATATTATTGATGTATTATCAAAGTTTGGTGTTTCACATCTTCACACATTACTTGATACTCTTGGTAAATCAGGAGAACTTGCAGGTAATGTTGAGAACATCAACAAGATTCATTCATTTATACTTGGTATCAATATTTCGGAAGCACCCGGATATAGATTATCACCGGCATTATTGATTCCTATAGCATCTGCACTTTTCCAGTTTCTTTCAATGAAGGTAACTAATACAAATAGTGCAGCAATGGGAAATGATACAGCAGGTTCAATGGCGAAGAGTATGCAGTTTACAATGCCTTTAATGTCACTTTTCATTTGTATAACACTTCCTGCAGGTATCGGTGTTTACTGGGCAATAAGTGCATTTATTTCGTTCCTTACTCAGATTCTTATTAACGCATATTATGATCATCAGGATATGGATAAGATTCTTGAGGAACAGATGAAAAAAGCCGAAGAGAAGAGAAAGAAAAATGGCGGTAAGAAATCATTTATGCAAAGAATGATGGATACATCCGCAGAAGCACAGGAAGAATATGATAAGAAGCAGGCAATGAGAAAGAATTCAGCCGCATCACTTAAGAATTATGTTCCTTCTGAAGAATCACAGAAAGTTGTTGATAATAAGAAAACAAAGAAATACAAAGAAGGAAGTATTGGTTCAAAAGCGAATATTATGATGAATTATAATAAGGAGGATAAGTAAAATGGCTTATAGTGAGTTTAAGGGGAAAACAGTTGAAGAGGCACTTACAAATGCTTCAATCGAATTAGGAGTTGCAAGTACAGATATTGATTATGAGGTTATTGATAAGGGATCATCAGGATTTCTTGGTCTTGGCGCAAAACAGGCCGTAATCAAAGCTAAGAAAAAGGGTGATAATGAAGATACTCCTGTAATTAAGAAGAATTATTCTAAGCTTGATGCAGCAAAGAATGAAAGCATAGATGAAGTTAAGGAAGAGACTGAAAAGTCAGCAGATAAGGTTGTAGAGAATAAAGATGAAATCATTAAGAACACATATGCATACCTTGAGGAGCTTTTCAAGGCAATGGATATTGATACAAAGGTAACTGTTGATTTTGATGATTCCAATAACAGTATGAATATCAATCTTGAAGGACCTGAAATGGGAATCCTTATCGGTAAGAGAGGACAGACATTAGATGCATTACAGTATCTTATCAGTCTTTTTGTTAACAAGGAGAGCAAGGCTTATATCCGTGTTAAGTTAGATACAGAGAACTACAGAGCAAGAAGAAAAGATACATTGGAGAATCTTGCTAAGAACCTTGCATTTAAGGTTAAGAGAAGCAGAAGAAGTGTTACTCTTGAGCCAATGAATCCTTATGAGAGAAGAATCATTCATTCAGCACTTCAGAATGATAAGTATGTTGCAACCAGAAGTGAAGGAGAAGAGCCATATCGTAAGGTTGTAATATATCTCAAGAAATAATTTATGTGATATTAATTAACGAACACTACAGGGTTGTATAATTATTATTAATTGTACAACCCTGTAGCTGTTTATTGATTTTTATTATAAAAGAAGGTAATATTAATAATTGGATTTTGCTGAAAGAAATAAGTTGTAACGATATGGTTTTATATATTCAAAAATAGTATTGGAGGTTAAGATGACAAGTATTTCAGATACGATTGCAGCGATAGCGACAGGTATGAATCAGGGTGGTATTGGTGTTATACGTGTTAGTGGTAGTGAGGCTTTAGCTGCTGTAGATAATATATTTGTTCCCAAGAAGAGTGGGAAAGAAGTTAAGAATCTTGATTCTTATACTGCCGCTTATGGAAATATTATCAATCCAAAAGATAATTCAATAGTTGATGAAGTAATTGTCCTTGTTATGAAAGCACCTTCAACATATACAAGAGAAGATGTTGTTGAGATTGATTGCCATGGTGGAATGCAGGTAATGAAAGAGATATTGCATCTTCTTATAAGTAATAATGATAATAAGGTAAGACTTGCAAGACCGGGTGAGTTTACAGAAAGAGCTTTTCTTAACGGACGTATTGATTTATCCCAGGCTGAATCTGTTATGGATCTAATATCTGCCAAGAGTGAGATTGCTGCAAAGACGGCACTTTCACAGTTAAAAGGAAGTCTTAAGAATAAGATTACAGACATAAGAAAAGAGTTGATTCATAATATCGCATTTATTGAATCGGCACTTGATGACCCTGAACACTACAGTCTTGAAGGTTTTTCGGAAGAACTTAAGGGTATATTAAATGATAAGCTTGACGAGATAAATCACTTAATTCAAACCGCAGATAACGGTAAAATGATGAGAGAGGGAATACACACAGTTATTCTCGGAAAGCCAAACGCAGGTAAATCATCAATTCTTAATGTGCTCGCAGGTAAGGACAGGGCAATTGTTACAGACGTTGCGGGAACTACAAGAGACACGCTTGAGGAATTTGTTTCTATTAACGGAATACCTCTTAATATAATTGATACTGCAGGAATTAGAGATACAGATGATATAGTTGAAAAGATTGGTGTTGATAAATCCATTATGGAAATGGAGGAAGCTGACTTAATTCTTTATATTATTGACTCATCAGTTCCTCTTGATGAAAACGATAAGATGATAATGGAAAGAATCAAGGACCGTCAGGTTATTATTTTATCTAACAAATCAGATTTGAATAATGTGGTAAACGAGCAGGATATTAGAAAGTACTTAGACCATAGAATGATAGAGATAAGTGCTAAGGAGCAGTCAGGCTTTGAAGAGTTATATGAAGAGTTAAATCATTTGTTTTTCAATGATAAGCTTTCATATAATGATGAGATTTTCATTACTAATGAAAGACATAAAGCGGCACTTATTAATGCACAAAGTTCAATTACTAATGCAATAAACAGTATTGATGATGGCATGCCTGAAGATTTCTATACAATAGATTTGATGTCTGCATATGAGCAGCTTGGATTTATTATTGGTGAATCCGTTGAAGATGATCTTGTGGATACAATATTTAGAGAGTTCTGCATGGGTAAGTGAGTAAAGCATTGCCTTATGCTTGCATAAAAGGCAATATTTTACGAACGCAGTGCATCGAGCCGAAGGCGGAGATGGGTAAGTAAGTTGTGCATTGCCTTATAAATTTCAAAACTCCGGTATCTTTTCTGATACCGGAGTTTTTTGGTGAAAAAACACCAAAGAGGATATTGTATGAGAAGATCAATTATTTGATCGTCGCATCTTTACTAAGTCCTGATTTTACCAAGATCTTTGAATACTTTTTATTTTTTGATTTCGGGACTTTTACGGTTATTTCATCACTAATACCATCAAATGCTTTTTTTGAAACACTTTTATTATTTAATTTCTTTGTTTTAATTGTAATTAATTTAATTTTATAATCACCGTTTAATATATTATTTCCAAGTTTTGAAACATTTTTTGGTATCGTAAATGATTTAAGCGACTTACAATTTGCAAATGCACTTGAACCAATTTCTTTAGTATTATTTCCTATATTTACTTTTGAAAGCTTCGAGCAATTCTTAAATGACTTTTTACCAATCTTGGTGACATTTCGTGGAATTGAAATCTTTGAAAGATTAGTACAGTTCGTAAATGAATTATCACCTATGGAAGTCAAACTCTGAGGAAGAGTTACATTAGTAAGCTTTTTGCAGTTCATAAAAGTATTGTTGCTTATTTCTTTTACATTTTCAGGAATGGTAACACTTTTAAGGTTAGCGCAGTTCATAAATGTACTATTATCAATACTTGTAACAGTTTTTGGAATAGACACTTTAGTAAGATTAGTACAACCCATAAAGGCGTTTTTACCTATTTCTGTTACTCCATCAGGAATAGTTACATCCTTGAGTTTTGAACAATTTTTGAAAGTATTATCACCAATTTCTTTCACTTTGTTTGAAATAGAAACATTTTTAAGATTAGTACAATTGAGGAAAGCGTTATCACCAATTGATGAAATATTATTTCCTATAGTTATACTTTCAAGCTTTTTATTGTCTTTAAATGCATTATCTGCAACTTGTGTTACATTGTATGTCATTCCGGCAAAAGATACAGTTTCCGGCACTACAATATTTTTTACATTTTTTTCGACAGATCCGTTATATACAGCAGTAGGTGTTTCACCGGGCTTTGTATCTTTAATAGTTACTTGAGCTTTTACATCGTCAGCAATAACGGTGGTTCCTTTTGTTACTTTGTTAATTACCTGTATTTCTGAACTTGTACCATCTGAATAAAGAACTGTAAATACGTCAATATCTCCGAGAGTTTTTTTCTTTTGAATGGAAACAACCGATTTGTGTTGAACATAGAATTCCGATTCTTCACCATTAAAATGTTTACAAACATAGGTATCTTTGAAGTCATCAGTACTCTTATATTCGATTGCGTAAATACCGCTTGATTCTATAAATGCTCTACCAAAGTTGGAATTAACTCCTTCCGTACCTGATAATGTACCTACTGAACGAATAACAAAAGTATAGTCTGTACGTCCATTTATTTTGTCGTATGTATATGTTGTGGTATTACTGTCAACAGTTGCTAATTTCTTAAGTTCTCCACCTTCAAAATACTGATAGATGTTAAATCCTTTTATCGGATTATCGGGTTTTGCAGGGTTGGACCATTTAAGATTTATTACTTCTTTGCCGTCTTTGTCTTTTGTTATTTCAGCTGTTAAGTCTTTAACAGGAGGAGCAGCCGCTCTTATATTGGAAAGCATATATCCGTAGATTGGTAATGGAACATCCTCATACTGGTCATTATCCGGATCATTATCAAAATCATATATTCTTTCTTTTTTGATTATTCCTGATGGCCATGATACCATCTGATAGTTAAAGCCGTAATTTTCGGCTATCTCTTTTGGAATACCTGTCTCTTCAAGTAATGATTCATCGATATTGCTGATTTCACAACTTGTTCCGACACCCTCTGAAGTAGTTTCGCAAGAACTGAATTCATGCATGTACTCAAGTGAAGTATTAACACCGAAGTAAACAACTTCACCAAAGGTGATTGTAAAATCAAATGAAAAACCATGTGCATGTGAAATCTCATGTGAATGAGACATTTCTTTTGACCATGCATATCCTGTAGAACTTGAACCCATTCCAAATACGTTAGGTGTTTTCTGAAGAACATTTAATCCATCTTGGGAACTTGTTGTTGTCATGTATGATAATGGATCGCCTTCATGTCCAAGCCATTGATCATCAATAACCTTTAATTGAGGTATTTTATCATCAGTTATCTTTTTATTATCAGGTAAAGTCTTATTTTTTTCTTTTGCAAGTCGTTTATTCTCTTCATTGTAATATTTAGCAAATTCGTTATATTCCGATAAACTGAGCATTTCTCTTACCGGAGCCTGAGGAATGGTAATATCGAAATAATTGACTTCTCCGTTAGGACCTGTCCATTTATCTTTATTGTTTGGGTTGTCATCCAATTCAGTAACATATCTGTAAACACTGACAGGTGTTCGATATATAACAACCTGATCCTCACCGATTGCAGTAAATGTGTATTCATCACTTGTTGTAAGTGTGTTTGTAAATGTTTCAGACCAGTCATTAGCAGCACTTAAAGATGCGTCAATCTTAACATTTTCGGTATCTAACTGAAATACTGCTCCGATGCTGTGAGATACACTGTGTCCTTCACTTTCCTCAAATTCATAAGAGGTTGTTAATGTATAAGATGTTCCGGCACCATCAGTTGCTCCATCTAATTCTTCAAAAGTAGGAGGAGCCTGTAATATTGCCATTACTTCAGGATCTGTGTATGCATATGATTTTCCGTAGTATTTTGCATGAACACCATCATTATCATTATCCCATGCACATACTGCAAAATTAAGTTGAGCATCAGCTTCACATTCTGCGTTTCCACTTATAGGATGGTAGTTATTGCTGTTTGTCATTACTTCGTCAGTTGTACTGTAATAGTCGTATTCTTTTGAGTCTTCGTTATATTTGGAACCCATCATTCCAATCATATATCTCATTCGTCCGGCAGGGGCACCGCCTATAGCAAGTCCGATTACGTAGACAATCTGCTCTCTACCGTCTGTGTTATCATCAAAAACACCTACAGCTGATGAACGTATACATGCTACGGTAGAATTTAAAGTTTGAGCAAAATCATCTTTTTCACTGAAATAATCAGGAAGAAGTACACTTTGAATTGAACCCTGACTCGGATTCCATGAGTACAACTGTCCGTTGATAAAGATAGATTCAGCATTGCCTTTGCCGGCAAATGCTACAGTTTTTACACAGGTTTGAGGCCATGACTGGTCACTTTGATTTGTCGGTGTACCACCATATTGCTCAACCCACAGACTGGATTGAGTCCATTCATTAGGGGCTAATTCAGAACTCCAGTATGCATTTGGCCATTCATCTTTATGTGCATGTTTTGTAAAATCATATTTTGTATTAAACTTATATATTGCTGTTACAAGATGTTCTTTATCAATGTTGTATCTTTTATTGTCATCTTTAGAAATAGTATTTTGTATACCTGCAACAACAGTCTCATCATAACCGTCGCCGTCAACGTCACCTACAGACAAGCCACCTGCTATCATAGATTCACCGTTTTTCCATACACCGATTCGTCTGTTGTAGTCGTCAGTAACGTTTGTGATATTTTCATTACCTATTCTTGTCGCCAACAAAGGTCTGTATAAATCTCTTATTTCATTACGATATGCGGATGAGAGATAGCCAACGTAACTTAAAACTACAAGATCATCAATACCGTCACCATTAATATCACCGGTATCCAATGCACAATGAAGTTTGTTATCTACCCATGTTTTGCTAGAGTACGGACCTCCAACGTATTGGTCATGAAGTAATGCTTTTGATCCGGACTTTACTTTGTATTTTCCATGATCATTATAGTCGGGATAGATTTCAAAAAGATTGTAATTTTCATCATCAAGGCAGGCATAGGCTACCAAAGTGTCATGACCGTCATTATTATAATCTCCGGATGTGATACAAAGAAAATTCATTGAATTGAAGTCCCACATATCATCATTTCCGGCTATGTCATCTTCCAACCATTCAGCTTTTCCCAATTCTACACTGGAATATCCGCCTTGTTTATTCATGACGGTCACTCCAATTGTTCCGTCTTCTTTAACGCCAAGAATAGCAACATGGTCTTTTCTTTTTGTGTTGTTAGGATCAAAACTTGTTACCTGTACAAAAGAATAGCCTGCTGCCGGAGTATTGGCAATATAACTGTTGTAACTTGCAGGAGTACCTTTATACTGCTTAAGCGGTGTAATTGAACCGTCAATATCTCCCTTAACATCTCCGTGATCATAACCTATTCTGTCAATAGATTGGATGGATCTGTCTGTTCCGTATGTTTTGAATGAAAAAAGTTCGTTCTGCTCAATAAGCAAAAAGTCTTCATCACCTTTACCGTATGGGTCTTTGTCATCATCAAAACCATTAGGAGGGGTTTGATTAATCCCCATCATTCTGTTAAAGATTGCTTTGCCGACATTACTTTCGGCTTCTGCTTTCTTGGTAGGTACCGCCCCCGCAAAAAGTCCAGCAACCATAACGGCTGAAAGCATTGCAGATGAAATGCGTTTTGTCCATTTCATGTTTCTTCTCATATAGTTTCTTCCTCCATTCTTTTATTGAAATATTATTTCATGTTTTGTTAATAGAATCACTGGATCCATTTCTTTTTTTGTAGTGGTTTATGGCTACTGTTACGATGACACCGAGAATAAATGCTATAACTGCTGTCAGTACATAACTTCCAATGTCTGCGTACAACAGAAATGATCCGTATCCTGATTGTGGATTGCTGATAGAACCATTCGCAAAAACTCCAAATGCTCCTACAAGCAGAAATGTTACAAAGCACGATGAAAAAGATAATATATGTGTAATTCTTTGTTCGTGTTTTTTCTTGATAATCTTACCGCGTGATTTGATTTCTTTTAATGCATCGTCAGTATTGTACTTCATGTTATCCACCTCCAATCATTGTAGCATTATGAAATATCTCATAAAATAATACTTCTATATACTTAATTGCATTTATATTTATTTTTACTCAAAAAAAAATAAAAGTTTTTGAATTTTATTTCAAAAACTTTTTATATGGACAGAAAATGTGATATAAACTCTATTCTGCAAAGAGTTTATATCTTTTATAGAAAATATAAAGTAACAAAGAGCAAAAAAGAGGCATGACAAAACCGATACTTGCCGATATTTCCGTGCCTGATACAAGAAGATTATAAAGTCCATGGAATGTCATGGATAGAGACAGTGCTCCGACAATTCCGGAAAAGGACAATGCTTTGTAGTGTTTTAATAAGTTAAAGCCCATTGTTAAGGCTATCATACTTACCAAATGCATAACACCAACGGCAAGTCCGCGAATAAGTATAAATGTTAAGCTTTCTGCACCGGTTGATAAGAGATGACAACAGTTTTCAAATGTTGCAAAACCGGCACCGATTCCTGTTGCTCCAAGTAGCAATCCATCAGAAGTCGCTTCAAACAAAAGGAGTGCAAAAAGAACAGGTAGAAACTTCATAAGCTCTTCAACAATAGGAGATATGAATACTGAAGTATCATTTACACTCATGCCGGAAGCGGTCTTAATAAATCCGCTAATATAGGCTGACATAAGACAGACTACCATTCCGACAACAAATGCCATTACAAAGTGTCTTGCTTTGTCTTTGATAAAAAATAATGAAATTACTAGAGGTACTGCAATACATATTAAAATGTTCTCAGCGTATATCATCTTTTGCTAACTCCTTTTTAAAAGCAATATACATAATTAGTAGTGAAAGTGTATTTAAGTCCAATGCGATGCTGTAATAAAAATCTTCGCTTGCATATAATATAAGAAGTGTACACAAAAACAATGTAAAAGTAAGATATATATAATTACCTTGTTCATTGTATAACGATTGGATACATTTAATGATAAGCCATATTGCTATCGAAAACATTAAAAAATACGCGATTAAATCAGTAATATCATAAGCTGTTCCATCCATGTTAAGTAAGGCAAATTCAATACCTGAAATAATAAAGCAAAGAGGTATAATTATTGCAATCTCAATCTTTTTCATGGATTTTGTTTCGAGTAGTCCTTTCATTAACAAATAAAGGAAATAAATATAAGGCAAACCAAAAAGTATGTCTTGTACCCATTCTCCTGACCACGCTATCCACAAAGCAATATTAGCACCGATAAATAAAACGGAAAAGATAAAAGCCATTGGAGAAAAGCGTTTTTTCTTATTGTTTAATACTTCAAGTAGGGATGAAAATAGCAGTAATGTTGCGCATCCCGCAATCTCATCTGCCGCAATAGGTAGTCTTTCATCAGGTCTTAGCAAACAGAAAACGATATAATATAAATCATCCAAAATATAACAAAACATTCCAAACGTGAAAAAGACAGGAAGAAGACCGTTACGTCCTCCCTGCATTAATTTGGTCGAAGCTGCAATAATAGGTATGATTATTAATACTTGAATTGTTGTAATTACGATATCCTGAACTAGAAATGAATTCATGATTCTTTCTCCGATTGCTTTGTTTTCTTAATGTGGAGGCAAAGCTGTGTTACAGATATTCCAAGTAAAAATGCCAGTATGCCAATTATTATATATCCCATGTGTAACCCATCCCTTCAAGCTCTTTTTTAAGAGCAATTTTGCCTCTTGATGTGAGGTTATATATCTGTTTAATATTTTTCTTCATTACGTGGCTGATTTCCCCTGATGTCATGTCTTCGAAGTATGTTAGGTAGAGCACCTGTCTGGAATCGTTGTCCAGATTATTAAGCGCTATGTAGAGTTTGGAGTTTCTTTCATCCTCAAGAATGGATGACTCCGGTGTTGATTCGGATTCATTTAGTGTAATATTGTCTTCATCTATTTCGCTAAATGTTGCTTTGTTTTTTCGCAAAAACATCCTGGCCTGATTTTTTGCAATAGCATAAAGCCAGGTTTTGAAACTTACATTCTTTTTTTCTTTGTATTTTGCTGTGCCGGAGGAGAGGATAGCGAAAGTATCCATCATAAGTTCTTCCGCATCATCTTCATTAAATACGATTTTGTTAAGAAATAAAAAGAGACTGTCTCTATATTTTTCAAATAATATGCGAAATGCATTTTCGTCGTTATCATTTACGTATCGAATATATAATTGTCCGTCGGTATTATTACTCATGTCAAAAATATTCCTCATATCGATTGGCATATATTAAATGTTATCAGTGCAATCATATACTCACTCGTAACATAAATTATATCAGTTTTTTATAAAACTTCAATTAAATTTCAAAACTCCGGTACCATTTCTGATACCGGAGTTTTCGGGTATATACCCGTTATAAAAAAGGATAGGATATAAGATAAATTATTTTGTAACTGTTACTTTAACTTTCTGCTTAACTCCATTCATAGCAAATACATAAACGTAACGATAATTGCATTTTTTTGGGATTTTACTCAAAGTTTTTCAAAAATTGTGCAATTTTTTTGAAATTATGTTATACTCTGCTTTAGTTTAAAGCATTTTAAGAGGAATCGGATAATGAATAATTTAGAAGAAACTTATGATGCCGTTGTAATCGGTGCCGGACATGCAGGTTGCGAAGCGGCTCTTGCACTTGCAAGAATGGGAATTGAGACAATTATATTTACCGTAAGCATGGACAGCGTTGCTATGATGCCATGTAATCCTAATATTGGAGGGTCTTCAAAGGGACACTTGGTAAGAGAGATTGATGCATTAGGCGGAGAGATGGGTAAGAATATTGATAAAACCTATATTCAGTCCAAGATGCTTAATCGCTCAAAGGGACCTGCTGTTCATTCACTTCGTGCGCAGGCTGATAAGGTGGAATATACCAAACAGATGCGAATCACTATGCAGAATACGGATCATTTAACTCTTAGACAGGCAGAGGTTTCGGAGATTCTAACAGAAGAAGTTGCTTCCGGCAGTAATGGTGATAATGTATCTCGCAAAAGAGTATGCGGAGTGCGTACCAAGTCGGGTGCTACGTACCATGCCAAGGCGGTTGTTATATGTACAGGAGTGTATCTTAATGCACGATGCATATATGGTGATGTGGTTAATCACACAGGGCCAAATGGTCTTTCTGCGGCAACATTTCTTTCCGATTCTCTTGAAAAAAGTGGCATACCGGTAAGACGTTTTAAGACCGGAACACCGGCAAGAATTGATAAGAGAAGTATTGATTTTTCCAAGATGGAAGAGCAGTTTGGCGATGAGAAGATTACCCCGTTTTCATTTACCAACAGGGCAGAAGATATCGCCAGAGAGCAGATTAGTTGCTGGCTTACATATACTAATGAAACTACGCATGAAATTATAAGAAATAATATTGACCGTTCGCCTCTTTTTTCGGGTGCGATAGAAGGTACGGGGCCTAGATATTGTCCGTCGATTGAAGACAAGGTTATGAAGTTTGCGGACAAGAACAGACATCAGGTATTTATCGAGCCGGAGGGTGAGTTCACTAACGAAATGTATATCGGTGGAATGAGTTCATCACTTCCTGAAGACGTTCAATATGCAATGTATCGAAGTGTTCCCGGACTTGAGAATGCTAATATTGTAAGGAACGCGTATGCGATAGAGTATGATTGTATCAATGCTTTGATGTTAAAACATTCTTTGGAGTTTAAGGATATAGACGGTTTGTACAGTGCAGGTCAGATGAACGGAAGTTCAGGTTATGAGGAGGCCGGAGCACAAGGACTCATGGCAGGAATTAATGCCGCTAGAAAACTTCAGGGAAAAGACGAAGTGGTTCTTGATAGATCGCAGGCGTATATTGGAGTTCTTATTGATGATCTTGTTACAAAAGAGACAAAGGAGCCGTATCGTATGATGACTTCGCGTGCAGAGTACCGTTTGCTTTTAAGACAGGATAACGCGGACCTTCGTCTTACAGATATCGGACATGATATTGGTTTGATACCTGATGAGAGATATGATGCATTTTGCAAGAAGAGAGAACTTATTAACAGCGAGGTTTCAAGACTTTCCGAGACGATGGTTGGAGGTAACAAGAAAGTGCAGGCTTTTCTTGAAGCACATGACAGTACAACCTTAAAGACTGCGGTTTCACTTGCTGATATTATCAGACGCCCGGAGCTTGATTACGAAAGCATAGAAGAGATAGATGCTGACAGAGAGTCGGTTAAGACGGAACCTCTTTATGCCGAGAATATTTCTGAAGACGTTATTAATCAGATTAATATAGAAATAAAATACGATGGTTACATTAAGAGACAACAATCTCAGGTAGAGCACTTCAAGAAGTTAGAGGATAAGAAAATACCTGCAAGTCTTGATTATAATGATGTCAGCAATCTTCGTAAGGAAGCAAGACAGAAGTTAAATGATATCAGACCGGAGAATATTGGTCAGGCATCACGTATATCTGGAGTATCACCGGCGGATATCTCGGTATTACTTATTTACTTGAATTCATGACTTATATACTGCCGTGATTTGTAATGATATAAGGTGACGTGTAGTATATGATAGGAGTAGCAACATGGAAAAGTTAAGAGAATACGCAAAGGAAATCGGAATTGAATTATCGGATGAGCAACTTAGTAAGTTCTTGACTTATTATGAAATGTTAATTGAGACCAATAAAGTTATGAACTTAACGGCCATAACCGAAAAGGATGATGTCATTGTTAAACATTTCCTGGATAGCATACTTTTAGTTAAGCCGTATCAAGAACTTATGGACTGCAAAGGTGTTAAGATTCTTGACCTTGGAACCGGTGCAGGTTTTCCGGGACTTCCGCTTAAAATTACATTTCCGGATATTGACGTAGTGCTTATGGATTCTCTTAATAAAAGAGTCAAGTTTTTGCAAGAGGTTATTGATAAGCTGGGACTTACCGGAATTGAAGCGATACATGGAAGAGCTGAAGAGATGGCAAGAAACAAATCACATCGTGAAAGTTATGATATATGTGTAAGTCGTGCGGTTGCCAATCTTTCAACGTTAAGTGAGTATTGCCTACCGTTTGTTAAAACCGGTGGTATGTTTATATCGTATAAATCTTCGGAAATAGAAGAGGAACTTAACAATGCCGGTAAAGCTATAACAACACTTGGAGGAAAATTAACTGCGGTTAAAAAAGTTGATTTGCCGGGCTCGGATATACAAAGATCGTTTGTTATTATCAATAAGGAGAAGAACACACCAAAGGTATATCCAAGGAAAGCCGGAACGGCAACAAGGAATCCTTTATAACAATAAAAAACCACTCTTATGAGTGGTTTTTTATTATACGAATATTGGATTATGAGGCATGTTCTTCTGCCTGTTTCTGATGTCTTTTCTCCAGTCTTTTAAGTTGAATATCTTTCTGTCTTTTCTTGATTTTCTCGTAGTCACGTTTGCCGATTTTCTCGATGGTTTTGATAACAAAACATTCATCTGATTTGGCATTTTTAAAACGTATTTTTCCACATTGAAGTCCGTGATTCCAACATTTTCCTACACACAGTTGAGTGGAATTATTGGAGAACCAATGGATTTTCATTTTGAGGTTACGATTACATCGGTAACATCTCATGGAAGTTATGCGACTATCCTTCATTGCGGTTTTCTTATCAGGGAAAGTACTGCTTATGTATTCAATGGAATTGGTATGTCTTATAGTTATCTCTTCTTCCTCGCAAGTCGGATATTGATAACAATCCACACTATACATATCAGACAGTCTTCTGTGACTTAACTTCTGAAAAACCTTGGCGGTGTAAAATGCATCGTTCTTGGCACTGTGAAAAGGACCGTCAATTGGAATCTTCATTGTTTCTACAGCCTTCTCAAGACTAGGTGTTTTGGTTGAATCACCTAATTTGGTCTTGGCGTATATTTCCTGTAAGTTGTAGTATTTCAATGGGGAAGGCAGTCTGTCAAAATAATAATAATCCATGTTCTGCTGAAGATGGAAAAGGTCTAACTGACCCCATGTACAGAAAATGTAGTCTTCGCCGCACCATTTACGAAACTCACGGAATACCACATCAAATGGTCTGCCCTTTTTGAGAACAGATTCATCATAGTTGAGCAAATCTCTTATAGCCGGATGTATCTTCCGGTAGAGTCTTGGTTTGACAATACTTCCGTATTGGTCAACAATATTGAAGTTGTTATCAAGTTTCGTGGCACCGATTTCGATTACCTCAAATGGAAGATTCTTGTCACTTGTTATGTCTTTCTTACCTTGATTCCATTCAAGGTCTAAAACAATGTAGTTCATATTACTCCTCAAATTAGTTAGCTCTCATTCTTCTTACATTGTCATTGCTGTCATTGTAGTAAGTATCTAACGTTTTGTTGATTTCTTCAAGTATCTCCATTGTTTCCTTGGATGTACTTGCGGAATTGCCATTTAACTGAACAAGAAGCTTGGAAATGCGGTCTGAGCTGTTAAGCATTTTGTTATTGTTCTCTGTTGATTTCTTGATGAGAATCTTTGTACATAATTTCTGCTGCTCAATAAGCTCTGCATTTAATCTTTGGTTCTCTTCTTTTAACTGCATAAGTTCTGCAACCAAAGCTTCGTTCTGTTTCTTGTTGCTGGCTTCTTCTCTTTTTGCTACTGAGTAGATTCCTTTCTCAACTTTGACAAGCTCTGTCTGTTTGTCCATTGATGCTGCGGAAAGTTCATCTATCAATTTTACTATGCTGTCCACCAAGAAGTATGTGTCTGCAAGAGCAATGACTCCGAAAACTATAATAAGCTGAATCATTTGCGGTGCGTTCAATATAAGGTAAAGCATTATAAGAATAGAAGCAACAAAACCAACAGCGCTGAATGTAAGATTTGATTTCCTGGTTCTCATTGTAATACCCCCAATCATATTAATATATGGAAAATGCACCCGGCGGGAATCGAACCCACAACTAATCTTTAGGAGAGACTTGTTATATCCATTTAACTACGGGTACAAAAATTATGCTGCCTATGAAAACTGAACCTGCCCCTGAAGCCAGATAATTCCTTTGAATCTCCTGCCAATTTGAGGGATGCCTTCAAGATCAAGTGAATTAATCACTACATTAATATAGACATCATTGCATAGTACAGTTAGATTATACACCATTTCTTCAGAAAATTCATTAGTTATTTCTTCTATTTTTTTAATTATTCCCATAATGGAGTAATGTTCATTGTCTATTCCGTAAGGAATGAAGTATGTTTCTACTACGGTAAGCAAATCTTCGTCTTTGATTCTCTTTGTCATAAGAGAGTATGTGTCCATATCATCAAGAGTGAGATCCTCTAATGCGTCCATATCTCCGGAACGCGCTTTTGCAATAAGTCGTTTTCTTTCCTTGTTACTGATAGGTTGCTTTTCGTAAGGAAGTGCAACATGATCTAGATGAACACCGTATAAGATTCTTCCCGAAAGAGAGAGTGCACCAAGCTTAACTTTCTTGGGATTTTTGTAATAATCATTAAGCCATATACTTCTAACATAATCGGTAACATTTTGTAACTTATAAATCAATGTTATTCCGAGGTTGTAATCATCGGAAACAGCGGAATATGACTCGGTATCAGTATGTCCTTCTATTTGTATATCAGGTTGGTAGGTTATTGACGTGCCCACACAATAAGGAAACGCATTGTCAACAATTATAGTTCCTTTAGAGTCGGCTTCGGCGATTACAGCAACACCAAACCCATTACCGATTTGATAGTTGTACTGTATAATTTTGGTATCTGCGCCAACATCTATTTCACGTTTATCTGCAGCCTCTTTTATAGCTGTGTTGATCAATACGTTTTGCTCGATTTTATTTTTAAGTTTTGAAAATCCGATAGCTCTGTAATAACTATGCATATATGGGCTCCTGTATCAATAACTTATTTCGGGCTTTTTTTCCTCTCTTTTCTTTGCAGCTTCGTTGGCACCTTCGGTACCGATTGCTACGTTAAGAGCGAGACGCTCTTCTTCTGATAATATGTAATATGACTCCTCGTTGGTTACTTCCTTACAGTATGTGAAGCAGCCTTCTCTACTATGCATTGAAGTGATGATAATTCCATCATGGTTTTCTGTAAGAAGCGCGAGTGAAAAACTGAGTTTTCCGGACATCTCTTTGAACGCATCATATTTGACAAGTCCTATTTTACAAAATGTAGTAAGGAACTTATCGTTGATTTGCTTGATGTCACGATTCTGGTTTTTTTCGTTTTTGACTACCTGACGTATCTCGGAAAATCTTTTGATTATAACTTCCTCAAGATTTGCACCGTCATTGCCTTCCGTGAAATGGTTGAGTCGTCGATTCATTCTTCTGTACTTTGAATAAATTGTAAATATCAATACAAATTGAATCAGAACCAAAGCAATTAATACTATTACAATTAAATCAGTTCCGATACCAATGGTCTGAAATATTCCTGATCCCATTAGATTAACTCCTTTGTATAAATAACTTTATTTATGACTGAATAGAATAAATTAATTCCATGATGTGCTCTAATTCTTCTTTAGAAAAATACTCTATTTCAATCTTTCCTTTTTCATTGTTCTTTGCTTTAACAGTAGTCTTTGCACCAAGTTTATATTTGAAGTTTTCCTCTAATTCTTTGTAAAGGAATGAGAGGTCCTCGGTAGTTGATGCAAGTTCCTTGTCTGATTTTGGATTGGCAGCTTCATTTACAATCTTCTTAACAAGCTTTTCTGTTTCACGAACGGAGAGTCTTTCGTCAAATACTCGGCATGCTGTTTCGTACTGGAGATTAGAATCTTCGATACCGAGAAGTGCACGTGCATGTCCGTTGGAAAGTTTCTCGTCGATTACCATTTCCTGAACCTGTTCGCACAGTTTCAATAAACGGATAGTGTTTGTTATAGCAGTACGACTTTTGTTAACTCTTTCAGCAACATCATCCTGCTTTAAGTTAAACTCATTGATAAGCTTCTGATAAGCCTGGGCTTCTTCGATAGGATTTAAGTCTTCGCGCTGGATGTTCTCGATAAGTCCGATTTCCAAAACCTGCTGGTCTGTATAATCTTTAATTACAACAGGAACTTCTTTAAGTCCGGCTTTCATTGCGGCGCGCCATCTACGTTCACCGGAAACCAATAGATAATATTTATCTCTTTTTGTAACAACAAGTGGCTCGATGACACCATGTTGTGTAATTGAATCTGCAAGTTCCTGAAGAGCATCTTCATTAAACTGTTTACGAGGTTGATCTTTATTTATCTCGATATCCTTTATTTTCAGTTTCATTTCAGTGGGAACTTCCTTAACCACTTCTTTGATTTCTGTTTTAACTGAATTCTTTTTTCTGTTTTCTGCGGTGTTAACACCAAGCATCATATCAAGGCCGTTGCCCAATCCTTTTTTTGCCATGATTCTTCCTCCTAAAGTTTCAAAAATGTTTCACGTGAAACATTATACAAAAATGTTTGTTATTACTTCGTCTGCAAGAAGTCGATAGCTTTCGGCTCCGGCGCTTCTTGGATCGTAACTGATTATTGGTAAGCCGTGACTCGGTGCCTCGGCAAGTCGAACATTTCTTGGAATGATTGTCTTATAGACATTTTGGTGAAGGTTCATTTTAACATTCTCGACAACCTGTAGTGATAGGTTGGTACGGGAATCATACATAGTGAATACAACACCCTCTATTTTCAAATCTTCATTTATTTTTTGTTGAATTAACTCGATAGTATAAATCAACTGTGACAAACCGTCCAAAGCAAAAAACTCGCATTGTATTGGAACAAGAACAGTATTGGCCGCTGCCATTGAGTTAATTGTTAACATACCAAGTGCTGGCGGACAGTCGATTATTATGTAGTCGAATAATTTCTGTATTTTCTGCAAATGGTTTTTGAGGATAAATTGCATATCGGGTTCGCCTATGAACTCAACCTCTGCACCGGCAAGGTAACGATTGGATGGGAGAATATTAAGATCGGGAATGACATTGATTAACATTGCCTCACCGATATTGCAGTTTTCACACATCACATCATATATTGTATATTCAAGTTCGTCCTTCTGTATTCCGAACCCGGTAGTCAGATGTCCTTGAGGATCCATATCTACAGCAAGTACTTTGAATCCTTTTTCTGCAAGACATGCTGCAAGATTGATTGATGTTGTTGTTTTTCCTACGCCACCTTTTTGGTTAGCGACAGCAATAATTCTTCCCATAAAAATACGCTTCCTTTGTTAATATTTCGATTAGTGCGGTCAACGCCGCATTGCTAATTATAGCATAATTGAGAAATTTACGAAAGACGACATGTAGTAAATTTATTTTTGAAAAATACAAGGTGTAGATTTGTGATTATTTTGTTGCAAAAAAATGTTTCACGTGAAACATCCGAAGTCGAAAACATGGATATAATGTTTCACGTGAAACATATTGAGATGTATAGTGATTATTTTTTGTAAACAATCTTTCCGTCACAGATAGTGTAAAGAACTTCTCCGTCTAATTGCTTTCCTATAAAAGGAGAGTTTTCAGATTTGGAAACAGGCTTGCCAACGGTATATGATTTGTCATTAAAGATTACGATGTCTGCCGGGCCACCTTCTTCAAGATAACCACAATCTAAGTTGTACATCTTGGCAGGATTGATTGTCATTTTTTCAATAAGTTGTAAGTAAGAAAGATGACCTGCTTTGACAAGGTTTGTTATGCCGAGTGAAAGAGCAGTTTCAAGTCCGATGATTCCGCTTGGGGCATCTGTTATTGCTTTTGCTTTTTCTTCGGCACTATGAGGTGCATGGTCTGTAGCTATTATATCGATAGTGTTATCTTTCAGTCCTTCGATGATTGCAAGTCTGTCTTTCTCGGTTCGGAGTGGTGGATTCATCTTTGCAAGTGTTCCGTTTGTAATCACAGCATCTTCGGTTAGAGAAAAGTGATGAGGAGTGGCCTCTCCATGGATATTGTCCATACCTTTTTCTGCAAGTTCTGATTTTTTACTTCGAATAAGTTCAACACCTTCGCGTGTGCTTATATGTTGGATATCTATTATTGCATTATATGTTTCGGCGAATCCCAAATCTCTGGCAATCAAATCTATCTCGGCTGCCCTTGGGGAACCTTCTATGTTGTAATACTCAGATGCCTTTCCGTGATTGATTCCGTTGTTGGTAATAAGTTCGGGATTTTCCTCGTGGAAACTTAATGGAACATTTAACCTTGCCGCTTTTTTCATTGCACCGATGACAATATCGTCATTCATAAGAGGAATTCCATCATCAGTAAATCCAACAGCACCGGCTTTTTTTAATGTATCCATGTCTGTAAGTTCTTCGCCTTTAAGTCCTTTTGTGATGGATGCACAAGTAAGAACATGTATGTCGGTTTCGGCTGCTTTGTCAGTTACGTACTTAAGAGTTTCGAGATTATCGACAACGGGTTTGGTGTTTGCCATCAAAACGACAGTTGTATATCCGCCTTTTGCTGCAGCTTTTGCTCCGGTTGATATATCTTCTTTGTAAGTGAATCCCGGATCACGGAAGTGAGAGTGTACATCTACAAGTCCGGGTGCAACCATCATGTTGTCAGCATAGATGACTTGCAAGTCGGCTCTGTCTTTATCGGAAAGCTCTGCTTCTATGATAAAATTATCGATTCTGATTATGTGATTATCCTTGATAAGAATGTCAAACACTCCGTCTTTTCCTGATTTCGGATCGATGACATGTCCATTTTTAATAAGTAGCATTTTAATCCTCCTTATAAAGATGAGTATGGATTAATATTACACCATAAGCAGGTTGATAGCAACAAGTAAAAAAGAATGACTTTTTTAAAAGAGTATGTTATACTTAAAGACGATGCTATTGCACAGGTTTTAGTTGTATTTATGTGATACAAAAGGAGATTTATTCAATGGACAGACGCATTAAAGTTGGATTGTTGGTTGATGATATTGACACCGGATTTACGCAGCAGGCATGTACGGGTGCGGAACTTGGTGCTAAGAGCATCGATGCAAATCTATACATTTTTCCGATGAAGTATCTTGATTACAGAGAATTTCTGGAGGAACACAGTCGCTTCGAATATCAGTATAATATGATTCATAGATTTATAACAAAAAAGAACATAGATATTCTTTTTGTTATGATAGGTAATATTGGATGTCGAACAGATTATGAAAAACAGATGGAGTTTTTAAATAGTCTGCCGAAGATTCCTATTGTTACTTTGTTTACATCATATGATGGATACCCATCGGTTATTTTCAATAATAAGGTTGGTTTGGAAAAGACGATTAACCATCTTATAAAAGAACATAATGCAGAGAAGATTGGTTTTGTCGGAGGTCCGATGACTAACGGCGATGCGATTGAGAGACTGAGTGTTTATAAGGAGTGCCTCGAGAAAAATGGAATAACCTATGATCCGAACAGGATTGTATATGGTAATTTTGAATCGGCATGTGAAGATGTAGTTGAAGACCTACTTGACAGGAACGAAGATCTCGATGCAGTAGTTTTTGCTAACGATCTTATGGCACTTGGTGGATATAATGTATTCAACAGAAGAAAGTTAAGAATCGGAAAAGATATTCTTGTTACCGGTTTTGACAATGCAGCTTTTACTTCAAATATTATGCCATCTCTTACAACGGTGGATGCAAATGCAGCAAAACTTGCTTTTCAGGCAGTTAGTAAGTCGAAGGAGTTTATTGCAAAAAAGCAAGATTCTTTCGAGATAGATACATTTTTTGTAAACAGAGAATCATGTGGTTGTGATGCCATTGATATAACTTCGTACGAAGATGAGATGGATCTTATTCCTGTATTTGAAAAGGAGAAGCTTCCGGTTGCCGGAATATTTGAATACCTGTTTGGTGAATATAGTTTGGGTAATGCACTTGACGAGATTGAAACTGATTTTAAAGAATTTTTCTTCGTGCTTTTTGATGCAGCCAAATATAATCGCCTTAGTCAGGATATGAAGTTGATAAAAGAAAAATTCTCGGTGATAACAGGACACCCGATTCTGTTATATACAACAACCGAGAAAGTGTTTAACATGCTTTCGGTTTTCAAGAGACAGATGAATCAGTTTTCATCTGAGTCAGAATACAGAGTGCAGTTGGCAGAAGTCTTTGCAATGTTGTATAGATTGTTTACAATGTATAACAGTCAGATGATAGAAAAGCAGCATCAGCACATACGGGACATTTCTGAAATGGTCAACCACATGACCAATGATATATTTGTATATGATAGCAACACAGAGAATGCATATTATTCTATGTTTTCACAGTTTGGAAAACTTGGACTTAAAAGTGCATATATGCTTTCGTTCGGAGATATAGTCAGACATTACAGAGGTGATGATTGGGTTCAACCGCAGAAGCTTAGACTTAAGGCTTATGAGGTTGACGGGGTTGTCGGAGTTTTGTCTATGTCAGATGCATCAGTTAAGGTAAATGATATGTTTGACATGGAGTACATGCCGGACCATCGTGCAACTATGGTGTTGTCACCGCTTTACTCTTTTGAAGAAGTGTATGGTGTAATGTTGTGTGAAGTTGATACCAAGAGTTTCGATTGTGTTACACCGGTAAGTGTTCAATTATCGTCAGCGCTTAAGTCACTTATCCTTATTGAAAAGCAGAAGGATATTCAAAGGGAATTAGAGAATAACTTAAAGAGAATCGAAGAGACTAACGTTGTTCTTGATGAGATATCCAAGTCGGATGAACTTACAGGCGTACTTAATCGTAGAGGTTTTGTGGATAAAGCACATGGCATAATCACGAAGAAGAGCAATCGTGGTAAGCATGCCATCATAACATATTCGGATATGGATAATCTGAAAATGATAAATGACAAGTTCGGACATGACGATGGTGACTTTGCAATCAGGGAGTCGGCACAGATACTTCGAGATACTTTCCGTAATTCAGATGTGGTAAGTCGTTTTGGTGGTGATGAGTTTGTATGTCTTGCAATAATGGGTGTTGATGGTAAGGGTTCGGATATTAAGAACAGAATTGAAGTGATAACCGCTAACCATAATGCGTTGGCAGATAAGCCGTATCCTATTGAGATGAGTACAGGTTATTGCGAGTTTACGTGTGGTGAAGATGTCGATTTGTATAAATTACTTGATATAGCGGATACAATGCTCTATGAAGAGAAGAACAAAAAGAAAAAAAAGAATGGTTCTTACAGATAAAAAAGCGATGAGTACGAAAGTACTCATCGCTTTTTCCTTATATATAATTACATCTGTTCCGGACAGTCGATGCCAAGAAGCGCAAGAGAGTTTTTCAAAGTATCTGCAGTAAGTGCAACAAGTTTAAGTCTTGCATTTCTGATATCTTCATCATCAACCAATACTTTGTCTGCGTTGTAGAAACGTGAGAAGGATTGAGCAACATCCATTGCAAATCTTGCAACAACCGAAGGCTCATATCTTTCTGCTGCATCCTCAACAACAGTCGGGAATCTGTTGATGTCTTTAAGCAATGCTATTGCGGGTTCGTCAAGAATTTGACTGCAGTTAATATTAGCATTTGAATCATAGTTGGCATTTCTTAAGATACTTGCACATCTACAATATGTATATTGGACATAAGGACCGGTTTCACCATCAAAGTTAAGTACCTTATCCCACTTGAAAGAAACGTCTTTGATTCTCTGGTTGTACAAATCATTAAAGATAATTGCACCAACACCGACATTTCTTGCAACATCATCTTTGTTGGCGAGATCAGGATTCTTTGTAACGATTATTTCTTTTACTTTGTCGATGGCTTCCTTGAGAATGTCTTCTGCGTAAATAATGTTACCGCTTCTTGTTGAAAGCTTTGCACCCTCAAGACTTACAAGACCATAAGGAATATGAACGAGACTGTCTTTTGCCCACTCATTTCCAAGAAGCTCGATTACTTTAAATACCTGTGCAAAATGAAGTTTCTGTTCCTGGCCTGTTACATAAAGACATTTCTCAAAGTTCCAACGACCCTTACGGTAAAGGATTGCTGCGAGATCACGGGTTGCATATATTGTACTTCCGTCTTTTTTCATGATAAGACAAGGAGCCATGTTATATTCTTCAAGATCTACAATTTTAGCACCTTCACTTTCTTTTAGAAGTCCAGCATTTTCGAGACGATCTACAACATCGCCGGTTTTGTCTCTGTAGAAGCTTTCGCCCATGAAATGATCAAAGTCCATTCCGAGTAATTCATAAGTTCCCTTATATTCTTTAAGACTGATATCAACAAACCACTGCCAGATAGCAAGAGCTTCTTCGTTGCCCTGCTCCATTTCACTAAACCAGTGACGGGCATCATCATTTAACGAATCGTCTTTGTCAGCCTCCTCGTGGAACTTAACATAGAGACGCATGAGCTCTGCAACGCCGTCGCGCTCAACATCTTCCTTGTTGCCCCATGTTTTGTATGCAACGATGAGTTTTCCAAACTGAGTTCCCCAGTCGCCCAAATGATTGATACGCTCTACTTTGTAGCCTAACTTTGAATATATCTTATAAAGTGAGTTACCGATTATAGTTGTACGAAGGTGTCCAACATGGAAGTTCTTGGCAACGTTAGGAGACGAGTAGTCGATACAAATTGTTTTGCCCTCACCCTTGTTTGAAGAACCGAAGTTTTCCACATCAGCTGTTTCAAGCATGGCTTTTACGAACATTTCCTTCTTGATGAAGAAGTTGATGTAAGCACCTTTTACCTCGAGTTTTTCTAAAATATCAACATCGCCGATCTGTGCTGCAACATCGTTGGCTATAAGAGGTGGAGCCTTGTGAAGTGTTTTTGCGAGCTGGAAGCAAGGGAATGCGTAGTCACCCATTTCCGGATTCTTGGGAATCTCGAGAAGTCCGGCTACCATATCTTTATCAAGTTCTGTTGCTTTGGCGATAATATCTATCAGTTTTGCTTTCATTGTATAACTCCTTTATGTTGAAAATCTTTATCTTTTAATCGGGAACGAGAATCTTACATTTGTTCCTGATATAAGGTCACCTTCGATTTGAAGTTTGCCGTCTAACTGGTGAATGGTTTCGTGTAATTTGTGAAGTCCCGAATACCATGCGCCTCGGTCAAGGTAATCATCGGGAATACCCACACCGTTATCGTTGATGTAAACATCAATGAGTCTGCTGCTTATGAAAATCTTGGCAGTAACTTTGTTGGCATTGGAATGTTTGAAAATGTTGTTGAACACTTCGCGAAGCATGCCAAGCAGCCTTATGCAAATAACCGGTGGAAGATTAAGCTCGTGTTCGGTGCAATCACAGGAAGCATCAATCATACATTCCGGATGAGTTTTTTTGTAATGACCGATGAGTTTGTTAACCTGATCCCATATTGGTTGTTTTGTATCTATATTGTAGTTTAAGCGAAACAGTACTTTGTCCAAAGACTTAAGTACGTCTTCTTGAGAATCATGTAATTCATTCAATGTAACCATTGCACGTCCTATGTCAGAGTGCAAAAGCCATTTTAAAACATCAAGTTTGTTAAGGCCGGATATTAATTCCTCACGAACATCTCTGTTTAAGACGGAAGCGCATACATGGCGTTCATAGTCCTCGAGCTGAAGCATTTTGAAGTTGTGGTTAGCGCGTTCTTCGTTGTCACTTGCTTCAATAAACTCGATGCCACTATCTTCATCTTCCTGGTTGCTTAAGCTGCTATCCTTTTTCCCGAGAAGTACGGTGTGAATACACTTGCTTGCTTTGGAAAGCATATCAACCTGCTCTTTGTAGAAGGTAATATTCTGTTCTAATTGTTTGATACGACTCGTAAGTCTTTCTTTTGCATCTTCGAGATCTTTGATCTGTATTGCCAATTGCTTGCCTCTGCTAAGGGAAACGTTCTCTGCATCGGTGATTGGCGAGAAAACATTGCGCCGATTGTCGGAATGGTAGGTGTACAAGTCTCTGGTCTTTTCCAAAGTTTCAATCTGCACTTCCAATTCAAACAGTTCGGTTTTTAAGTTCTGCACAAGTTCAAGGTCCTTAAGGTACGTTTGATTAAAATACTCAAGAGTCTTTGAATTGGCTTCTTCTATGATGCTTAATGGGTTTTTCTCATCATTTGGCATATTATGTCCTCTTTTTATCAGAAATGTAAATGGTCATCACGACGTCTTCGACGATTGTTTTTGCGAAAATCTGTGTAGCGTCTGCGTCGGTCATTTCTTTTCTTTGTTTGTATAAGTGAGTTGATAAATGTTACCAATATTGCAATTACTATTAATGAAACAACAACTACGATAAGAACGATACGGAAGTTTTTGTGTCGTTCAAAAAACGGAAGTTTTTCTTCCAGTTGTGTGCTTTTTGAAATCTGTGATTCAAGGGAAGGAGTGGTACTTGTAATAGGTGTTTTACCGATAATTTCTCCTTCATAAAGGAAATCTATCTCTCCCAAACTGTTGTCGGTAACGGAATCGTACAGCACAACTTCTTTTTCAATCTTGGTTGTATCAACGGTTTTGTGAATAAGCATATGGTAATTGGTATCAACCGTCAAGTCAATCATTTCATGGTTAAGGCTCTTGTAATAATTATCAAGAATCAGATTGTTCTCCGAGTTCTCATTCTGTTCCTTCTGGAAGGAGAAGTCCGAAATCGGATAGAAATACATGAAATTATTATAACAATAATTGTAAAGCGCACGGGTGTCGGTGTAAGTATACTTAAGACCGTCGCAATCAAGTACTACGCATATCAACTCAAGACCGTCCTTCTTGGCGAAGGTAACAAGAGTGTTGTTGGCATCGGTAGTATAACCGTTCTTACCACCCTCACAATCCTCGTAATAATAAGGACTTGCGGGATTAATCATTTTCGTACCGGTCCAAAGAGGGCGTTCCTCGTCTTTTAAGTTGGTAGGAGGAATCGTGTAATTTACGGTGCCGGCTATTTCACGAAACTGGTCATTTTTGATGGCAGCCTGCGTGATAAGCGCCATATCATATGCGGTCGTATAGTGATCATCATCGTGAAGACCGTTAGGTGTAACGAAATGTGTATGTTTGCAGCCGAGTTCTTTGGCTTTCTTATTCATGAGTTTGGCAAATGATTCCACGTCGCCGGCAACTAATTCTGCAACGGCGTAAGCACATTCATTTGCTGAATTGACCATTGTTGCATAGAGAAGGTCTCTGACGGTAACTTCTTCTCCGACATCAAGACCGATATTGGTACTTGAACGTTCAATTCCCCAGATGGCATTCTCCGACATGGTGACCTTCTGGTCCAAATCCACATCATGTTCAAGGGCGATAAGTACCGTGATTATCTTGGTAATACTGGCCGGGTACTTGCCCATTTCCGAGTTCTTCTCATAAAGCACCTGACCTGTTGACGCATCCATTACGATTGCAGCGTCAGAAACGATATCCGGTTCGTGATTGGGATTGTCAACGTATTCTGTTGTTTCCGGATGCTCCGTGGTTTCCTGCTCCGTTGTGGGTTCAGTGCCATGACTGACAAAAGAGAACGAAAAGACCAGCAGTACAGCCAAAAAAAGAGTTGATACTTTCTTCATGAAAAACTCCTTATAAGTCAAAAAATACTTATAACATTTTAACACAATTAATAGTAAAAGACAAATAAAAGGGACGATTGTAATCGCCCCTCATAATGATAAATGTTGTTTTGTTAAATGCTTGCAAGAGTCTGAATTGCATCTTTTTTGATAATCAACGTGAAATGCTCTTTGAAGTAGTAAGGCATTGCATAATTACCTTTTACCTTAGTTCCGTACTCGCTAAGGAGATTACATGTACGCTGATAATTACCGACGTCTCCCGATTGGTTGTGAAGTATAAGGTAATATAAGTTGTCGATAGGACTCTTGTATAATGTGTTCTCACCCTGATAAATGGATGAAACCATGCTTGCTGCTTTGCTGATATCATTGATATTCTGGAATGCGAATATACGATATGAAGCAGTCGGAGTTTCCTTCTTCTTGGCGGAAGCCTTCTCTTTTGCGGCTTTCTTGTTTGCGTTCTCTCGAAGTGAAGCTGAAAGCGGAACGAAACCTGCGTTGCTGCCGGATTCGCTTTGTTTCTTGGCTTGCTCGATGTTCTCTACGATATTAGAGAGTGCATCCAGCAAAGAACCGGTTGATTCGATAAGAGAAATGTTATCATCCGAAGAATCTTCGTTCTCATCGGAATCGTCCTCAGCGTCGTCAATTTCTATATCTGTATATTTTGAAAATCTTGAGAATCGCGTATCCAACTCTTCAGGATCCTCGACTTTGGTGATTATCAAAATCAAACAATCCGGAGAAACCGGAATAGCCTCTATCATTAATGGAATGTCATTAGCTTCAAATCCAAGCTCTTCAGATGCCTGCTCCATCATTTCACGGAACAGCTCTTTTGCCTTGTCTGTACCGTATGCTAATTCATTTAACATTAATTCTCTGTCTGCCAAATCTGCCTTGTTAAGAGTGCAGCGAATCTGATTCTCGCTTAAGCGTTCAAGTTTCATAGAATCATCTCCTTCTATATTAAATGCAAAAGCACATTCTTACTTATTAGTATATCGAGTTATTGATAAAAAATGATTAGTTAAAAATGGGTGTGCATGCAAAAAATTAATATATATATATTACCATATTTTTTTCAGATGTAAAGAACTTCATAAAAAATACATAATTTTGTACTTTTTTACAAAATTAGCCAGTAAATGTACAAACTTTCCGAAATTTTTTGAAATTTTTCCAAAAAAATACATTGATGTTCATAATTTCCGGATGTATAGTCGCATTAAGGGTTTCGAAACTTTAGAACGTGGCATCCGGTCAACATGTTCGATGTTATACACTCAATCAAAAAATATAAATATGCACCGTGAAGGAAATGACCGAGAAACAGATAAAGGAGGAATATAAAAACAAATTATTAAAAATATAATAAGAGAAAGATGAGACTAATTCCAACAACAGTAATTTTGTTTCAAGGATAATAATGTCAATACTATGAATTGATAAAATATAGAAAAATGTAGTTGGGGCATTATGTGAAAAGGATCCGATATTGCCGTGATGATAATTTCTAATTGTAACTTTGTGACGTTATCCTATATTTTCTTTGTTCGAATCAGAACATTAACGCGCAACATATCGTCACGGCAATGAGGATTTCCTATGTAATATAGAAGAAATAACTGCTTGTCTGACACTGCTTTTAAGTGATACAATCAAGGTATGTCATTGACAAGGAGGGAAAGGTATGGTTGAGGAATTGACAAATAAACAACTTCAATTTATTACGTGGTTAATTACTACTGCAACAGATAAATGTCAATCTATTGAGGAAGTTCGTGAACTCAACAAAGAGATACGTTTGCATTCGGATGGGTTGATAGATGATATGGTTATGTAGGAAGCAGAGGGTTGATTAACGTTTGGAAGATAAGTATCGACACGCTCCGATGGATATCGCATATGCTAATTGTTTTTGGTAGTTGATATCGGTAAGTTTTGCTGTTTCTTCGGGGTTAGACAGGAAACCGCATTCGACAATGACTGCTGGTGAGGGACAGTTCTTTAGAAGATAGTAATTGTCATTGTCTTTTGCCGAGCGTTGGTTGGATGAGTCTATGGAAAGCAGGGAAGATTGAACGCATTCTGCAAGAAGTTTATCGTCGTTGCGCCCCTTAAAATAAAAAGTCTGCGCACCGTGTTGAGCAGAGTCCGGATAACTGTTTTGATGAATGCTGATTACTAGGTCGGCATTTTTTTCTTTGATAAAGCGGATTCGATTGTTAAGATCGGATCTTTTTTTGTTGGAAGCGTCAAGGTCATATAATCCGCAGTCTTCATCTCTTGTCATATACACGTAAAAGTCCTGTGCCTTAAGATTCTCCTTTAGATATTTTGCGATTTCGAGATTGACGTTTTTTTCCTCCACACCATCAATGCTAACTTTACCGGGATCATTACCGCCGTGCCCAACGTCAATTATAACGGTTGCGGTTTTTCTTTTTGCAGAAAACACGCCTGTAGAAATATTCTCAACCAGGAGAGGAACAAACAAAAGAGTAGTTATTATAATTGCATACAAGATAGGTTTCTTCATATATAAATGTCCGAAGCTTCTTATCTTTCATATATGCGCCTCAACCCGCAAGTATTCCTATATTGCTGTTTAGTTAAGTTATACGAGCGAAACTTCTAATTGTTTTAAGGCGTCTCTTATGATTGCAGTTCCAACGCAGGCCGCTTTCGCTGCGTATAAGAACGCAACGGTACTAAGCTCGTACCTTGTACTCGCTAAGTGCCGGCGTTTTATGAGCACCTGCTTATGGAAGCTGTAATCATACGAGACGCATAATATACTTTTTCCAAGTTTCGCATGTACAACATAGAGGGCGGCACGCGACTCGCTGTGAACGGCTCGCATCGTCGCGAACGTTACGTGTTGGCTGCTTTGATGCACTTTCATACATGAAGAAACAGCGT
>JAILRO010000031.1 GCA_024698145.1 Lachnospiraceae bacterium
ATTGATTTTACTGATTATGCAGATCTCTTTTCAAAATATGATACTTTAACCAAAATCTCTTTTGATTATGCGGTTGTTGAACATGAGAAAGATATAGCGGTTATGAGATTTCATGGAGAGTGGAAAGACTTAGGTACATGGAATACTCTTACAGAAGCGATGGAAGAAGCTTCTGTAGGTAAGGCGTTATTTAATGAGAATTGTTCAAATGTACATATTGTAAATGAACTGGATGTTCCTATTCTTGCTATGGGGCTTAAAAATATAGTGATTTCAGCATCTCCTGAGGGGATTCTAGTATCTGATAAGGAACAGAGTTCATATATAAAGCCTTTTGTTGATAATTTAGATCAGGAAGTTATGTTTGCCGAGAAGAGTTGGGGGGAGTACAGAGTAATCGATATTGAAGATGAAAGTATGACCATTAAGGTTACGCTTAATCCGGGACATAGGATGAATTATCATAGTCATGATAGACGTGATGAGGTTTGGACAATCATTAGTGGTAAAGGAAAAACTATTGTTGATGGTATGGAACAGTTGGTACAAGCGGGCGATGTGATTACTATGGCGGCCGGATGCAAGCACACTATTATTGCGGAGACTGAATTACAACTTATTGAGGTACAACTTGGTAAGGATATAAGTGTTACAGATAAACATAAGTACGAATTAGATTAAAGATTAGTTTATGTTTTATGAGGGAAGTTTATGTCAGGAAGAATTCCTATATTGTTAAAACCGGCTGCAAAGGATTATTTATGGGGCGGAAATAGATTGAATGATGATTTTGGTAAGAATATAGATGTATCTCCGTTGGCTGAGACTTGGGAATGTTCTACACATCCTGATGGCGTCTCGTATATAGCTAATGGCAGGTACAAAGGGCAGAGCTTGAGAGAGGTGTTATCAAGGCATCCTAACTGGTTGGGAACACATCCATTACAACTTACGGATGGAAAACCGGAATTACCAATATTAATAAAACTTATTGATGCAAAGAAAGACTTATCTGTTCAAGTCCATCCAGATGATGATTATGCTCATGCACATGAGAATGGTTCATTGGGAAAAACAGAGATGTGGTATGTTCTTGCGTCAAAACCAGATGCTACTCTTGTTTATGGGTTTAATCAGAATATGGAGAAGGACAGAGTAAAGCAGGAAATTGAAAACGGTTCAATTGGAAGATTCCTGAATCATGTACCGGTAGAAAAGGATGATTTATTCTATATTGAGGCTGGTATGGTACATGCTATCGGCGCGGGTGTAATGGTTGCGGAGATTCAAGAAAGCTCAAATCTTACTTATCGTATGTATGATTATGACAGAGTAGATAAGAATGGTAAAAAACGTGATTTGCATATCGATAAAGCGTTGGAAGTTGCTAATCTCTCATCTTCGACAGAACCTCGGCAACCAATGAGAGTTCTTAGGTATAAGAATGGATGTGCAAGTGAACTTCTTACAAGATGTAAGTATTTTCAGGTTGAACGCCTAATTCTTAATACAGAAATACATAGAGATTTAACGGATTTTAAAACGGATTCAAATAGCTTTCATTCATTTCTTTGCACTGAAGGATGTGGAGTATTGTTTGGAGATGGGTTTATGCTAAATTTCTTTAAGGGGGATTGTATTTTTATCCCGGCAGAAAGTATAGCGTTGAAACTCCATGGGAAAGCACAGTTATTGGATGTAAGTTGCTAAAATCAGAGTATATAATTATGGGACGTATAGTAAGAGTGTTGATTGTTTATATAATTTGTTTTTGGCTTGCGTGAGATAAATAAGAAACAGGGATATATTTTGCATTGTTTGATTTTATTTGTATACTTGTGGAATATAGTCAAGCAAGTAGACACGATTTGAATTATATAAATCCGGGAAGGCAGACAATTGAATGGCAAAACTGTGCTTGTCACCGGAAGTCCGGGATTTATCGGAGTAAATCTTGTTATCAGATTGCTGAAAGAAATGACTTCAGGAACTATAGTGAGCTTT
>JAILRO010000006.1 GCA_024698145.1 Lachnospiraceae bacterium
TGTTCGGCATGTTCCATTGAGACAGGATGTCGAATTGGAACAGTGCCGCGTACAATATCATAATGTCACCGAGATAACTAGAAACTCTTATGTCCGTATGTCTCGTCACACAGAATGTAATATATCGACAATTTGTTATGCGTCCGTTTTGAAAATGTATATAACAGTTAATTAGACACAGGATATTCATACATCTGATAATCTATACGCGTTTGTTAGGGATAAAAGTGCATTAAACAGCAATTTTCCATCTTGCGAACGCACACACGACGTGGTAAAATGAGCAATGGTTTTTTATAGTGTAATTTTTACGAAAAGAGGTATATACAATGGACGTTTACGAGAAATCACTTAAGTTGCATGAAGAATGGGCAGGTAAGATGGACACAGTTCCAAAGTGTAGTGTTGAAACAAGAGAAGACTTATCCCTTGCATACACTCCGGGTGTTGCTGAACCATGTAGAAAGATAGCAGACAATCCTGAAGACGTGTACAAATATACACAGAAAGGCAACACAATCGCTGTTGTTTCAGACGGAAGTGCTGTTTTAGGACTTGGTAATATCGGTGCTGCCGCTGCTATGCCGGTTATGGAGGGAAAAGCTGTTCTTTTCAAATCATTCGGTAATGTTAACGCTGTTCCTATTTGTCTTGATACACAGGATACAGATGAGATTGTAGATACAGTTATTCGTATTGCTCCTGCATTTGGTGGAATCAACCTCGAGGATATTTCCGCTCCAAGATGTTTCGAGATTGAGCAGAGATTAAATGACGCCCTTGATATTCCTATTTTCCATGATGACCAGCACGGAACAGCTATCGTAGTTCTTGCCGGCATTATCAACGCATTAAGAATTACAGGCAAGAAGAAAGAAGAATGCAGAATTGTTGTAAATGGTGCAGGTTCTGCCGGTGTTGCTATTACCAAGCTTTTACTCTCTTACGGATTCAAATACATTACAATGCTTAACAGCAAGGGAATCATCCACAAAGATGCAGATAAGCTCAACTGGATGCAGAAAGAAATGACAAAGGTTACAAACCTCGAGAATAAAACAGGTGGACTTGCGGAAGCAATGGTTGGTGCCGATATCTTTATCGGTGTTTCAGCTCCAAATATCGTAACACAGGATATGGTTCGTTCAATGAACACAGACCCTATTCTTTTCGCTCTTGCTAATCCCGTACCTGAGATTATGCCTGATGAGGCAAAAGCTGCAGGTGCAAGAATAGTTGGTACAGGACGTTCAGACTTCCCTAACCAGGTTAACAATGTTGTTGCATTCCCTGGAATATTCAAAGGCGCATTAGAAGGTCGCGCTTCTATTATCACAGAGGAAATGAAGCTTGCAGCTGCAATTGCTCTTGCAGGTCTTGTATCCGACGAAGAACTCAATGAAGACTTCATTATGCCGGAAGCATTTGATCCAAGAGTTTCAGATGTAGTAAGCGCAGCAGTTAAAGCTCATATCAAGTAGTTGTTTTTCAGAGGTATATAATGACAAACGAGGGATTAGTTCTTTACAAATTAATGGTTTTGTACATGTTGGATAGAGTTGACTTTCCTCTAACAACATCACAGATATCGCAATTCATATTAGAATACAATTCTACTGCATTTTTCGACTTGCAGATTGCTCTTAACGAGTTGGTTGAAAAAGACTTTATCAAGCCAAAAACAGAGCGCAATCACACTCTTTATGAAATAACCGAACAAGGCAAAGAAGCCGTGGAATTATTTGAGTTTAAGATTGCAGATTCGATTAAGATGTCTATCCTTAATTATCTTAAGGAACAGAAAATCGAACTTCGCAACGAATCAGCTATATCATCTGACTACTATCCGTCAGGCAATGAATACATAGCACAATGCAGTATCAAAGAAAAGACACAGACACTACTTGAAATCAAGATTGCTGTTCCTACAATTGAGCAGGCAATCCATATATGTGATTCGTGGAAAGAGAAAAACGAAGAGATATATCAATACCTTATAACACAAATATGGCAGGAGGATTAACCTCCTGCCATATTTTATTGAATATTCTCTTCAATGAAATCGAGTATTTCATCTCTACCCTGTTTTGAAAGTGCTGAAAATGCAAACATTACATCATCACTATCCATACCGAGTTTCTTTCGAATATTACTCATCTGCTTTTGATATTGCGAACGTTTAATCTTATCAAGTTTTGTGGCAATTATAACCGGGTGAAAACCACTTTCAACAATCCAGTCATACATCATTTTATCATTTGCCGAAGGATCATGACGAATATCCACAAGTAAAAACACAAGAACAAGCTTCTCTGAATTATTAAGATAGCGTTCTATCATTTTGCCCCAATTCTCACGTTCTTTTGCAGACACCTTGGCATATCCATATCCAGGAAGATCTACAAAATAAAACTCTTCATTAATGTTGTAAAAATTAATCGTCTGGGTTTTACCCGGAGTTGATGACGTTCTGGCGAGCGCTTTTCTGTTAAGCAAACCATTAATCAGAGAAGACTTACCTACATTAGACTTACCCGCAAAAGCTATTTCAATCTTATCATTTTTCGGCAACGTACTTGTAATACCGCAAACCGTTTCAAGCTGTGCACTCTTAATAACCATATTGTTTTATTTTCCTTTCTTAAGTGCAAATGTCCTCTTAACAATACCGTGTTCTATTACTTCTTCAAATCTGCTTACATACACAATATCAAGTCCTGACTTAATCTCATCTTCTATCTCGCTCACATTTCTCTCATTTTCAGCAGGAACAAGCACCTTAGTTATTCCCGCATTTTTAGCAGCAAGAAGTTTCTCTTTAAGTCCACCTATAGGAAGCACATTCCCTTTAAGCGTGATCTCACCAGTCATTGCTAGTTTACCATCCACTTCCCGGTTAAGAAGCGCAGAGTACATTGCAAGCGCCATAGTAATTCCTGCAGACGGGCCATCTTTAGGTGTCGCTCCTTCAGGAACATGAACATGCACTATGTGTTTTTCAAAATATTCATCAGGAAGTTTCTTGATTTCAGGTAATGTCCTTACACAAGACAGCGCAATCTTGGCTGATTCTTTCATAACATCTCCCAGATTTCCAGTAAGAGTGAGTTCACCCTTACCATCAAGAAGATTAACTTCAACCTGCAAAGTATCTCCACCAACTTTTGTCCACGCAAGCCCTGTTACAATACCAACCTTAGAATTAAGGTCTGAATCATCAACGCGATACTTCCAAACGCCAAGCAGGTCAGGCAGCTTTTTGGCGGTAACATTTAACGACTTAAACTCGCCCGTAAGTAAACCACGTGCTGTTTTCTGCATCAATCTACCAATAAGTCTTTCTAACTGACGAACGCCGGCTTCTTTAGTGTAATGACGAATAAGCATATGTATAGCATCGTCAGTTATTTTGAACTGTGATTTCTTAAGACCATTCTTTGCAAGCTGCTTTGGAATAAGATAAAGCTTGGCTATATGGAACTTTTCGTTCTCGGTATAACTGTTAACCTCTATTATCTCCATACGGTCACGAAGTGGAGCCGGAATATCGGAAACATCATTAGCTGTCGCAATAAAAAGCACGTGTGACAAATCAACCGGCACTTCAAAATAATGATCCACAAATGCCACATTCTGTTCGCCATCAAGCACCTCAAGTAATGCCGAAGCAGTATCACCCTTGTAGTCACTTCCGGTCTTATCTATCTCATCAAGCAATATCAACGGATTGTTGACTCCGGACTTGGAAATTGCTGTACAAATACGTCCCGGCATTGCACCGATATATGTCTTCCTATGTCCACGTATTTCCGCCTCATCACGAACACCACCAAGCGATACTCTTGCGTATTTCTTATGAAGAGCATCCGCTATAGAATGAGCAATCGAGGTCTTACCAGTACCCGGGGGACCAACCAGACACAGAATCGGCGAATCCTTTCTGTCGCTTAATGTCCTTACAGCCATATAGTCAACAATTCTCTCTTTGATCTTATCAAGTCCGTAATGATCCTTTTCAAGCTTATCAATAATACTGTTAAGATCAGTATTATCGATATTTTCCACATTCCAAGGATATTCAAGAAGCGTCTCGATATAATTCCTCAGCACCGCACTTTCTGATGAAGAATAAGACAAATTGCAAAATCTTTTGATCTCTTTTTCAAGTTTATCTCGAACCTCTTTTGGCGGTTGAATCTCATCAAGTTTTTCAAGATAATGTCTGCCTTCGTCTTCCGTATCTGCATCACCGAGTTCTTTATGTATAAGCTTCATTTGCTCACGAAGCACATATTCCTTCTGATTCTGGTTAACGTTATCACGAAGCTTCGTACCCAAATCCACTCGAATCTCGTTAACCGATATCTCATTATCAAT
Source organism: Lachnospiraceae bacterium (assembly GCA_024698145.1). Classification (GTDB taxonomy): domain Bacteria; phylum Bacillota; class Clostridia; order Lachnospirales; family Lachnospiraceae; genus CAG-590. Next base: position 4,378 of record JAILRO010000006.1, read on the forward strand.
AAAAGATATTAATTTATCTACACGTTCATCCACACATGGTTCTTTCAGTATCTCAAGCTTCTGCTTAAGGTCAAGAATCGTTGTGCCTGCAGTAATATCAACCAATTGTTTCAAATTATCTATACGAATCAACGTCTCATATATTCTGTTATCCGGAAACATATTCAGCTCATTACAGCGTTTTATCATATCTTTTAATATTTTGATACGCGCCTTGGTTTCATTTGCAGAAAATGAGCTCTTCTTCTCTCTTATCGAACGGGTTACGACCTCATAATAATCGTCTGTTTTCTTAATCTTCTTGATTACCGCACGCTGATGTACTTCCAGCAACACTCTCACAACACCACCGGAAAGTTTCAATATCTGCTTAACACAAGCAATAGTTCCGTAATTGTATAATTCAGACATAGAAACATTCTTTGATAAATGTTCCGCCTTTGCCGTAGCTACAAACAGCTCTCTGTTCTCCTGCAATGCTTTTGTAACACCCAACACTGACATATTCTGTTTGACATCAAGATGCAACGTAGTTTCCGGCATAAGCGCCATATCCTTAAGCACCAATAACGGAACCCAACGTTCTTCCTTTGTTTCACTCATATATAATCCTCTCAGATATCAAGATAAAAAATGGAACCTGTAATATACAAGTTCCATTCTAACAATTTTTTAATAATTATGCAATCTCACCGCTATTTTTCTTTGAATGACGTTTTACAAATGTCTTTCTAGGTCTCGGAACATCCGAATAAATTATTTCCGGCTGGCCTTTTCCTTCAACAGTGTCTTTCGTAATGATACATTTTGAAATCGTATCATCCGAAGGAATCTCATACATCAAATCATTAACGCTCTTCTCGATTATAGATCTTAATCCTCTTGCACCCGTCTTGCGTTCCATTGTCTCTTTAGCAATAGCTCTAAGTGCATCTTCCTCGAAATCAAGTTCCACACCATCAAGTTCAAAAAGCTTCTTATACTGCTTGCATATTGCACTCTTCGGTTCTGTAAGTATTCTCATAAGAGCATCTTCATCTAACAAATCGAGAGTAACAGTAACCGGCACACGACCGATAAACTCCGGAATAAGACCATACTTCACATAATCAGCGGGTGTAACCTGTTTTAAGATCTCGCCAACATTCTCTTCCATCTTATCAGCAAGCTCTGCACCAAAGCCAATCGATTTCTTACCTACTCGATTCTCAATGACTTTCTCAAGCCCATCAAAAGCACCACCACAGATAAACAAAATGTTGGTTGTATCAATCTGTATGAAATCCTGATGTGGATGTTTTCTTCCACCTTGAGGTGGAACAGACGCAACAGTGCCCTCTATAATCTTAAGAAGTGCCTGCTGAACACCCTCACCACTAACATCTCTTGTGATTGATACATTTTCTGATTTCTTGGTAATCTTATCAATCTCATCAATATAAATGATACCATGCTGAGCTCTTTCAATATCATAATCAGCTGCCTGTATGATTTTAAGAAGAATATTCTCAACATCTTCACCGACATATCCTGCTTCTGTAAGCGCCGTAGCATCCGCAATTGCAAATGGAACATTAAGGAGCTTAGCAAGAGTCTGTGCAAGGTACGTTTTACCTGAACCGGTAGGACCTACCATGATAATATTACTCTTCTGAAGTTCAACATCAAAATCCTTATCAGACAATATTCTCTTGTAGTGATTATAAACCGCAACAGAAAGAACCTTCTTAGCCTCCTCCTGACCGATTACATAATCGTCAAGGAACTCTTTGATTTCCTTCGGTCTTAAGAGATTAATCTCCGTTGACTCACTGTAATCATCAAGCTCATCCTCGATTATTTCAGAACAAACCTCGATACATTCATCGCAAATATACACATTCTGGCCGGCAATAAGCTTTCTTACCTGATCCTGTGTCTTATTACAAAATGAACAACGTAATGGTTTTCTGTCATCTCCACGAATAGCCATCGCTACACCTCAACTTCTATCAATCTTATTTTAATACTTCTCTGTTTTCAATAACCGTATCAATAAGTCCGTATTCTTTTGCCTGAAGTGCTGTAAGCCAATTATCTCTGTCAGTATCCTTCTCGATCACCTCATAAGGCTTACCTGTCTCTTTGGCAAGAATCTCGTTAATCTTACGCTTTGTGTGAAGTATATGAGCTGTTGTAATCTCCATATCACTCGCCTGACTACCACTTGGCATACCACCCATAGGCTGATGAATCATGATTTCAGCATTAGGGAGAGCCATACGCTTGCCCGGTGCTCCACCAGCAAGAAGGAATGCACCCATACTAGCTGCCATACCAACACAAATAGTAGAAACATCACACTTAATGTAATTCATTGTATCAAATATACCAAAACCTGCGGATACCGAACCACCCGGGCTATTGATATAGAAATGAATGTCCTTCTTAGGATCTTCCGACTCAAGGAACAAAAGCTGTGCAATAACAAGACTTGCTGTTGTATCATTAACCTCTTCGCCTAAGAATATGATACGCTCCTTAAGTAATCTGGAATAAATGTCGTAAGAACGCTCGCCTCTGCTTGTCTGTTCAATGACGTAAGGGACTAAACTCATTGTAAAACCCTCCTTAGATACATTTATTATTTCTCAACTGCAGCATCACGTACAAGGTCAACTGCCTTCTGAACTGCAATATCATTCTTGATTGCTTCTTTCTCAGAATCACCAACTAACTCAGTAAGCTTCTCAACTTCCATCTGGTAAGTCTCAGCCATCTTCTTGAGTTCTTCGTTAAGTTCATCCTCTGAAACTTCAATATTCTCTGCCTTTGCAACTGCCTCAAGAACAAGACGTGACTTAATACGTCTCAATGCTTCAGGTTCAGCTGTCTCCATGAATTTCTCCTTTGTCATTCCGGAGAACTGGAAGTACTGCTCAATTGAAAGACCCTGATAGCTTAATTGCTGAGCAAACTCATTCATCATCTGCTCTTTCTGTGTATTAATCATAGGCTCAGGAATATCCATCTTTGCGTCCTCGATAATCTTATCAACGACACGTGATTCCTTCTCATTCTTAGCCTCTTTCTCTTTCTTTACCTTGAGTGTTGCCTTCAAATCTTCTTTGTATTCATCTAAAGTATCAAATTCAGATACATCTGAAGCAAAATCATCATCTAACTCAGGAAGCTGAGTCTCCTTGATACCATTAAGCTTACACTTAAATACAGCCGGCTTACCTGCAAGATCCTCTGCCTGATAATCCTCTGGGAATGTAACATTAACATCAAACTCATCGCCGATATTCTTACCAACTATCTGATCCTCAAAAGTATCGATGAATGAATGAGAACCAAGCTTCAACTGGTAATTCTCACCCTTTCCGCCTTCGAAAGCTACACCATCAACAAATCCCTCGAAGTCAATAGTTACTTCGTCATCTAACTTAGCTGCACGATCCTCAACAGGAACGTTTCTTGCATTCTGCTTCTGCTCATTAAGAAGTGCTGCCTGTACATCCTCATCAGTTACTTCAGCATCAACCTTCTCAATCTCTACTCCCTTGTAATTTCCAAGAGTTACTTCTGGCTTAACTGCAACAAGTGCTGTATAAATGAAATCTTTGCCCTTTTCCATCTGATCAACATCAATTTCAGGACGAGATACTATATCAAGACCACTCTCATCCATAGCATCTGCATAAGTCTTCTCTATACATGTATTAGCTGCATCCTCATAAAATAATTCAGGACCATAAGCCTTCTCTAAATAGTTCTGAGGAACCTTTCCCTTACGGAATCCAGGTACCGAGAATTTGCCTTTCTTCTTATTATAAGACTCCTTCATAGCTGCAGTGAAATCCTCTGCAGGTACCGTAACGGTAAGCTTCGCCATATTGTTCTCAAGATTATCTACTGTTAAATTCATGTTTAACATTTCCTCCTTACTCTGCACAATTAACACACATTATAGCATGAGGTATATGCAATGTCTAGTATTTATTTTCAAAAGTATAATATGTATTTTCTATATATTTTTAGTATATAAAAAACAAGAAAGAAGCCGTAATCTACCTTTAGTTCAAAAAGCAAATTACGACTTCATTCATTTGCGGATATATTACTATCCACTTTGGCTCAAAACCAACAGATAACTACTTACCTGACATCTGGTTCATCTGAGCTTCGACTAATTTCTTTGTCATCTGACCGCCAACTGAGCCTGTCTCTCTCGAAGTAAGATCACCGTTGTAGCCATTCTTAAGAGAAACACCCACCTCTGAGGCACACTCCATCTTGAAACGATTCAATGCGTCAGATTTCTTGTTAGAATTGTTTGACATAACAGTTCCCTCCAAATCTATATATTTAAGACATCCTTGTGTCTTGAAAATAGTATTTGCAGGGAACTGTTATTTATGAAGGTAATTCCTTCCAATATATTAAATTATTCTTTGATTTTCTTTCTCATTACGATAAATGCTGCTACTGATAACATCATTATCGCGAAAATCATAACAACATGTGTTGCATCTCCTGTTTTAGCATAACCCGAACTTGTAAGAGAACCTACCGTCGATGCACTCGAAGATTCTTTCGGCTTCTTATTCTTACCCTTTATCTCACTTACATCTTCATCATCATCGTCGTCATAGTTATTAGTCGGAGTATTAATAACCGGTGTCTTCGTTGACGGACCCGGAACAACACCACTCTCCGTAGTAGGCTGATTGTTAACATTGTTAACTTCACTTGTAGCCTGCTGTTCATCACCTAAACTGTAAAGAACAGCATATGTTGAGAATTGGTTAGTTGATATCGTATATGTACTAGGATTGCTATCCTCATCTGCAAGCACGCTTCCAAGGAAGTTCTCGCCATCGTTGTGAATACGTACAACCTGCAATCCAGGCTTACCTGCCGCATCTCCAAGAGGTATTGTTACCGAAACATGTGCCGGATTAGCAAGGTTAGTTACCTTACTCTGCGTTACTTCTCCCAAAGGATCTGTTACGATCTTATACAATGAAAGATCAAGATATGCAGCTACAACCTTGTTACTGTCTGTAACAGCGTACATTGCAGATATTTCTTCAGAAGATACGCTTGTTACCGGCATAAGAGTTGCATATAATCTAAACTCAACTGTACCGTTATTGTCAATGAGTTTTCTATCTTCCGCCGTAAAGTTGACGTAATCATCCGTAAAGATTGTATCCATTCCGTCAGCCGTAACATTAGGTGTATCCGAAGTTGTTATTACAACTGATGTATTCTTGCCCGAAAGAACAAGATCAATATAATGAACAGGATATACAATCATTCCGTTATCTATCAACAGTCTCATACTCTTAGAGAATGTACCGTCTGTAGCTACAATATTGTAATTACCGTCAGGTATATGATCAAATGTAAACTCTGAACCAGCAGCAACCTCTTTCGCCATTATACAGATGCCACCCTCAAATATTCCTACTGTAATAGAGCCATCAGAACCATCATCATATCTTGCTGTACCAACAATTGATATACCGGCCTGTGAATCAGATACAGTTCTGAAATATCCTTCATACTCAAGAACTTCATTAGCATCCGATACAGCTGTAATCTTATACGCATAAGCAGTTGCAGGTGAGAGTCCTGAAAGAACTGCCGAAACTGCTTTGCCATCTGCAGTAACCTTATCTGCTGTATCAGCCTCTGTATAATCATCATCAGAAACTTTCTTATATGCAATTGATGCTGACTTAATATCAAATGTACCCTTGATTATATTAGCACCTACAGTTGCCGTACTATCCGTAAGATTGGTTATTGCTTTAATCTTCATACTCATAGGAGTAAATGCTGTCTTGTCTGATGCATTACCGGCATTGTCAGCTCCCTGAATTGAGTAATCTCCAACTTCATCAATAACAAAGCTTCCTTTGTATCCATTGCTAATAGCTTCTAAAGTTGTATCAAGTTTCTGGTTGCCATGCATAACCTCTATAGTATTAGGATTAACACCACTGGTTGCATCTGTTACTGTAAAGTGAACAATAACACTTGAGTCACTGCCCTTTTCTGTATAGAACTCAATCTTAGGTTCAGTGCAGTCAATCTTAATTGTCTTGATATCACTGTGGTCATTGTCCTCACAATTAGTATGGCAATATACATTCGATATACTCTTAGCCCATGCATTGATATGCCATATACCATCATCAGAAAGGCTAACCTTCTCCGAATCTTTTGAGGCACTTATATCATTCTTGTTATACTTAAATGATGACTCGCCCTCTTTCCAGATTCTGTAACTTGTTGTTACATCTGTAGGAGTAACACCTGCACCTTCATCAACTGACTTAATATTCTTGATAGTCACAGAAGGAACAACATCGCCTTTCTTGTACCAACCATCAAGTCCATTTGGCTCATCAGGAGCAAATGTTATGTACTGGTTCGGACAATCCGGAACCTTTGTTGATATTCTCTGAATATTCCAGGTCTTGGTTGTAAGATTCTCCGCATTATCGGAAATCTCCAAAGTATATGAACCCTTTGTTGCAGCATTGATAGCAACGTTGTATTTGTTACCTGACTGCTTCTTCAAGTCAAGATCCTGTGTAACTCCATCCGGACCTGTTACTCTTGCGTACTTAAGACCACTCAAATCATCCCATGTGATGATGTCTATCTTTGTATCATTGGTCCATGTATTCTCATCAAATGATGTCTCATATTCCGGTGCGATATCATCAATCTTAAATGATACTCTGTTCGGAGTCTCCTTCTCATTACCGGCGTTATCATATATCTTAGCATATACAGTAACTGAATCGGTATTGATACCCTTTGCCACAAGTTCTGTTCCAAGAAGACTACATGTATATGCCTTAGGAGTAATTCCATCAGCTTCCATATTGCTTATAGTCTTGGTTGTTCCATGGATTTCTTCTGTATTGAACAATGTGTCATTAACATACCATTCAATTCTCTCTAATCCTGAAACCTCATCAGAAACATTGACTCTTGCTTCACAATGATTGTAATATCTATTAGATTCACTAACTATTCCTGTTTTATCTTCACCATAATATACAGAAAGCGTTCCTACGGTAGGTCCTACCTCTTCAACACTCCATTCATAAGAATCATTTCCGTTAGGTGAAAGAATAAGTTCATCGCTCTGGTTACCTGCACAATCCTTTGCATAGAATCTTATTATGCCTGCTTTGCTGTTAATATCCACTCCCGAGAGCGCACCCTGATATATTGAAATAGTTGCAATTCCACTGCTTTGATCAAACAAAGCCTCTTTAATAGGAGCTTCTCCAAATAATCCATAATAAAGCTTACTTACACCCGAAGTCTTATCCGTATAATGAATGTTAATGGTTACTTGTGACTTGATGTATGTACCAAAATCAAGAACACTACCCTGTCCTGGGAAGTATAATCCCGGTGTCATTGTATTTGTAAGTGAGGTATCAACATTATATTCCTTATCTATCTCCACAACTTTATAACCTGCATAAGCCGGAGGTGTCATATCATATGAGACATGAAGTACTTCTACCGAAGTAACTGCACCCGGTGCACCATCTCTTGCAGTTGTAGAATCCCACAACTTAATCTTAAGGTTACTATTCGTAGAATCATCTTCTGTAATATCTCCACCATCGGTCCATGTAGCGCCACCATCTCTTGATATTTTTACAGTGTCATATCCGCTATCCGGATTACATACAATCTTGGCATCAGCACCACATTTCCATTCATCCTCACCTGATGTTGCCTGAATCGAATACAATCCAGAAGGACTTTCCTTAACAACACGGAACGTTCCTTGTGTAATACAATCCGTACAATCATAATTCGAATCGTTACCCGATGTTGCATCAATATGATATGTACCAACCTGTTCGAAATCACTTGGTCTGTCTGTAGAATATGTAAGTCCTAATTGCTCAATCGTATCTGAATTTCTAAGGCCACGTCCAACTCTACTATTCTTAACATCATCAAGTTCGCATGTAAACGTAGGATTGGGCTCACCGGCTCTTACATAATCACGTCCTGATATGATAGCCTTTGTCTTAATATATACAGGTCTTTTCTCAATACTTCCTGAAATATAATCATATACAAGATCATAGTTAGCAGCATTATCACCATCAGGAACTGTTAACTTAGGAGCTCCATAAACCAGATTAATCTTATCAGCGTCTGCAACAGATGCTGAATTATATTTCGCACCTGTATAATTAACAACCACGCCCGAAACTATATTGCCATTTGTGTCCTTAACAGCAAGTGTACCCGGCTTTACAATCAAAGCATCATCAGTACCGTCATAACTCTTAATATTAGAATTGTCTGAAGGCGGTTGCATAATAATCTTCTTCTTTTTAACTGAAATATTGATTGTGAACGGTCCTACTTGAGTATCATCACTTGTTACAGCAGTTCCCTTATTATCAATAATGTCGAATGTAAATGCAACAGGGCTTGGCGTTGTAATTTTATTAAGTAACGTCTCACCGTATATTACATTAATACCCGAAGCTGTTACACTGACAGTAACACCATACTGCTCAAACGAACTCTCATTATTAGATGTTGATACATATGTAAATCTGCTGTTACCTGAAACCGTTGAATTTTTGAATCGACCTTGAACAAGAACAGGGTCTTTCTGCTTCTTATATTCAAACTCTATATCTACGGAATCTTGACCATTTGCAAGGCATATACCTGCATACTTATACTTTGGAATAAGTTTTATACTTGATTGATTATCAAATAATCTCTTTTGTATATCGTAATTGATATTAATAAGAGAGCCCGGATTAACTGTGGTTGTCTCACTACCCATGTTAATCGACCAGCAATCATAGTCAAAACCTTCTTTTTCTGTTGCAATTCCGCTCATTGGAGCAAATTGATCAGACGAGCTTGTTCCATAATATGCTTCTTTGATAACATCTCCGGTTCCATCCTCATCTGTTGCATAATGAATATAATACTTCGAGCCACTCCAATTAAGAGTAATTGTTTTGGTTGGAGCTTCACCGCTCAATGTGAAATTGATAGCGTCTGCACCTGATACCGTACCGCTTCCTTCTGAAACAGTAGGGACTGCAAGCTCATATCCATGTCTTGTAATACCTGTCAAACTAAAACTTGCAGTATCGGACGAAAGATCAATATCAACAAGAGCACTTGTAGCTGTTTTGGTTGCTACTCCTGTTCCTGCAAACGCGTATGTAGCTGTATCTTTCTCATCAGTATTATTGACAATGTTGACAAGATACTTTGTAAGCTTTCTCTTCGCGTACAATACAATCTCTTGATTACCTGCTTCATTGGTAAAGTTTGCTTGAGCATTGGACATATTAGTAAACTCACTGGTACATCCTGAATCTGAATACCACTTACCATCAAACACATAACATCCACTATTATTATAATCTGCACCCAAAGACGGATCATTAATCGTTGCCATAAAGTTTGTACAAATGGAAGAAATATCATACGTATAGTCAGTCTTGCCATCCTCATAATCTTCTTTTGATAAAGCATACTTTGGAATAGAACCGGAACCGCTATTATTATCGAGAATAAATCTTATTGTAATCTTGTTCTTACCGGAAGTAGTGTCAAGTTCATCCTTTGACTCAATATCTTCTTCATCAATACCCCAGTCAGTATTATCCGGTCCATCAACTGCTGCATCTGAATCAACAGCAACCTCAGTTGACTCTACGACATCATTCATTGTCTCTTCTTCTATAACGTCACTGTTAGCAGAATCATCTGTCGAAGCAACCACTTCTTCTGTCGTATCAGCCTTCTCTTCAGAGGCTTTCTCTTCAGAGGCTTTCTCTTCAGAGGCTTTCTCTTCTGTAACTTCTTCTGCAGGCTCGTTGTCTTCGTCTTCAGCCTGTAACTGCTGCTGGAAAACAAGAGTCTCTTCTGTATCAATAAGTTCCGTAGCTGAAGATGTGAGGAAATAAGATTGGGAAACAAGCATAACCATAACCATAATAAGCGCAACTACCCTCTTGCCGGCACCTGTGCTCCACGAGAAGAAATATCCAAATACACTTATAATTGCAACAAGTGCAAGTGCAGGATAAGTTAGCAGCTTGTGTTTCTTAGCCGCCCTTAATAATTTCTCAATAATTCTTTCTTTCAGATTCATCCCAATCACCTCTTAATCTTCATTCTATAATTAAAGTTGTAATGTCATAATTAGATACTATTACAGTAATCTATATACATATATCGTCATAATAAAACACATAGTTAACACTATATGATTATTATTTGACGAATGCACGCAAAAAAGACATCGCATGCACGATAATTAATGTCAGTATATCATACATTCATAATATTGAAAAGAATTTTATTTCATTTTTCACAAATTATACCACATATTTTATAATAACAATACAATATGTTGGGGTAAAGTGACACATTTTAGCATTTACAAAATCTTATGCCGGCACTTGACAAATTTCTGTTAAATGTTACTATTATGAGCGATGTATTTTTATAAGGAAAAAAATACTTTCCTGTTATTTAACAAATATAAGAAAAACGAGGTATGTAGTCATGGCAAAAACATTTGACGATTTACTGGCAAAAGTTGCAGCTTGCCCTACTAAGAAAGTAGCAGTTGCCGTTGCTCAGGATGACGCTGTCTTAGAGGCAGTTGCAGAAGCTAAGAAACGTGGTATCGCAGAGGCTATTCTTGTCGGTGACGAGGACAAGATAAAAGAAGTTGCCGCTTCAATCAACATGGATCTTTCAGGTTATGAGATAATCGATGTAAAAGAAGATTATGAAGCAGCTCTTACTGCCGTTAAGCTTGTACACGACGGCAAAGCTGATATGTATATGAAGGGACTTATCGATACAAAGTCATTCTTAAAGAGCGTGCTTGACAAAGAAGTTGGTCTTCGTACAGACAAGACTCTTTCTCACGTATGTATATTTGATATCAAGGGTCACGACGGACTCCTCTTCCTTTCTGATGTAGCATTTATTCCTTATCCGGACCTTGAGACAAAGGCTAACATCATCAGAAACACAGTAGAAATCGCTCATGCTTGTGGCGTTGAGTGTCCTAAGGTTGCTCCACTTGCAGCAGTTGAAGTTGTTAATCCTAAAATGCCTGTAACTGTTGAGGCTGAAGAACTTACCAAGATGAACGAGCGTGGTGAGATTACAGGATGTATCATCGACGGACCTTTATCATATGACCTCGCAACAGATTCAGAGGCAGCACGTCATAAGGGTGCTACAGATCGTAAGATTGTTGGTGATGCTGACATTCTTCTCTTCCCTGACATTCATGCAGGTAACATTACATACAAGGCATTAGTTCATAATTCAGACAGTGTAAATGGTAACGTACTTACCGGAACAAAAGCTCCTGTTATCCTTACATCACGTTCTGATGATTTCGAGACTAAGGTGAACTCTCTCGCCGTTGGTGCGGTTGTTGCAGAGGCACTTAACAAATAATTATCTTATCTATAAGGAGGATATGAACATGGCTTACAAGATTTTGATTATTAACCCCGGTTCAACTTCTACCAAGATCGGTGTTTACGAAGACGAGAACCAGCTTTTTGAAGAGACTTTAAGACATCCTACAGAGGAAATCGCTAAGTACGCTTCCATAATCGACCAGAAGGATTTCCGTAAGGAAGTTATTCTTAACGTATTAAAGGAAAAGAATTTTGATATCAAGGATCTTGATGTTGTTGTAGGACGTGGTGGATTGTTAAAACCTATCCTGGGCGGTACATATGCAGTAACAGACGATCTTCTTGAGGATCTTAAGATTGGTAAACAAGGACAGCACGCTTCTAACTTAGGCGGTATCCTTGCAAAAGAAATCGGTGATGAAGTTGGTGTTCCTTCTTACATCGTTGACCCTGTTGTTGTTGATGAATTAGAGCCTGTAGCAAGATATTCAGGAATGCCTGAGCTTCCAAGAAGAAGTATCTTCCACGCACTTAACCAGAAGGCTGTTGCTAAGCGTTATGCTAAGGAAACAGGAAAGGCATATGACACTCTCAATCTTATCGTTATTCATATGGGTGGCGGTGTTTCAGTCGGTGCTCATCACAACGGTAAAGTCGTTGATGTTAATAACATTCTTGACGGTGAGGGTGCATTTTCTCCCGAGCGTGCAGGTACTGTTCCTGTAGGTGATCTTATAAAGCTTTGCTACTCAGGTAAGTACACAGAGAAGGAAATCTACAAGAAGATTTGTGGTAACGGTGGATTTAACGGATATATCGGAAGCAATGACATGCGTGACCTTATTAAATGGAAAGCTGAAGGCAATCAGAAAGCTGCTGATCTTATCGATGCATTCCATTACCAAATTGCTAAAGATGCAGGTGCTATGGCTGCTGTTCTTAACGGTAAGGTTGATCAGATTATCTGTACCGGTGGTATCGCATACGGCGAAGATACAATCAATGCATTAAAAGAGAAACTCGGATGGATTGCAGACTTTACTGTATATCCGGGTGAAGATGAACTTCTCGCACTTGCACAGGGTGCACTTCGTGTAATGAACGGCGAAGAGGAAGCTAAGATATATTAATTAATATCATTTATATCATGAGCTGCGTAATTTCTGTTACGCAGCTCTTTTTGTATGCTAATATCAAATATATCTAATAAAAAATGCCATGTGTAAAAATATACACATGGCATTTTTTTAATTAACAAGCTATAATCGCTTATTTTTACATTGTAACGAATATGAACTTAAGAACGAACAATGCTGCAATAATTGTAATTACAACATCCTTCTTCTGATATCTTCCTGTGAACAATGTAATGATTACATATGCGATAGCACCGATACCGATACCATTTGCAATTGAATATGTAAGAGGCATCATTATAAGTGCAAGGAATGCAGGAACTGCTGAAGCTATATCATCCATATCAACCTTAGCAAAACTCTTCATCATAAGAACACCAACATAAATAAGCGCCGGTGCTGTGGCTGCACTAGGAATCATGCTTGCAAGAGGGCTTAAGAATAAGCAAAGTGCGAAGCAGATTGAAGTAACAACACTTGCAAGACCTGTTCTTGCTCCTGCTGCAACACCTGACGATGACTCAACGAATGTTGTACATGTAGATGTACCGAGAGCCGCACCACATACTGTTGCAATAGAGTCGCAAAGCATTGACTTATTAACATTGATAGGATCACCGTTCTCATCAAGCATACCTGCCTGAGAAGCTGTACCGTATAATGTTCCAATAGTATCGAACATATCTACAAGACAGAAAGTGATGATGAGCATTACTGCATTAAATACACCACCTACAGGCGCGCTTACAAATGCATCTGACCATGCCTTACCATCAAGAAGACCAACAACACCAACTGAACCAAAATCTCTGAATGTCTGGCCGATAGCGCTTACATCAAAGCTTGGAACCTGGTTCATAAATACATAGTAAATAACTGTTGTAAGAAGAATAGAAATAATAACACTACCCTTAATCTTATACTTCTCAAATACAGCTATAAGCAAAAGTCCAATAAATGCTGCAATAGCAGGAGCATAATCAGCCCATTTACCACCGTGAATATCTACAAACTGTACGAATGTGTACTGATTGGCCTGAATAAGACCTGCATTTTTCATACCAATCATTGCTATGAAAAGACCGATACCTGCAGGAATTGCTTTCTTCAAACATTCCGGCATAGCCTTGGCAATGTACTCTCTCGCACCCGTTACCGAAAGGAATAAGAATACAAGACCGGATACAAATATTATAACCATACCTGCATGATATCCCTCAACAACATCAACACCACCAAATACTGATGCTGAAATGAAACATGTACAGAAGAATGCATTAAGACCCATTCCACAAGCCTGTGCATAAGGCATGTTAGCAAGAAACGCCATAAGCAACGTACCTATAATCGCACCTAATATTGAAGCAACAAATACAGAGTTCCAAATCTGTCCAAGCTGTCCTGCAACGTCAATTCCTGCATCTGCAGCAGCTCCGGCAAGCCAACCTGTTGCACCTTCACCTGCAACCTGATTAGGATTAACAAAAACTATGTATGCCATTGCAAAGAAAGTTGTTAATCCACCGATAATCTCCATTTTGACTGAAGATCCTCTCTCTTTAATTTTAAAGAATTTATCCATTGTTAAATCTCCTTTTTTATATATTGCTGTTTAATTAAATCTCATTAATTAAACAGCAAATGCCGGATATCAACGATATCCGGCATTTGGTTGTATAGCACAGCATCAATTACTTATTAGCAACCTCAGCCTTAATAGCTTCTGTGAGCTGTGGAACAATCTTGTTAAGATCTCCAACAATACCGTAATCAGCTACATCAAAGATAGGAGCATCCTCGTCTTTGTTGATTGCAATAATAACATCTGACTCTTCCATACCTGCAACGTGCTGGATAGCACCTGAAATACCGATTGCAAAATATACGTTAGGACGAACTGTCTTACCTGTCTGTCCAACCTGATGATCAACTGAAAGCCATCCGTTCTCAACAACTGCACGAGAACATGAAACCTCTCCACCGATTGCATCTGCAAGATCTCTTAAAAGTTTGAAGTTCTCTTCGCTTCCTACTCCACGACCACCTGATACAAGGATCTTAGCTGACTGAATGTCAACTGTTTCCTTAACAGACTTAACAACCTCAAGAATCTCAACATACTTGTTGTCAGGTGTGAATCCAGGATTGAACTCAATAACCTCTGCCTTAGCACCGGCAATCGGAGCAATCTTCTGCATAACACCCGGACGAACTGTAGCCATCTGAGGACGGTTGTTAGGACATGCGATAGTAGCAATTGTGTTACCACCAAATGCAGGACGTGTCATAAGCAACTGATTATGCTTCTGCTCCTGATTTGGAATAGGATTAAGCGGGAAGTCACCAATCTCAAGTACTGTACAGTCAGCTGTAAGACCTGTCTGAACACGTGCAGATACACGAGGTCCTAAGTCACGTCCGATAGCTGTTGCACCAACCAACATGATGTCCGGCTTATACTCATTAATTACAGATGCAAGTGCATGTGTGTAAGGCTCTGTTCTGTAATCCTTAAGTTCAGGATCATCAACAACGATAACCTTATCAGCACCATACTCTGCCAACTGATCAGCAAGTCCCTTGATTCCTGAACCAAGTAATACTGCTGTAACGTCTGTTGAAAGTGCTGCTGCAAGCTCTTTGGCCTTACCAAGAAGCTCGAATGCAATACCACTAATTTCATTATCTACCTGCTGAGCGTATACGTAAACACCCTTATACTCAGCGATCTGTTCGTTTGTTAATTCCATTCTATTGTCACCTCTTTCCCTTTCTTCATCAGATAATATGCTTAGTTACTAACTTATCCATAATGTAACTAACTGCTTCATCTGCTGATTCCGGAGCTACCTTTTCACCAGCACCCTTACGAACCTTATCAGATGCCTTAGCAATCTTTGTAGGAGAACCCTTAAGTCCTAAGTTACCGTCATCGATATCCTTAAGATCTGCTCTTCCCCATACAGTAAGCTCTGCATCTACTGCATCGAAGATTCCGCCCGGTGTCATGTAACGAGGCTCATTTAACTCAGCAAGTGCTGTAAGAAGACAAGGAAGCTGTGCCTTTAAGATATGATGTCTGTCCTCATACTGACGCTTAACTGTGATTGACTTATCATCTACTGCTACAATCTCCTCTGCATAAGAGATTACAGGAAGTCCAAGATGCTCTGCGATCTGAGGACCAACCTGAGCTGTATCACCATCGATAGCCTGACGACCTGTGATAACAATATCATAATCAAGGTTACGAAGTGCTCCTGCAAGAGTTGTTGATGTTGCCCATGTATCTGCACCACCAAGTACGCGGTCTGTTACAAGGATTCCCTTGTCAGCACCCATAGCAAGCGCCTCACGAAGAACATCCTCAGCCTTAGGAAGTCCCATCGTTACAACAGTAACCTCTGCACCATACTGATCCTTAAGACGAAGTGCAGCCTCAAGACCTGCCTTATCATCAGGATTCATAATTGTGAGCATTGCTGCTCTATTCAAAGTACCATCCGGATTGAACTCAACTCCACCCTTTGTATCAGGTACCTGCTTAACACATACAACTATTTTCACGTCTAATTACCTCCTATTTCAAAAGATTAGCTGAGATAACCATACGCTGAACTTCTGAAGTACCCTCGTAGATCTCTGTGATCTTAGCATCTCTCATCATACGCTCAACGTCATACTCTCTAATATAACCATAACCACCGTGTAACTGAACAGCCTTTGTTGTAACTTCCATAGCAACCTCCGCTGCATAAAGCTTAGCCATAGCTGCTTCCTCAGAATAAGAAATCTTAGGATTTGTCTGATACTCAGCCTTCTTCATTGCTGCCTTATATACAAGCATCTTAGCAGCCTCTACCTTAGTAGCCATGTCTGCCAACTGGAACTGTGTATTCTGGAACTGAGCAATGCTTCTTCCGAACTGCTTTCTCTCCTTAACGTATGCAACAGTTGCCTCTAAAGCTCCCTCAGCAATACCAAGAGCCTGAGCAGCGATACCGATACGTCCACCATCAAGAGTATGCATAGCAATCTGGAATCCCTTACCCTTCTGTCCAAGGAGATTATCCTTAGGAATACGGCAATCTGTGAAGATAAGCTCATATGTAGAAGAACCACGAATACCCATCTTCTTCTCTTTTGTACCGAATGTAAATCCAGGAGTTCCCTTCTCTACGATGAATGCTGAAATCTCTTTCATCATTCTTCCACGCTTCTCAACCTTACCTGTTACAGCAATTACAATATATACGTCAGCTTCTTTACCGTTAGTAATGAAACATTTTGAACCATTTAAAACCCACTCATTAGTAGCCTCGTCAAGAACTGCCTTTGTCTGCTGGCCCTGAGCGTCTGTACCTGCACCCGGCTCAGTAAGACCAAATGCTCCGAGCTTCTTACCTGATGCAAGATCAGGAAGATACTTCTGCTTCTGCTCCTCTGTACCATATGTCTGAATAGGATCAACACAAAGAGATGTATGAGCTGATACGATAACACCTGTAGTACCGCATACCTTTGAAAGCTCTTCTACACACATAACGTATGTTAAAGGATCACATCCCTGTCCACCATACTCCTTAGGAACCGGAATTCCAAGGAATCCGCTCTTAGCCATCTTCTCGACAGTTGCTTTCGGGAACTTTTCTTCCTCGTCAGTCTCCTGAGCAAGTGGCTTCGCTTCATTCTCGGCAAACTCTCTGAAAAGAGTTCTTGCCATCTCATGTTTCTTGCTTAATACGAAATCCATTTATATATTTCCTCCTGCTAATATTATAATCATTAAACGGTGATTGCAAAGTCGTCAAGCAACTCGCAATCACCTGTATAATCATTAGATAATTAAAAATTAAAGCTCGTCAACCGGTGTCTTTGTACGATCTGCGTTATAAACGTAGAATCCCTTACCGCTCTTAACACCTAAGTTACCACCACGAACCATCTTACGAAGAAGTGGACATGCACGATACTTAGAATCGCCTGTCTCCTTGTAAAGAACGTCCATGATAGCAAGACAAATATCAAGACCTACGAAATCACCAAGCTCAAGAGGTCCCATCGGATGATTAGCACCGAGCTTCATAGCTGCATCAATACCAGCGATGTTAGAAACACCTTCCATCTTGATAAATGCTGCTTCATTAATCATAGGGATAAGAATACGGTTAACAACGAAACCAGCAGCCTCGTTAACCTGTACAGGAGTCTTCCCGATCTCCTCTGAAATCTTCTTAATCTTCTCTACTGTCTCATCAGGAGTGTTAACACCTGCGATAACCTCGATAAGTTTCATACGGTCAGCAGGATTGAAGAAATGCATACCAACCATAGGACGAGTAAGTCCGTTACCAATCTCTGTGATTGAAAGACTTGATGTGTTAGATGCGAAAATACATCCTTCCTTACAAATCTTGTCAAGTTCAGAAAATGTTGTCTTCTTAACTTCCATATCCTCAAATGCAGCTTCTACGATCAAATCGCAATCTGCACAAAGATCTTCTTTAAGACCAGCAGTGATGCTTGAAAGAATACCATCAACCTGCTCCTGTGTCATTTTTCCTTTTTCAACAAGTCTCGCATAACCTTTTGCAATCTTGTCCTTTCCGCCATCAGCCCACTCCTGCTTAATATCACAGAGTGCAACCTCATAACCGTCAACCATAGCGAATGCCTTAGCAATTCCCTGTCCCATGGTACCTGCGCCAATTACGCCTACCTTCATGCTTGTATCCTCCTTAAAATTAATTACTTATTCTGGAAAGGCACAACTTTAAGTTTCTTCTCTTTGTCTTTCTCTAAGAAGTTACCCATACCTGCCTTCTGATCCTCTGTCTCGAAGCAGTCACCGAAAAGCTTCTCCTCGATAACGATAGCTTCGTCCATATCAACCTGTAAACCGTCATCGATCGCTTTCTTGCAGTTACGAACAGCGATAGGTGCATTAGCTGCAATACCTGCTGCCATCTTCTTAGCCTGCTCCATAAGCTCTGCTGCCGGATATACAGCATTAACAAGTCCGATACGATATGCTTCGTCAGCCTTGATGTTTCTAGCTGTGTAAATCATCTGCTTAGCCATTCCTGCGCCAACCAAACGTGCAAGTCTCTGTGTTCCACCAAATCCAGGTGTAATTCCGAGACCAACTTCAGGCTGTCCAAAAATTGCATTCTCAGAACAGATTCTGATATCACAACTCATTGAAATCTCACATCCACCACCAAGTGCAAAACCATTAACGGCTGCAATAACCGGAATAGGGAATGTCTCGAGCTTTCTGAATACATCATTACCCTTCTTACCAAAAGCTTCACCCTCTGCCTTAGTAAGTGTTGACATCTCTCCGATATCAGCACCTGCAACAAAGGACTTCTCGCCTGCACCTGTAAGAATAAGTGCTCTTGTTGTATCAAGATTGATTGAATCAAGGGTTTCATTTAACTCATCAAGCACCTGTGAATTAAGTGCATTGAGTGCCTGTGGACGATTGATGGTGATAACACCAACGAATCCTTCCTGCTCATATGTGATAAATTCCATTGAATTAATCTCCTTCTATAATCAACTTTATATTATGTCAAATATTAGTCACGGGATACGATAGTTGCACATCCCATACCGCCACCGATACAAAGTGTAGCAAGACCCTTCTTAGCGTCCATATCTTCCATCTCGTGAAGAAGTGTAACGAGGATGCGGCAACCTGAAGCTCCAACAGGATGTCCAAGTGCGATAGCTCCTCCACGTGGGTTAAGCTGTTTAGCAACGTCGATTCCAAGATCTTTTCCAACTGCTACAGACTGTGCAGCGAATGCCTCATTAGCCTCGATAACATCAAAGTCCTCAATCTTGTAATCAGCCTTAGCCATAGCCTTCTTTGTAGCTGCAACAGGTCCAACACCCATGATTGAAGGATCAACACCTGCAAGTGCTCCTGCAACAAATGTAGCCATAGGCTTAACACCTAACTCTTTAGCCTTCTCCTCAGACATAACAACAACTGCAGCAGCACCATCGTTAATACCTGAAGCATTACCAGCTGTAACAACTCCGTCCGGATAAAGTGCACGAAGCTTAGCAAGTGACTCAGCAGTAACTCCGCTTCTCACGCCCTCATCTGTATCGAAAATAACTGTCTCTTTCTTCTTCTTGATTTCAACAGGAACGATCTCTCTCTTGAACTTGCCCTCAGCGATTGCCTTCTCAGCCTTGTTCTGAGAGTTAGCAGCAAACTCATCAAGTTCCTCACGAGTAAGCTTCCACTGCTCTGCTACGTTATCAGCTGTCTTAATCATATGATAGTCATTAAATGCATCCCAAAGAGCATCCTTAACCATTGTATCAACCAATGCACCCTGGCTCTGGCTTGGCCATGTCATTCTATATCCGTAACGTCCGTTAGGAAGGGCAAATGGTGCCATTGACATGTTCTCCATACCACCTGCAACAACAATATCAGCATCTCCTGCCTTAATCATCTGTGCTGCCATGTTAACGCAGTTAAGACCTGAACCACAAACAACGTTAACTGTAACTGCAGGACACTCGATAGGAAGTCCGGCCTTAAGTGATGCCTGACGTGCAACGTTCTGTCCAAGACCTGCCTGGATTACACAACCCATGTAAACCTGATCAACCTGATCTGCAGGTACGCCTGCACGGTTAAGAGCCTCCTTAATTACTATTGCTCCAAGCTCTGCAGCAGGAGTTGTTGATAAAGAACCACCCATGGTTCCGATTGCTGTACGACAAGCGCCAGCGATTACAACTTTTTTTGACATAATATAAAATCCTCCGTTTGAAATTTTGCGTATGTAAGAGTAGTCCGTCTCAACCACGCAATCTGTTTCCCATAATAACATAAAGAGGGGATATTTGCAACTAAATATCCCCTTAAAAACATTAAAAAAATGAATAAATTATCGTAAAAAAAATTGATAAAATGCAACATTATTCCTCACTCATGTCATCTAGTGAAGGATATGACTCTATTGCACCATTTTTCATAACACTTTTTGCGCAATAACGATTGGAAAAATCAAGCATTTCCTTAAGGTCTTCTTCCGTAAGAGCCTCTATCGTTTTGTCGCTTTCAAGCTTATTCGACAAACCGTACAGGAATGAGCCGATAAATGCATCTCCTGCACCGGTAGTATCCACCGCATCAACCTTGATTCCGTTTGACTTTGCAAATCGACTCTTGGTGTATGCGCAAGCACCATCCGCACCCTTTGTATATACAACAAGTTTAACGTCTCCCTTTAAAAGACTCTTTATCGCTTCTTCTTCGTCTCCTATTCCTGTAATAAACTCCAATTCCTCATCCGATACCTTAAGCACATCTGCATAAGGCAAAAACTCGATAACGGCATCTTTTAATTCCTCTTTTGAAGACCACAGATTAAATCTTAAATTCGGATCAAAACTGACCAATGCACCTTTGCTTTTTGCATACGAAATCGCTTTTTTGTGAGCGTCCTTCATAGGAAAATTACCAAGACTTACAGAACACATATGAAGGGCAAATGCACCCTCAAACCAATTCTCCTGTATCTGCTCCGCACTAAGTAACATATCCGCACTAGGTTTTCTGTAGAAAGAAAATTCTCTGTTGCCATCTGACTGCAACGCAACAAATGCAAGTGCAGTATTAGCTTCATCTGTTCTTTGAATGTATTCACATCCAATATTAAAGTTCAAAAAATTCTCGATTATTTTCTCACCAAAAGGGTCATTGCCAAGCTGAGTTATCATCTGGGACTGACCTGAAAGCTTAGAAAATGCACCACAAACATTCGCCGGTGCACCACCTACTATCGGCATAAACGCAGCAACATCCCTGATTGGTTTATCCGTTTCTGTAGGTATCATATCAATAAGAGCTTCACCTATTCCAATTAACTTACACATTGGTTATCCTCCACACCAAATACGTTATATGGGTACTCTATTCCAATTTCCTTCATAGGATATACAATGATATCTGCGTCATTTGTATTGAAAGAAAGCACCGTTCCCCTATCCTTTTTGTAATAGCGGGTTGTAAATACCTGCTCGCCATCATTTATATAATACTCTATTATCGATGAATCCACAAGTATTCTAATTGATTTAACACATGAAATATGTGATCTTCTGACACTTCTGCCTCTTCCACATCCTTCATCAAGTGAAAGTTCGATTTCCTCTCCTGTAAAGCTAAAAGTTACCCCATCCGCAATAGTAATCGAGAATGGTTCTGTGCTTTTTTCTTTCTTAAAATTGCACACTATATCGAGACAATCACGCTCACAAGACAATCTTTCCCATTTCACACGAAGTCCGTCACCGATTCTTAACGACTCTATTTCTCTGATTGGTCTTTGGAAAACTTTCTTCTCACCATTACCTGCCGCATCAACGTGAAGTTCTCTCGGCACAGTAAGACAATGCTGCCAGTTTTCTTCATCTACTTCACCGTTGGTATATCTTGCATCCGGCATTCCTGCCCAACCTATAAGAATACGTCTTCCTGTACGATCAAGGAAAGTCTGCGGGGCATAGAAATCAAATCCCATATCCCACTCATAGAATGTTTCCTCATCAATTACCGACGGCATTTTCTCGTTGGTTACAACATATCCCGACTGATAGATATTCTGGAATTTGTACTTACCCGATTCCAAACCTTGAGGTGAAAAAGAAACTACATAATCACCATCAAGCCCAAAGCAATCCGGACATTCCCACATATATGCGAATGGTTTTTTTGAAGATATTTCTCCGTGAAGAGCCCATTTATGCATGTCGCTTGAACTATACACAAGAATACGCCCATTGTCATCCGACGTTCTTCCGCCAAGCACCATATAATAGGTTCCATCCTCTTCCCACACCTTAGGATCTCTTATATGACAACTATATCCTTCCGGATATTCATCAGTATCTATAACAACCTGCTTTTTCGAAAAATTTCTGCCGTCTTTGCTCTCTACAAGAACTGTATCAGCTCGTCTTCCTGAATATGTATAATCATATTTTCCTTCGAGTTTGACATTACCTGTATAGAATATGTGCATACCGTTCTCGTCCACATAAGTGCTTCCGGAATACACACCATCTTTATCGAAATTCTCATCAGGAACAAAAGGTGCGCCCAGGTACTCATAATCAACAAAATTCTTTGTTACATAATGTCCCCAGACTTTCATTCCGCCATTAACTTCAAGCGGCGAATACTGGAAGAAAATGTGATATTCTCCGTTACACTGGCAAAGACCATTAGGATCGTTCATCCAGCCTGTCGGTGGCATTAAATGAAAACCGTTACGGTACATACAAGCATCATCATTATATGCACAGCCTTCTGCTTTCATAATCATTTGCTGTATTCTTTCATATTCCTGATTCATACTATACTCCTTCCGAATTGCTGTTTAATGCACTTTTATCCCTAACAAACGCGTATAGATTATCAGATGTATGAATATCCTGTATCCAGGTGAAACGCACTAAGAGGTTGTAGGTATGCCGACTACACTTTCTTATAATACGCGACCGGCTATGGAT
>JAILRO010000022.1 GCA_024698145.1 Lachnospiraceae bacterium
AAGCATCGAAATACGCAAGGCTTTGACCGATGAATGGAATAGGGCAGGAGTTAAGGATGGATTACAATATGCGTCTCTGACCGATATCATCACGCAAGAATGGAGTGGTAAGACCACAAAGCAATACAAGAAATTCAAAGGGCTTCACAAGGAATCTCTCCGTGACAATATGACCAACATGGAGTTAGCGTTGAACATATTTGCCGAAGCTTCAACCGCCGAGATCAGCAAGGCTCGTAATCCCAAAGGTTTTAAGCAAAGTGCAGATATAGCTCATAGCGGAGGGAAAATAGCAGGAGAAGCTCGTAAGAAGCTTGAAGAACAAATCGGACATTCCATCATATCAAAGGAAAAAGCATCCGACTATCTTCCACCTGCAGACAGTAGGGAATACCTTCCAACTGAAGATAAAGACGATAATGATTGATAATAGAACTGTAAACAAATACACATCAATCTTAGTATTCAAAATTAAAATAATACCACTATGTCAACATCAATAAATATAAACATACAAACACCTCAGATAGCAGGTGCACCACAGATATCAATAAGAGAGCTTGAACAAAAGATTCAGGAATATGTAAATAACCTTTATGTAAGCGTAAAAATTCCTAAATCAGAATCTTCTGTTAAGCATCATCATTCTTTGTCAGGTCTTCGTGGTATTTGTAAGTCCGGGATTTCTGATAAGCAAGCACTAGACGAATATCTTGCAGAAGAAGAGTTGAAGGAAAGTACCTGTGTTAAGAAATAGGGTAGGGATTGAAGAAATATTTTGAGTTGTAAACCTGCTTGAATGCTAAATCAAGTAAATATCCGAACAAAACAATATAGGGAATGATAAACGAATAGCAACGAATTATAATGTTGTTAGGAGCTTTGATTGCATACAAATTCATTCTCAAGAAAACAACTATAAGAGTAGGGGCAGTTTATTGCTCGAATGACAGACAACATACTTTATTTTAAAGTATTTTCCTCTAACTCACGTTGGTATTATGAAAAATTAGATATGCTATAATACACTTCGTTTACATAAACGAAGATGCAGTTAAGTAATCACCAAAGCTTTCATAAACAACAAAAAAGACCATCTTTTCATGGGAAGATGCGAAAACAACATAATTCCAATCAAAATCTCTCATTTGGCGGAGTATGTCTCCAAGGTGAAGCGGATTTCACTCGACGATGCGTTGGTGTACATCTATGTAAATCCGATGTATGAGCGGTTGTACAACGAGGAAGCCAAGTGGTGGTATCTGAGCACAGAGGCACTCTATGAAGAATTTGAGCGGTCGCGAGTTCGTCAAAATCGGGAGATTCCCAAAGAGGTGTTCGAGTTCTACACCTACTGTTTGGAGAACTACGCTATCCGCAAGCAGATAAGCGGTATGCGTGCATGGGTGAAGTTTAAGGAGTCAAGTGCCGATGAATATGTCATAGATAACTATGATTTGCTCCATACCCAGGGATTGGAGTATGTGTTGGATGATATCCAGCGTTTTATTAACAGGAGAAAGAGATGATAAAACTATATCACGGATCAACGGTAGCGGTACGCAAGCCATCCTTAAGGCCTTGCCGACCAAATGCCGACTTCGGCAAAGGATTCCATACGACAAGCGTCATGGAGCAGGCCGCGCGCTGGGCACATATCAGGCAAGAGAGAGAATATGCACCTCGTGCTGTTGTGAGTGTCTATGAATTTGACGAATCATTGCTTGACAATGCCGATTGGAATATCCGCCGTTTCACTGGCGCGGATGAACCATGGCTCCTGTTTGTTACCGACTGTCGCAAATCTAGACCTCACGATTTCGATATAGTTCAGGGACCAGTAGCCAATGATAAGGTCTTCACAACTGTTAATCTCTTTGAGAGCGGTGTGTTGAGTGCCGAGGCCGCTATCCTGCAGCTAAAGGCCTACAAGACCTACGACCAATTGTCTTTTCACACTCCTCGGGTGATAGGAACATTGAAGTTCGTGAAATCGTTTGAGGTTTAATACGGAGTTATATATGAGACTGGGACATTAAAAACATTGATCTTTATTGATTGCATCCAATCACGTTCCATTTAAAGACCATCTGAAATCTCGAATCTCCGTGAATGTGTCAGAAATAGGGTAGGGAAATTAGAACGCATCTTAAGCGGACACGTCTGGGGGGCTGTGGTTGCCAGTTCGAGTGTGTAGGAGTTCAAATTCTATAGTAATCTTTTGGGGTTAGTGTAGATTTGAAAAACTTGATATGTTTCATTATTCTATAAAAGAACACGAAATTTGTATGTTACAATATAAAGCGTGCGGATGCAATCTGTAAAAAGTGCATCGCGATTAGCGAATCAGAAAGTTGATGCAGGCTTTTATATAGAGAGTACAAAATACAAGAACAACTTCAAAATTACATTCAACAGCATCCGGAACTCTCCGCGACTCAAATCAAGGATGAAATCTCTCGTCGGCTCAAAGGAGAAATCTTTCCAGGAGAAATAGAGGAAATGTTTGAAGAGATTATCAAAATCTCTGAATAGATGTATAAAGTCCAAGTTCGTTTCATCTTCATAAATAATGAATAAAGATAGTGGACTGTTTTGATTTCGCACACATAAAAATCAGGAATCAATCTGTTGTGCACATCATAAACAAAGATGTTAATATGTATAAGGATTATTTAAGCAACTATCACAGCAAATGAAGAAACTACGACCGCTGATAAAAGGGCAAAGCCTTCGCATCGATAACCACCAGGATGGAAAGCCTATTGTTTGGGATTGGCCAGAAGGTGGAAAGCCTGACGACGTTCATTTGGATAAGGAGATGAACGAAAAGGTAAATAACAAGAAGGTAAAAACCCGTGTAACGTTAAATAACGATCAGGGTGCCAATGGTCCTAAGAAATACGAACGCAAAGACCAAGAATGGAAGTCGGCTTACGACAAGATGATGAAAGAGGTACAACAAACCCTCAAAAATAATAAGGAAGTAAGAGAACAGTTGATCGAGGATGTGAACAGCGCAATAAGAGAGATAGGCCCGAATAAAGCTAAAAGAGCAGTTCGAAAAGCACTAAAGCGCATAGCTGATCATTTTGATTTGTCGGATGATTTGTTTTTACAATATAATGATTTTAATAGAGGAACGGCAGCATTCTATTTTGATAAAAAGTTGAGCCAACAGTATTATGTAGGCTTTGGTCTTGATTATGCATTTTATTTAGGCGAAGGTGATGGACAAGTTTTTTCACGTAGAGTGAGAGGATGGCATAAAAAAAGATAGTCCACCATTACCTTACAAATATAAATTATAAAAAAGCAAAAAACTACGCTCACCGCTCTTACGCAAACGGAGTCGTGGTGAGGCAGAAAGGGCTACCGCATAGCCTGACAGCCCCAATCATAGGGGGCAGATACCCATTAGGTGTCTCTCATAAAACAAAAGCTTCAATAATTACTCTGATAATTCTATTCCTTTAATAAGAAAAGGCAATTTGAATAGTAATTC
>JAILRO010000053.1 GCA_024698145.1 Lachnospiraceae bacterium
TCGCTCGCAGCGGTACTAAACTCATGCTTCGCATTCGTTAAGTACCGGCGGCTCGAAAGCACCGTGCTTATGGAATTTGTATAACATGCACAACGCAATTCACAATTCATAAAGTTTCGCAATCACCTATATATTTGAAAGGGGATTATGTATATAAATATTACTTACCAGGTATAATCACATTCAATATGTCTGATTAAACATAGAACAGAATATCCTCATACTGAGGGAATGGCCAATACTCTTTACCAACAAGACCTTCAAGTTTATCAGCAGGAGTTCTTACATCTGTCATTGCAGGGAATACTTCCTCTCTAAAGCAATGAGCAGCCTTATCCATATCATCCTCTAAACCTAATGCCTTATCATCAAGTTTTGCAAGCTTCTCTGTAGCAACAGTAAGATTCTTAAGCTCCTTGGCGATTTCTTTAAGAATATCCTCCTGTACTGAAGTATCAATACCTACAGCCTTAAGTTCATTTACACCCTTTGCTGTATCAGCTGAATATTTCATAACTGCAGGAATAATCTGCTTCTTGCTCATATCAAGCATAGTCTTAGCTTCAATGTTAATCTGCTTAGCATAGTTCTCATAATATATCTCTGCACGAGACTCAAGTTCTGCACGACTTAATACATTGAACTTCTCGAACAATGCAATGTTCTCTTCCTTCTTATATGCAGCAACCGCATCAACCATACACTTGATATTTGGAAGTCCGCGTCTCTCTGCTTCCTTAACCCACTCATCTGAGTATCCGTCACCGTTAAAGATGATTCTCTTATGCTTAGCGATGAGCTCTTTGATCTTATCATGTACAGCCATATCAAAATCATCAGCTTTTTCAAGCTCATCTGCAATCTGACAAAGTGAATCTGCAACGATTGTGTTAAGAATAATATTAGGAGTTGCGATTGACTGTGTAGAACCAACCATACGGAACTCAAATTTATTACCTGTAAAAGCGAAAGGTGATGTACGGTTTCTATCTGTAGCATCCTGTCTAAATGATGGCAATGTAGCAACACCTGACTCATATGTCTTACCCTGAATAGAGCTTGTAGCCTCACCTGTTGTATCTAACTGCTTAAGTACATCGTCAAGCTGCTCACCTAAGAATACTGAAATGATTGCAGGAGGTGCCTCGTTAGCTCCTAATCTGTGATCATTTCCGGGTGATGATGCAGAAAGACGAAGAAGGTCTGCATGCTCATCAACCGCTTTAAGTATTGCTGTAAGAATAAGTAAGAACTGGATGTTCTCATGAGGTGTTTTACCCGGGTCTAAGAGGTTGATTCCATCATCTGTTCCCATTGACCAGTTGTTGTGCTTACCTGAACCGTTAACACCTGCGAAAGGCTTCTCATGAAGAAGACATGCAAAATTGTGACGTTCTGCAACTCTCTTCATTGTCTCCATTACAAGCTGGTTGTGATCTGTTCCAACATTAGTTGTTCCGTAGATAGGTGCCAACTCATGCTGACATGGAGCAACCTCATTGTGCTGAGTCTTAGCGGAAATTCCAAGTTTCCAAAGCTCGATATTGAGATCATTCATATATGAGAGAACTCTCTCTCTTACTGTTCCGAAATAGTGATCATCAAGCTCCTGACCCTTTGGAGGCATAGCACCGAAAAGTGTACGTCCTGTCAAAATAAGATCTTTTCTCTTATCATAGTCCTTCTTATCAACAAGGAAATATTCCTGCTCAGGTCCTACTGAAGTAGTAATCTTTGTTGATGTTGTATTACCAAAAAGCTTAAGAATTCTAAGTGCCTGAGTATTAACAGCTTCCATTGAACGAAGAAGAGGTATCTTTTTATCAAGTGCCTCACCTGTATATGAAGAAAAAGCTGTAGGAATGCAGAGTATTGTGCTTCCGTCCGGTGATTCCTTAACAAATGCTGGTGATGTACAATCCCATGCTGTATATCCTCTTGCCTCATTAGTTGCACGAAGTCCACCTGAAGGAAATGATGAAGCATCCGGCTCACCCTTGATAAGCTCCTTACCTGAGAAATCCATCATAACCTTACCGTCATCAGTAGGATTAATAAATGAATCATGTTTCTCTGCGGTAATTCCTGTCATTGGCTGGAACCAATGTGTATAATGTGTAGCCCCTTTTTCTATAGCCCAGTCTCTCATTGCATTTGCAACGGTATCAGCTATAGCAGGATTTAACTCCTTGCCAAGCTCGATAGTCTTCTTAAGCTCTTTATAAATAGCCTTTGGAAGACGTTCTCTCATTGCAGCATCATTGAATACGTTTTCTCCAAAAATCTCAGTAACATTAACTTTCTCGCTCATTCTTCGTACTTCCTTTCCCGACATTTTTCATAAAGCATAAAGCCGTTCTTCGATATTGCAAACGACGTATTACGCTCATTTTCAAAGGATTCCTGTCGGTAGAATCTTTTTAAATGCCCTTCTTAGCGCTATCCATATGAAGAAAGGGTATTCTCCCGACGAGAACACCCTTGTTCTTAAACATAAATATTTGTTTTTTACAAAAGTTAATATAAACCATACATAAAAAAAAATCAAGTAC
>JAILRO010000067.1 GCA_024698145.1 Lachnospiraceae bacterium
TGAAATATCCTGTGACATCTGAAAGGTACTTAGAGGTTGTTGGTATGCCGTGGGTACCTAAGCGAATGCCTGACACGGATGTCAGGCAAGGCATGTTGAGACAGGATGTCGAATCCATAGCCGGTCGCGTATTATAAGAAAACGTAGCCGGCATACCTACAACCTCTTAGTGCGTTTCACCTGGATACAGGATATTCATACATCTGATAATCTATACGCGTTTGTTAGGGATAAAAGTGCATTAAACAGCAATAATTGAATGTAGTATTTTAGAAAACTCCTCTGTTAGCTCGGCCACAAACTCCTTGCCGGATAGTTCTTTTGAAAGCGCCCCCACATCCTTAGGAAACTGAATTTCATATGCATGAAGTAACTGATGCTTTAAGTCAAGTTCCTTTCGCATATATGCATTAATATCCTTATGTCCGTACTTGCCATCTCCAAGAATCGGATGCCCTATAGAGCGTAAATGAGCCCTTATCTGATGAGTTTTTCCGGTTATAAGCTCAACTTTGAGTAAAGTTACATCATAAGTTCTTCTACCGTCATCAACACTGCCATGCTCAAGTGGTTCATAACGCGTCTCTATATAAGCAGGCGACTCAATTCCCGCCTTGTTAGCATCTTCCTTTGTAAGATAAATGATAACCTGATTATGCGTTTCCTTCTTTGTAAGAAACCCCTTTATTGTTGCAGGCTTTTCAATGTTGCCTTTGACAATAGTAAGATAATACTTCGATAACGTTCTTTCCTTTAACATTTTGGAAAGTATTCTCGTTCCCTGATACGACATTCCCGCAAGTATAATTCCGCTTGTGTTTCTATCAAGTCGATTACACGCTGACGGTGTAAACATCTCGTCAATATCCTCACGCTGTTTGTAGTACTCTACAATTCGCTCATTTAACGAGTAATCATCTACTTTTGCCTTTTGAGAAAGAATCCCGACCGGCTTGTTAAGTATAAGAATGTCTTTATCCTCATAAATAATCTCTATATCTTTGAGTGGTTCGTTATCCTTGCTGTTGTTGGAAATTGTTGGTTTGCTTACAGATTCGCCGGCTAACGATTCACTCTTTCTAAACTTTGCAATTGTCTCGTCTGCCATGTATATTTCAATATAATCATCTTGAGCAAGCAATTCATTACCGTCTGCCTTACTACCATTTAGCTTAATGTTCTTCTTACGAAGCATTTTGTATATGAAACTCATCGGTGCAGCATCTAAATATTTTGCAAGATATTTGTTAAGACGCTGTCCCTCGTTGTTACTGTCAATTACAAGTTTTTGCATATAAAATCTCCATACTTCCTACATGAACTTAAGCATCAAACTTGAAGGCAAAATCTTTGAAGCGATATGCACAAGCTTCATCGGAATACCATATACCGAAATATCCTTGCCTGCTTTTGCATCAATAAGTGCCTTTTTAACAACCGGTTCAGGTTTTACTTTGACAAGTTTCTTTAAGAGTTTTTCTTTTCTGCCGTCATTGCACTTATTAAGAAACTCTGTATCAACCGGTCCGGGACAAACTGCTGTCACGCAAACACCCTTATTCTTAAGTTCTGCGTTAAGCGCTCTTGAGAAAGACAAAATATATGCTTTGGAAGCTGCATAGATAGCAAACTCTTTCTGTGGCAAAAATGCTGATGCAGACGCAAGAATAATGATATTCGAAGGACAGGTCATATAATTAAGCAGCACATGTGTAATCAAAACAACTGCCACGTCATTAACCACAGTCATTTCCTCGGCATCTGCTCTTAATACCTCGTCAAATCTTCCGGCATATCCAACTCCTGCAGAGTGTACCAACAATCTAACCTCCGGCTTCTCGGCTGCTAACATGTTGGAAAATGTGGTTATGTCTTTCTTCTTGCTTATATCAAGTGCAAGAACACGAATAGGAATATTGGATACTTCTTCCTTAAGCGACTCTAATTTGTCAACACGTCTGGCAATAACCCATATCTCGTCAATGGTTTGCATGCATTTATCAAGTTGTCTTACAAACTCACGTCCCATACCTGAAGACGCACCTGTAACTATTGCTATTTTCATTACATCATCCTCCAACCCGGCAGATACTTGTTCTTGATTACTCCCTTCGAGTGTTTGCCCCAGCCAAGCGGATAATCTCCGACACATATAAGCACAAAGCCGTCGGCAACACTATTCTTTTCGGAATCATTCAACTCTATCGTTTCGCCTTTTAAATACTTGATTACTCTGTTATCATCAATATCAAGCGACAAAGAATTGTCAAACTCGTTCATTTTCAAAAACATAGCAAGTGCCTGGCTTGGTTCAAAGCGATTCTTCTTAATCTCACCCATCAACAGTCCACAGCGAAGAATACGTAATCCGCGTACATCCGGCATATCTTCCGGAATGTAATACACCTTGTCCTTTAACACGTCCATTCTCTTCATGTCAAACGGATATGACAAACTCTTGATAAATGAGCGTGCCTCGTCACTAAGTTTCTCCTTTGAGAATTTGTAACTTGAATAAGCACCTGTGTTTTCTGTATTTGCCTTCTGTACCATTGCAACAAAATGTCCCTCGCCTTTGACACGATGTGGCCATAGTCTTCTGCATTTTGTAAGGTCTTCGTTACCGGTCTTACCCCAATCAACATGTCCCTTGTCAAAACCATCAAACATTGGAAGTTCCACAAGAGAAAGGCTGTCATCCAACGATAAAAGATATTCTATGGATTGTTCATTCTCCTCAGGCGAAAATGTACATGTTGAATATATTATCATTCCACCCGGCTTTAACATCTTGACGGCTTCTGTAAGAATAGACTTCTGCAAACCGACAAAAAGATCGACACCATTGTTCTCCCATGCAGTAGTCATATTAGACTGCTTACGAAACATTCCCTCACCGGAACATGGCGCATCTATTAATATTTTATCGAAAAATCCCGGAAAACAATTGGCAAGCTCATTAGGTGCAACACTCGTAATTAACGTATTGCCCGCACCAAAAAGCTCAAGATTCTTAAGAAGAGCTTTTGCTCTTGAATTGCTTATGTCGTTCGATACCAAAAGTCCTGTACCGTTAAGCTTGGCTGCTAATTCTGTCGACTTACCACCCGGCGCAGCACAAATATCCAAAACCTTATCGCCCTCATCAATCGGAAGCAAACTCGCTGTTGTCATAGCTGATGGCTCCTGAAGATAATATAATCCCGCAAAATAATACGGATGCTTTGAAGGTTTCTTATCGGAATTGTTAAGATAAAAACCTTTCGGTGTCCAATCTACCTTCTCAAGCTCAAAGGGTGATAATTCAGTAAATGTATCTACCGGAACTTTTAATGTATTAACTCGAAGTCCCTGATAACTTTCTAACTCAAAAGAAGCCAGATAATTGTCATAATCCGGCCCCAGCATTTCTTTCATTCTTTTTTCAAATTCTATTGGTAATTTCATAAAATACAAAAATCCTCATCTGTCGGAACAACGTCTCCGACTAATCATAAGTGATCATCAAGACTCAATATCAATTAAGACTTTGAGCCTTGTAACCTTCAGAAATGATATCAAGCTGTTTAGAAAATCTCTCAAGCTGTTCAAGATTCTCGCTCTGGTAAACGCGATAAAACTCATCCTGAATCTTAATAACCTCACGCTTACTTGCAACCTTGAAAAGATTCTGAATGTTAATAAGGATATCAGACACAAGCATTGCCTTAACCTGGAATATATTCTGAGCATCCATAATCTCATCACGGACTGTGCTCATTTCCTGGTCGAGCGTTATAATAGCATTAGATGCCTTAAGAAGCTTATCCTTAATATGTTCAGGAATGTTGCCCTTGTACTTGTACTGAAGCGAATGCTCTATTGTTGCCCAGAAATTCATGGCAAGTGTTCTGATCTGAATCTCTGCCTGAATACGCTTTGTACCATCAAGAGTATATACATCATAGTAAATAATCATATGGTAACTTCTGTAACCACTATCCTTCATCTGATGAATGTAGTCCTTCTCACGAACGACTTCCATATCGGTTCTGTTATGTATTATCTCGACAACCTTCTCAATATCCTCAACAAACTGACACATAATACGAATACCTGCCATATCCGAAATACGATCATCAATCTCCTCTATGGCAATATTCTTCTTCTGCATCTTATCAAGAATACTGGAAATCTTCTTAACACGTCCCGTAACCTGCTCAATTGGTGAATATAAGCCGGCATTACGATATTCCTCTATAATGTGATTGAACTTAACAACAAGTTCATCAACCGCTAATCTGTAGGGATCAAGTATCTCCCTCCAAAGCTGAATTTCCATTAATTCACCCCAACCTTTCAAAGTAAGTCTGTTAAAAAAATCTATTTGTGAACAGACAAATTTATTATACCATAAATTTCAATAAATGCAATCATTTACCAACCATATAACCCTCGCAAATACGGATATGGATTGACAGATTTCTCACTGTCTGATGTCACCTTCTCATATATACCAAAATGAAGATGCACCGGAAACTTTCCGGTTGTTCCTTCCTCTCCTTCACCGCTGTCACCCATAAAGCCAAGAAGCTGTCCCGCACATACCTTATCTCCGGCTTTGATATTACCCGCATACGCCTGTAAATGAGCGTAATAATAATACATACCGTCATCTGCCGTAATCCCGATTCTGTAACCGCCAAGATAGAGCCAGCCTATATTAGTAACCACACCCGAAGTTGCACTTATGATAGGAATCCGGCCGGCAACATTTTGATTATCTAAAATGTCACAACCTTCATGTCCGCCGTTTGTCCGGTAAGCTCCATAAGTGTCTTCAAATGTCACTTCATCGTAGTAAGACAAAGGAATTGGGAAATACTTCATATCATCGTTAATCATTGTATCAATACTTGCGTTTCTCTGATTTTCATTTGACACTTTTTTCGAAAACACGCATATACTCGAATCAGCAACAGAAATCAGCAAGGCTTCAAACAAAACTACCGAAAAAAGATACACAATGCTCTTCTTCATAAAAAAATCCTCCGCATTACAATATATGCGAAGGATTTGATATACAAAACATAATTACATTGAAAGCTGCATTTCTATTCGTCTGATTATATAATTAGCACGCTCATAAATCTCAATCGGGTCAACGTTGATATGGTACTTTCCATCAACATAAAGAATGTGTCCGGCAACCATTGTCATTAATACGTTGTTGTTACTTCCGCTATACACAAGATTGTTGATAAGGTTATTCATCGGCTGCATATTAGGCTTTAACAAATCAAGCATAATAATATCCGCCTGTTTGCCTTCACAAAGAGCATCACAATCATTAATCCCAAGTAAATGAGCACCATTGACAGTAGCCATTTTCAATGTGTCCCAGGCAGAAATCGCATCAGCATCATTGTATTTTATCTTTTGAAGTGTTGTTGTTAAGTACATTTCTTTGAAGAAATTAAGACTGTTGTTGCTTGCAGGACCATCTGTACCTATTGCAACAGGTATGCCCATATCAACATATTCCTTAACCGGTGCAATTCCACTTGCAAGTTTAAGGTTAGATGCAGGATTGGTAACTACATACACTCCCTTGTCTTTAATAATAGACTTATCCTCATCATTTGTATATATCATATGATGTCCGGCGCCGCCATAATCAAATATTCCAAGACTATTCATCAAAGAAACCGGTGTCATACCATATCTTTCTATACATTCCTTAACTTCTTTTTCTGTTTCGCTGTTATGCATATATACAGGTGCCTTAAGTTCATGAGCAAGGTCTGCAATATCGGAAATCAAGCCTTTTGAGCAACTGTATTCAGAATGAAAGCCAAGTCTGTAGTCAACCAATTCATGATAATTATGAAGCATATCATAATCATTTTTAAGCGTTTCTATCGCCGTAGATTTATTATCATCATTGCCAAATACCGTACCTGAAATAACGACACGATACCCCAGACCGATACACGCTTTAGCTATCATTTCCGGGTGGAAATACATTTCAAAACTTGTTGTAATTCCACTACGCAAATACTCCAAAACCGCAAGCTGCATCAAGCGATACACATCTTCTCCGGTAAGCTTGGCTTCTGCCGGAAATATCTTTTCATTTAACCATCTTGAAAGTGGTAAATTGTCCGAATATGAACGCAAGAAAGCCATAGGACCATGAGCATGACAATTCTTAAAACCCGGCAGTAACAGGTTGCCCACGCAATCAATCTGCTCATCAAAGGTCTCTCCAATGTCCTTATCATCGTCCCCAAAAGAATCTGTATCGTAAGTGATAACCTTCTCTATAGTGGAATCCTTGACCCACACCTCACCAAAGGTTACACTTTCCCCCTTGTCCATTGTCAGTAATCTGGCATGGTATAGTCTAATTCGCATATGTTTGTCTCCGCACATTATAAATTGGCAATAATCATTTTCACAAGTGCCTGGAACTTAGGTGCAACCTCATCTGCTGCCGCCTTAACCTCCTCATGAGAAAGCGGTGTTTCCGATATTCCTGCTGCAAGATTGGATATAAATGAAATTCCGCACACACGCATACCCATATGCTTTGCAACTATCGCTTCAACCGCCGTACTCATTCCAACCGCAGACGCACCAAGAAGCTTGGCCATTTTGATCTCTGCAGGCGTCTCGTAACTTGGACCTGTAAATTGAATATAAGTACCCTCTTTCAGTGAAATATTAAGCTTTTCACTGCAATCTTTTATTATCTTACAAATATCATTATCATAAATGTTGCTCATGTCAGGGAAACGCACTCCAAGGCTTTCCTCGTTAGGGCCAATAAGTGGATTCGGTACAAATGTAGCAATATGGTCTCTAATCATCATAAGGTCACCACATAAAAAACCATCACCAAGTCCGCCGGCAGCATTGGTAAGGAACAATACCTCTGCACCCAATGCTTTCATAATTCGTATCGGTAATACGACATCATTTATCGAATACCCCTCATAATAATGAACTCGTCCCTGCATAATAACAACAGGGGTTTTGTCTATATAACCGAACACATAACGTCCTTTGTGTCCAACGACCGTAGATATGGGGAAACCTTCTATATCCGTGTAGTCAACAACAGCCTCTACCTCGATAGTGTCTGCAAGGTCACCAAGACCTGAGCCCAACACCAATGCAACACGTGGAACAAAATCAGTCTTGTTACGAACACACGCAACACATCTGTCTATTTTATCCTTGATAGTCCCCATAGCTTCGTCCTCCTATTTTCTATTTTCGTTATCCCAGAAATACACGATAACCGGATCTCCAACCTCAAAGTTCTGATATAAAGTTTTTGCCAGGTCAAGAGGAAGGTTAACGCAACCGTGAGAACCACTGTAATAATAAATGCTTCCACCATAAGCACTTCTCCAACCTGCAGCATCGTGAAGTCCTTGTCCACCGTTAAACTGAAGCCAATAAGTTACCGGTGACTCATACTCATACTCGTACTTTGTAACTTCTTTTTTTACTTTTTTACCTTTTTTGTTCTTCTTAACCTCTGTCTTTGTAACCGGCTTCTTCTCACCACGAAGTACGGTAGGACTAAGCTTATCCTGAATCTCATAAAGTCCTGTATCTGTACCGTGTCCTGCCGATTCGTTACCGGAAACACAATCTCCCTCGGCAATCTTCTTACCGTCTTTGTATGCGATTACACGCTGCTCGGAAAGATTAACCTCAACGTAAGTATCTCCGATATCATTTTCACCAATAAGTGACTTACCCTTACTGTCAAATGTAGCCTCTACAGTCGATGACTTACCTGCTGTAAGCGCACTGTATAAATCAGCTTTGGTCTTTTCCTGATTAAGAACGTATCCAAATGCTTTACCCTTTGTTGTAATTACTCTGTTACCAAAAGAAGTTGTGAACTTTCTTTCCTTATCAAGTGAATCATACTTGTCTGCAAGTTCCTTAACGTAATTATCAACTTTAGATTTGGAAATCTCGTACTCATCGCCCTTCTTTTCAAGAACAGCTTCATATAATTCCATACCCGGCTCTAATAAAAGATCATCCATCTGGATTTTGATTTCATATTGAGCATACTCATTCTTACCTTCTAATTCCTTCGCAAGTGCTTCATCATCAGAATGAACCTTAGGAAGCTTGTAACAACCTGCTTCAACAAGATTAAGAGTTGCCTGAACTGTTGAAAGGCTGTTATGTAATGCCTTATCAAAACTTTCCTCTTTGACTGTCGAACCCATAACCTCTTTGATGATTGCGAACTTTCCGTCCTCTACACCAACGTATGCGTCAGCCGGTTTAACCATTTTCTTCTCATCAAGAATTGATAACTTAGATACAATATCAGTAAGCTTATCTTCATTCCATGTAGCTGAAGCATTAACAGTATAATCATGATGATTAAACATATTCACAAACCAAAGTGCAGGCTCCTGCTGTTTGAATATATCCGAAAATGAATCATTTACAGTAATTTTAGCATCGATATCGTCTGCAGAAATAACTATATCGTCAGAATCAATCGGCTCGATAGTTAACTTGTAGTCTTTGTAGAAATTATCAAGAACAATCTGCGCCACGTCGCTGTTCATGTTTGACACGTTCAAGCCGTTAATAGCTACATCCTGATAAAAGTGTCCTGAAAAATATATAAATCCGGAAATATAAGCAATTATTAACAATGAGGCAACAATACCAATAGCTATAAGAGGGCCTTTTCCACTTTTCTTACCTATATCGGTAACGACAACCGGCGAATCCTCAACCTTTTTATCGTCAGCTTTCTTTTCTGATTCCGGCTTCTTCTCAACCTTCTTATCAGTCTCTGAAGCCTTCTTTTCTTCCGGCTTCTTCTCAACTTTCTTGTCAGCTTCAGAAGGCTTCTTATCCTCGACCTTCTTATCTTCTTTCTTATCAGCTTCGGAAGGCTTCTTATCTTCTACCTTCTTATCAGCTTCAGGTTTCTTATCAACCTTTTCCTCTTTCTTAATAGATTCAGCTTCCTTATCAACCTTCTTGTCTTTGATGTCATCGAAACTTTCGATAACAACATCTTCTGTGCTCATCTTGTTTTCTTCTTTGCTCATTTTCTCATCCATTTCCTTATTTTTATTCATCAATCCATGTAAAGAATTGATTAAGTGGTTTCATCGGTATGCTTTAATGTAACCTTGACTATTTCAGGATGATTGTTAACCCTTACTTTGATTGTATGGTTACCAAGCCCTCCACTTAAAACCATGTATTTATTTGAATGTTCAAATAATCCTTTGTCATACTCGGGGAAAAGCTTCAACTTCGGTGATATAACTCCACCAAGAAACGGAATTCTTACAATTCCGCCATGCACATGTCCGGCAAAAGTAAGATCAGCTCCCCAGGCAGCGTAATCTTTGAAATATTCCGGATTGTGGGCCAGAAAAATGTTAAAATCGTCGTTGTTACAACAACCAAATCTTTTGCTTAAATGCTTCTTTGGCATTCTAATATCCTTAAGTCTTGTATAAAGTTTTGGGTTAAGCGTAACACCAAATAAATTAATATGCGAATCATTTCTTGAAACAGTAGTTTTTTCATCGAATAACAAATTAACTTCAGGCAAGAGCTGTTTTAAGAAAATATCCCACATACTACCATAAGTATCAAGATAACGACTTATTCTAAGTTCATGGTTGCCCATAGAAAAGTAAGTCGGTGCAACCAAGGTTAGTTCATTAAGAACATTAGCGGCAACTGTAACATCCGTATTCTTATGCCCCACTAACATATCACCGGTTACAACAATAATATCCGGTGAAAGTTTTCTAACCTTATCTATAAGCTTCTCATTATTGTTACCAAAAGATGTATTGTGAAGATCCGTAAGATGAGCTATGACAAAACCATCAAACTCCTTAGGAATTTTCTTATCTTCTATAACATAACTTGTTATCTTAATTATATGGTTTTCTATGAAACTGATGATTATTACAAATAACAAAATAACCACAAAGATTATACATAGAATTTCCAATATATTCAAGCACAAATTCATTAGTGACTCCTTCATCAATCATAAATATTGATATACTTCTTAAACATTTTATCAAGAACATTCTTGTATTTTAACTTACCAACAGCTTCCGCTGCAATTATATCAACACTACCTATATCGTTACCATTATCGTAATATTTAACCTTTGCAACTACGTCGCCTTTTTTGATTGGGGCTTCGGATTTCAAGATAACAAGTTCCTTCGTTATTCCCGAAGTATCGCCTCCGGTTACCACGCAGTTAAATGGTCCCCTTGCATTGACAGTAATCTTGTTTTTGACACCGTTGTTTATCTTAATGTGATTATTCCCATCAAGTACCTTATCATCAGTATAGGGTGTGCAACTTAAAAAACCGTAATCCAACAGTGTTGCAGCATCCTTGTAACGAATGTCTTTGGTCTTTGAACCCATGACAACAGCAATAAGTGTAGTTCCATTTCTAACTGCAGTTGCTGACATTGAGAATCCTGCAGCTGATGTATATCCGGTTTTTAAGCCGTTAGCACCTTCGTATTTCTTGAGGAACTTATTAGTATTGGCAAGCCCAAACTCCGAATCGCCTCTGGCTGTGTGGTGCGTTATCGAGTCCATCCATATTGTCGTATAGTTGGTAACACTTGGATGATTAAGCATAAGTTCTCTTGATAATATTGCAACATCTCTCGCACTCATCAAATGACCTTCCGCCTCGAGTCCGCATGCATTTTCAAAATGCGAATTAGTCATTCCCAATTCTGCAGCTCTCTGATTCATCATGTCGATAAATGTAGGCTCACTGCCACCAATGTACTCAGCCATGGCTGTAGCCGCATCATTAGCAGACGAAACAATCATACACTTCAAAATATCCTCTACACTCTGCTTCTCACCGGATTCCAAATAAACCTGGCTACCACCCATGCTTGCAGCATGTTCGGATACGGTTATTACGTCATCAAGCGACACTTGTTCAGAATCGATTTTCTCAAATGCAAGAAGCATTGTCATGAGTTTAGTAACAGACGCAGGCCGTCTGGGTGTATCTGCATCTTTTTCATACAAAACCTTACCGCTGTTAAGTTCCATCAAGAGCACCGACGGCGATTCAATATCAAGTTCAACAACATTTTCTTTGTTGGTACCAACCGAAGAATCATCTTCACCTTGTGCCAATGAATAAACGCAAGGAATCATGGCACACATCAAAACAAATAATAAAAACTTATAAAATCTCAACCTTAATATAATCCAAACCTTATTTGTATAATTTTATTATACAAAGTAGAGATTTATTCATTTTTGTCTATCAAATAACTTCATAAACAATAGGATTCTTATCACACTTCTTATCAGAAACAGAATATGCATTAATGAATCTCTTTGTAGCGGCTTTAAGCTTGCCCTCATCATTAGCATAGAGTGTCGCAACTGTGTCGTCTGCACTTATTTCATCACCCAAATGCTTGTTAAGGATTATTCCTACCGCCAAATCAATAACATCTTCTTTTGTTCTTCTACCACCGCCAAGTTCAAGCGATGCCATTCCAACTTCCTGATTATCACACGTTTTCAAATAACCAATTGTTGAATCAAAAGATGTCGCTTCAAACAAATCTTTACCGGTTACTGTATAACTGTAGTCTGTCTTACACAAAGCACTGTAATCATCAAGACAGGTTGCATCTCCACCCTGTGCACTTACAAACTCTTTCATTTTAGCAAATGCACTTCCATCATCAATAACACGATTAACCATTTCAAGTGATTCTTTTTCATTATCAGCTTTGCCTGCTTTAATCAACATATGACATGCCAAAACTTTGGAAACTTCCATAAGTCTTGCCTCGCCGTTACCTTTAAGACAATCAACGGCTTCTGCAACTTCCAACATATTACCAATATTATTACCAAGCGGTTCATTCATGTCAGTAATTACCGCTGTAACATCCCGACCTGCAAGCTTACCGATTGAAACCATTGTTTCCGCTAATGCTCTTGCACCTTCAATATCCTTCATAAATGCTCCTGTACCGACCTTAACATCAAGTACAATTGCATCAGCGCCCGCAGCAAGTTTCTTGCTCATTATGCTCGCTGCAATAAGCGAAATGTTGTCAACAGTCGCCGTAACATCACGAAGTGCATATATCTTCTTATCAGCCGGCGCAAGATTGGCTGTCTGGCCAACAATTGAAAGTCCTACTGTGTTTACTTGATTGATAAATGCTTCCTCGGATATAGAAGTTGAAAACCCCGGTATAGCTTCTAATTTATCAATCGTTCCACCTGTATGTCCGAGTCCTCTTCCGCTCATTTTAGCAACAGGAACGCCAAGGCTTGCAAGTATCGGTCCAACTATAAGACTTGTCTTATCACCTACACCGCCCGTCGAATGTTTGTCTACCTTCCGCCCTTTTATCGCAGACAAATCAAGTCTGTCTCCGCTATCAGCCATAGACATAGTAAGATTCGTTGTTTCTTCAGCATTCATGCCCTTAAAGTAGATTGCCATAAGAAGCGCAGACATCTGATAGTCAGGAATACTTCCCTTTGTAAAGCCATCTACGATATATGCAATCTCGTCCTTATTAAGTACTCCACCGTTTCTTTTTTTCATTATCAAATCGTATGTGTTCATAACCCTATCCCTCCATGAATATTGCGTGACATTATCAATTCAAAGTAACTTATTCTTTAACGATGTGCCTATATCCGGTTTTTTAACTCCGAAATTCTCCGCAATTGTCGCTCCAAGATCAGCAAAAGTGTCAAGAATCCCAAGATTAACAGGTTTTTCCATCTTCTTATGATACATCAGAACAGGTATATATTCTCTTGTATGATCAGTTCCTTTAAATGCAGGATCACAACCATGATCTGCATTGATAATCAACAAATCATCATCTTTCATTTTGGCAAGAACTTTATTAAGTTCCTGGTCAAACGCCTCAAGACCACCGGCATAACCTGCCACATCTCGCCTATGCCCCCATGTAGAATCAAACTCTACAAGATTGGTAAATATAAGTCCCTCATGTTGAGTATCCATGAAATCAAGCGTCTTTTCCATACCGTCTATATTATCTTTGGTGTGAACACTGTCTCCGATTCCTACCCCACAGAAGATATCATTTATCTTACCAACACCTGTAACTCTGTAACCGGCTTCCTTCATGTAAGAAAGCACATTGTCGGTCGTTGGTTTTATAGAATAATCGTGTCTGTTGGATGTTCTTACATACTTGCCATCCTCTTTAATAAATGGTCTTGCAATTACTCTTGCAACCTCATGCTCACCCTTAAGTATGTTCCTGGCAATCTCACATATCTCGTAAAGACGTTGAACCGGAATCACATCCTCGTTGGCAGCAATCTGAAAAACAGAATCCGCAGATGTGTATATAATAGGATAACCGGTACGAGTATGCTCATCACCAAGTCTGTTGATAATCTCTGTTCCACTTGCTACACAATTGGCAAGGTATCCTGAAAGACCTGTTTTTTCAAGAAACTCCTGCATTACCTCTTCAGGAAAACCGTTCGGATATGTAGGAAATGCTTTCTTTGTTTCTATACCGACCATTTCCCAATGTCCTGTTGTTGTGTCTTTTCCGTTTGACAATTCCGAAGCTTTTCCATATGCTCCGATTGGTGTAATATTCGGATTGTATATCGATGTGTTCTCAATCGAAAAAAGTCCAAGTTTCGAAAGATTAGTAACATTTAATCCATCGCCGTAGGCATTAACATGACCTAATGTATCTGCACCCACATCACCAAATCTCTCGGCATCAGGAAGTTCTCCAATTCCAACACTATCCAAAATTATCCATATCACTCTCTTAAACATACAAAGCCCCCTTTGCATAATTTTATAATTGTACAATCTCGTGAAGCGGTCTTTTCTGCTTCTTTCTTGTAATTTCAAAGACATCCAGTCGTGTAATGTCAATAAAATTAGTAGATATCTTATCTTTTGAAAACTCACGCCTTAAGCAATCTACAAGAACACGTTTGTTGTCTTCGTTTTTCATGTTGATGAAATCAACCATGATGATGCCCGATAGATTGCGTAACCTTAATTGTCGAGCTATTTCTTTTGCTGCCTCTAAATTAACCTTAAGTATATGTTTATCCTTATCTCTACCATCAATTGCCTTGCCTGTATTGACATCAATAACGACCATCGCTTCTGTCGGCTCAATTATAAGAAAGCCACCGGACTTGAGCCAACATTTTATATTAAGTGCCTTCTTGATGTCTTCCTCCAAACCAAGCAATTTATAATATGGACATTCTTCATCATATAACAAAACTTCGACTTCATTCCCGTTATAATATTCAAGCAATTCCTTATATATGCACTCATCATCGGTCTTGATTACTGAAACTCTGTCTATGCCATAATTCTCAATAAGTGAAATATATTCCGGTTTGCTCTTGTGGACAATACCCGTCTTCTTCTCATAGGTTGCATTACGGATAATAGTTTCAAGCTTATCGGCCAACTTCTCATATTCCAAAATAATATCCTTATTGTCCGTATTGTCACAACCGGTTCGAAACACACAGCCAAAATTGTATTCATCTCTAGGCTTAATGAGACCCATAAGCTCTTCTCTTCGTTCTTTGTTAACAATCTTTTTGGAAACACCGACGTGTCCATAATTAAGATCAAGAACCACATATCGTCCCGTAAGACAAATATTACCGGTAATTTTCGCCTGTTTAAGCTTAATCGGCTCCTGCTCTACCTGAACAAGAATAATATCACTCTCGGCGATTGAAGGAAGACCGTTCGGCAATTGTCTGTTAGTAACTATATATGGTCTGTTATCAAGAGGAAGATATCCGACATCTTCACCGTCTAACATAACAAATGCAGCATTTATATTCTTGACCTTCTTCTGTACCCTGCCAAGATAAATGTTGCCGATTTGAAGATCATTTTCTTCTAGTGGATGACATTCTACAAGCACATCATCTTCGTACACAAGCAGATATTTAATATCATTTAACTGTGTAATAATAATTCTGTTCATAAATTATTCTATCCTTGTTCCGGTTTCCAACAAAGAAACCAGCTCTCCATCTTCATTCTTATAATATGTTTCCAATCTGTGAATAGCATAATCGAAACGATTGTATTCCACTCCTGCTTCATTGCATAATGCTTCAATCACAGAATCAGGCTTTAAGTTGTATTCGCTTCCGGCCGCAAGGAACATGTATATGGAATCGTCCTTTAATTCCAACTTGTATATTCCATGCTTAATATCTTCAACCTTTTCATTCTTCTTGGTCTTACGGAAAACTTCGATAGTCTCCTTCTCAAGTAAATGTAAAACTGCAGAAAGAACCTTATCCTTAATGTCTTTATTCACCGAATTGTCTTCATTAAATGTAATTACATAGTCTGATGCTGCAACTATCGACATAGCCTTCTTCGCTTTCTCTGGAAGAAGAATTACATCTTTGACATATACACCATCAACCATCTGCTCGTTGAATATCTTTACATATT
Organism: Lachnospiraceae bacterium; assembly: GCA_024698145.1. GTDB lineage: Bacteria > Bacillota > Clostridia > Lachnospirales > Lachnospiraceae > CAG-590. The sequence continues at coordinate 15,539 of JAILRO010000067.1, forward strand.
CATCAGATGATATCAGACTATTCATCTGTACATCAAAATACTCACCCTCGCTGGTCACACCAAGTGCAAGAGGTGCCGCAAAAGACATTAACTGATGTGGTGAAAATCCCTGGGAATAAGCCACATCAACACCTGCACGTTTGAATACCTTTTGAAAGAATCGCATAAGGTCAAGATGTCCGATGTATTTCAACACTCCACCTTTGGCATATTTAATTCTAATATTATATGTTTCCTCACTCAAAATATATATCTCCTTATGTTGCGCCTTCTTATGCTTCCCCTTGTTTTTGAGAATTTCTTTCAAAACAAACACCGCCACCGAACTTAGTAGCACCACAACCGGAACATTTTGCCCTGCAGTTAGGTGTGACTTTTTCCTGTTGTGCATTCTTCCATTCAGCCAAAAGAAACCTTTTGGTAACGCCGATATCTATGAAATCCCACGGGAATAATTCATTATCATCTCTTTGTCTTGTAGTATAGAACTCCTTGACTATGCCATTTTTTTCAAAGGCTTCCATCCATTTATCATTATCAAAAAACTCTGTCCATGCATCAAATATACATCCACTCTTGTAGGCATCATATATTACCTTGGAAATCTTTCTGTCTCCTCGTGCAAATACACCTTCGAGTACTGAAACATAAGATTCATGGTATGTATATCTTAATGACCTTGCATTAAGCTGCTGACGGAACGTATCCTTAACATGATGAGCTCTTTCAATGTAGGTTTCCGGATCAAGCATAGCTGCCCATTGGAAAGGTGTGAATGGCTTTGGCACAAAAAATGATGAAGATGCCGTAATTGAAATCTTGCCGTTCCTCTGATCTTTTGGAATATCATAATACGCTTCGGCAACACGTTCACAAAGTGCCGGAATGCCTTCTGCATCCTCCATCGTCTCTGTAGGAAGTCCAAGCATAAAATAGAATTTTACTTTGTTCCACCCACCATAAAAAGCCTGCATTGCACCTTTTAAAATAACTTCTTCTGTAAGTCCCTTATTAATAACATCACGAAGTCTCTGTGTTCCCGCCTCAGGCGCAAAAGTAAGCGAACTTTTCTTAATGTCCTGAACTTTCTTCATAACATCAAGTGAAAATGCGTCAATTCGAAGCGACGGCAATGATATATTAACATGTTGATTACCCATTTCCTCAATAAGAAAATAAGTAAACTCCTTAAGGCACTCATAGTCAGAGGAACTAAGTGAACTTAACGAAATCTCCTCATGACCTGTGGATTTAATCATTTTAAGTGCATAGTCTTCGATGAGCTTAACATCTTTCTGTCTTGTCGGACGGTATATCATACCTGCCTGACAGAAACGACAGCCTCTAATACAACCTCTCATTATTTCAAGCGTAACTCTATCCTGAGTAACATGAATAAATGGTACAAGCGGTTTTTCCGGATAATGAACATCATCAAAGTCCATAACAACTTCTTTGGTTACCGTTCTTGGCACATCCTCGTATATTGGCTCAAATGATGCCAAAGTTCCGTCATCGTTATAAGTTACTTCGTACATCGACGGCACATACATTCCCGGGATCTTTGAGAGTTCATGAAGAATCTCATGGCGGGTAGCGCCTTCTTTTTTCATGCGTTTATAGCAGGCAAATACATCATCATACCTTGTCTCGCCCTCGCCTATATAAAACATATCAAAGAAATCCGCAATCGGCTCCGGATTATAACTGCACGGACCACCACCAACTACAATAGGGTCATCAAGAGAACGCTCATTGGCATAAATAGGAATCTTGGAAAGTTCCAAAACCTGTAATATGTTCGTATAGCACATCTCATATTGAAGTGTAATGCCCAAAAAATCAAAGTCTTTAATCGGAGACTGTGTCTCAAGTGAAAATAAAGGTATGTCCTTTTCTCTCATAACCTTATCAAGATCCGGCCATGGCGAATAGACACGTTCGCAATATACATCATCTTTACGATTAAACGTGTCATACAAAATCTGAATCCCCAAGTGGCTCATACCAATCTCGTACACATCAGGAAAACACATTGCAAACCTGATATCTACTTTATCCGGATCCTTTCTTACCATATTAACTTCGTTACCGATATATCTTGCGGGCTTTTCAATCCCCATAAGAATCTCATCTGAAAGTGCAAGTCCGTTCATATTGTCTCCAATCTATATGTATTCCTAAAAAAAATTAGTTTGTGTTGTATTCTTTAAAATATTCTCCGGCAAAATCCCTGACATTATGCCATACATTCCTTACCTGTGTCATGGTTTCTCTGACAGTCTCGTTATCCTGCTCAAGTTTGACAATCTGATCATTCGTATCTGACACAGCCATACGGAAACCTTTTTTCAAATCCTGTCCACCATAAATATAACATGAGAACGTCAGTACCGACAAAATAAAAACTGCAATCTTTCCCCAGAAAACAAATCCCGAAACTGGATGTTTGGGTGGTTTCTTTGCAAAGTTGTCTGTAGTGGCAACATCATCATAATGATAAGCATACGACCTACCCTGATAACGACTATGAACCTCAACACTGTTGGCATTGTGCTGGTTTCTCAAATAGTTTCTAATGTCATTATAACGATCTTCCATGTAAATCACTTCCATATTAACATTCTGGTATTAAAAGTATATGAAAGTAATTGTGCGATATATTACAAAAAGAATACTGATAAATAGTATTCTTTTTGTGTGGATAATATTATCTTTCTATTCTAATATTCGTAAGTGCACACTGGTCGCCGGAAAGTGAAACGTACACATCATCAGCTTCTTCAATTATGGTCGTTTCATTCTTGATACTGATACCACAATTCTCGGTAACTGTCGTAATTACATTATCATGTCTTGTAAATGATAACGTACAATCATAGCCTTTCTTATTGGCTTCTTTCCACTCTTCCCAACCAATGAAATCATCATTCTTTGTAACGGTTAATTTGTTAGTGGCAACACCTATAGCTTCCCAATTCTCTCCGTCAAGTCTGATAAGAGCGTATTCTTTATAATCGTCCCCTTTTGATTCTCTATTTGCAGAATAAAAAATATCAATATATGGACAATGCCATATAAGTCTGGATGTTGGAAGGCTCATTGTATGGAAGGTAATCTTCATGCCATCGGTAATAGAAACACCCTTTGTTGAAACTGTTCTGTAACCGTCAATCTGGATGTTTTCTAAATCTCCGTTAGGAACATTAATATAACTTATTCTCTCGGCTATTCTCGGAATATAATCATCAAATATAGGTTCTTTCTCACTTTCAATATTTACATCGAATATACGACAGCGTTCACCGGTCACACCAATATAAGCAAATCTTGACGAGTCTGGAAGTGCCACCGTAAAACTATATTTCTTAATTCCGTTATCAACCACTATAAGTATGTGATCATCACATTTGACAGCATCTATTTCATAGAAATCAATATTCTTATCTTCTGAAGTGTTACCGTGTCTGATACTTAAAGTATCTTCAACTTTGATTTTTCTTGCACCATTACATTGTGTACGTCCATCAAACCATATAACACCGTACTCAAAATAATACAAATTCTTAACATCAAACTCATTTTCATGATATCGACCATCTAATGAATCAAACAAAATAATTGCAGGTAAACCGTTACCGGATTGTCTTTCTGTTGGTTCGCATGAAAATCTAATATGTTTTATCTCTTGAGTTAACCAAATTCCTCTGGAAATATCACTCCTAAACTCTTTGCAAATAAGTTCTGATTTTCCTTCTAATTCCTTGACCTCAGCCATTTCTTTCATCTTATATTCAGAATCCAAATCAATAAGATGCTGCATAATCTTGGCGTATTTGGGATCAAACTGCGTTCCTGTTCCTTTAACAATCTCCTCGCGAACAGTCTGCTGAGGTATCGCTTCTCTGTAACTTCTCTTTGAAGTCATAGCATCATAAGCATCTGCAACTGAAATAATTCTTGCAATCTCCGGTATATCCTCACCCTTAAGTCCTTCCGGATATCCTTTGCCGTCATAACGCTCATGATGATATCTTGCACCAATACTTAATCCAGGATACTCATTAATTGAATCAAGTATCTGTGAACCAAGAACCGGATGTTGCTTAATTGTTTCAAACTCTTCCCGAGTAAGCTTGCCCGGTTTGTTAATGATGCTTTCATCAATACCAATCTTTCCTACATCATGCAAAAGTGCTATATGATATATCTCATCACATTCCTTATGACTTAAACCTGCATATTCAGCAATCATATACGAATATTCGGCAACTCTTGAAGAATGACCGTGAGTGTATTTATCTTTCGCATCAATAGCATTAACTAATGCCATAGCAGTTTGTTCAAACAAACGTCTTACGTTCTTCTGCTCTTCCTCGTTACGAAACAGATTGTATTGGAAGGAAAACAAAACGTAAACAATAATACTTACAATGAAAAGACCGGCTATAGAATCGTAGTAATTACCCCAAACCGAATACTCGGTTATGAACTCCGGATGGTAATAACCTACAACCCATGTAATTATATTAACAATAAAATTAGCACCCAGCATAATGAACTTAAAACGTCCATCAATGATCAACGTAATATAGACCGTTCCCAACAAAAGCCATATAGGTGTCCCACCATACACACCACCATTTAAAAAAAACATTGCGGGCAAAAATGCAAATACAAGAATTAACGATATAACAATTCTTGCTCGTTTTATAGTATTCCTTTTATATGAAAAAATCACATACAACAAGAAAAAAACAGCACCAACAAATGTAGAAATCGTAGCTGTCATCGGCTCATGCATAATCATTCCAAATGGTATTGCAAGAAAAAGTGCAACAAGAACCGTAAATGAAAACAGCATAAAAGATCTGTCTTTAACATCTATCGATGAATCATATATATATTTTTGGTAGTGCTTTCTAAATCTTAAGATTGCTTTCATATTCTCCCTCACATAAAAACAAAATCTGTATAACAATTAGTTTTTAAAACTGTGAATAGGTGCAGGAATTCTTCCTCCTCTGTTAACAAACGCATCACAACTATATTCATTAACCTTCATAATCGGCGCATAACCAAGAAGTCCGCCAAAATTAAGTGTTTCTCCCGCCTTCTTACCCACAGCCGGAATTATACGAACTGCGGTTGTCTTCTGATTAACCATACCGATTGCCATCTCATCCGCAATAATTCCTGAAATAGTTGTTGCCTTTGTGTCTCCAGGTATTGCAATCATATCAAGTCCTACAGAACATACGCATGTCATGGCCTCTAATTTTTCAAGAGTAAGAGCACCTTCTGTTGCAGCATCTATCATTCTCTGATCTTCCGATACAGGAATAAATGCTCCCGAAAGTCCACCAACATATGAAGATGCCATAACGCCACCTTTTTTAACCTGATCATTAAGAAGTGCAAGTGCCGCAGTTGTACCAGGTGCACCCGCATACTCAAGTCCGATTTCTTCCAAAATCTCACCAACACTATCACCAACCGCAGGTGTAGGTGCAAGTGACAAATCTATAATACCAAAAGGAACTCCAAGTCTTTTAGATGCTTCCTTTGCAACTAACTGTCCAACTCTCGTTACCTTAAACGCAGTCTTCTTGATTGTCTCACAAAGAACCTCAAAGTTCTCGCCTCTAACAGACTCTAATGCTCTCTTAACAACACCCGGTCCGGAAACTCCGACATTTATAATTCTGTCTGCTTCGGTAACACCATGAAAAGCGCCTGCCATAAACGGATTATCATCAGGTGCATTACAGAAAACAACAAACTTCGCAGGTCCGATACAATCTCTGTCAGCCGTAAGTTCAGCACTTTCTTTGACAATCTCACCTATAATTTTAACAGCATCCATGTTAATTCCTGTCTTTGTCGAACCAACATTGATACTACTACATACGAACTCGGTAACATTAAGTGCTTCAGGTATAGACTTAATCAGCATCTCATCATATGGTGTCATACCTTTGGCAACATTGGCTGAATAACCACCTATAAAATTAACTCCAACCTTCTTGGCAGCCTCATCTAAAGTCTTAGCTATCTCAACATAATCTGCTGACGACTTACAACATGAGCTTCCAACCATTGCAATCGGTGTAAGAGAAATTCTCTTATTAACAATAGGAATACCATATTCCATCTCAAGTTCTTTGCCAACCTTAACCAAATCTTTTGCAGACGTAGTTATCTTATCGTACACCTTGTTACAAGTAGTCTTGAGATCGTCAGATATGCAATCAAGCAATGAAATGCCCATCGTAATTGTACGCACATCCAAATTCTCTTCACGTATCATGGCATTGGTTTCCATGACCTCATTTATATTAATCATTATTCTGTCCTCCATATTATAGACTGGTACGGTTATAATCCTATCTTAAATCAATATAACCTTTGTATTAAACTTATTAGTGATGGCTGATTAAAGTCTGTGCATCATATCAAATATTTCTTCCTGCTGAAGAGTGATATTAACGCCTATTTCCTCACCAATCTGTCTAAGTTCGTCTGCTATGGTTGCAAAATCTTTGCCGGATTCTTCAATATTAACAATCATTATCATGTTAAACCAATCAGAAACAATGGTCTGTGCAATATCAAGAATATTAATCTGATTACCTGCAAGGTACTTACACACATTGAAAATGATTCCTACTTTGTCTTTGCCTACTACTGAAATTACTGTTTTTTTCATTACTTATCTCCTTTGATGTATAAAAACTTGTATTGTTGTTGTTATTATCAGCATTCAATGACCGGCGATATGCCGAATCTGTCAGCTACCATTATATTGAAATCTCTGACATCGCTACTGTACGGATTACCAAAGAGTTCGCCTTTGACTGCCTCGTACGCAAGTTCAGGAAAATTATTCTCTTTGGACAGATGTCCCAGATATATTCCCTTGATGTGATCATTGAGAAGTTCTCTTATAAGTTGTCCACCCTTCTCATTACATAAATGTCCGTACCTGCCAAGAATTCGTTTCTTAAGCTCGTACGGATACGGCCCGACTTCCAACATTCTTATATCATGATTAGCTTCTATAAGCATCGCGTCTGCCCCGGATAGTGCATCAACTATATGTGAATCGTAATCTCCCATATCAGTTGCAACCGATATTTTCTTATCACCATCCGTAACAGTATAACAGACCGGATCAACCGCATCATGCCATATGCTTATCGGCTTTACCCACAAATCATCTATCGCAAAACTTTTCTCCGGTTCCACACCATGAAAAAGTGAGAAATCAACTTTGCCAAGCCCTTTGTATTGGCTTACCGCTTCTAAAGTCTTAGGTGTTCCATATACCGGAATCCCATACTTCCTAAGGATTACTCCCAAACCTTGTATGTGGTCTGAATGCTCATGAGTGATAAGTATTCCACTGATATCCTCAGGCTTTACGTCCATTTCATCAAGAGCAGTAACAATCTTCTTCATGCTAAGTCCTGCATCAATAAGAAGATGTGTCCTGTCAGAACCGACATATATGCAATTACCACTACTACCACTATACAAACTGCATAATCTCATTGGTATAAAATCCCTTCACAAAAATAAAATAGGTTTTAAAAAGGCGGTATATAATGCCCCTAAAATCTATTTATTATACCATATATTGTATAAGTGTTTCAATACATATATTGACTTATATCTTAGAAATTCATCGAATTAATGTATGTAACCTGAAAATATTCATAATCAGCAAGCTCAAATGATTCCGTTCTGCTTCTTATTCCTTCGTATTCTTCAAGAATCAAATTTCTGTTATCTCCCGCCATAAGAAATCTGCTTGCACCTTCAAGTGACGTATTGCCCAAAACCGTTATCTTATCTTTTAGTTCTTCAGGTAACATTTTCACAGAAAATGCATCTCTTACATTAAGATAAAAACCAAGACCTCCGGAAATATACACATTCTCTATGTCTTCGAAATCTATATCAGCTTTTGCAATAAGACACGAAACACCCGCATATATAGCAGCTTTTGCCATTTGAAAACGTCTTACCTGTTCCTGCGTAATTGTTATATCGTCAGATATATTTATTCCGGAATCAAAAAACGGTTCCCGAATCAATCCGGTCTCATCAATCAATCCTCTCTTGATACACATCGCAATCGCTTTAATACACTCACTACCGTAAACCGCACCGGTTATACCATAATCAAATACAGGTCCGCAGGCAGTTGATGTTGCATATCCTTTTTGATTATTAATAAGCACAAGCTCGCCATTGGTACCAAGATCAATAAGCAAATCGTATTTATCATTCTTACCCATACCAAGACATTCAACTCCGGCTAGTATATCCGCGCCGACAAATGCCGAAAAACCGGGAAGAAACATCTCTCTTACATTACCGGCTTCATTTATAACCGCCTTGTTATCTTCATGTGCCACTTCGCATTCGAAGTATTCCAACGACACCGGCGTAAACGGTGCTTTCGAAAGACCGTCAACAGGCAAACATCTTAATATATGTTGCATGGTTGTGTTGCCACTATAACATAAGCAACTGATTCTGTTATACGCCTCACCAAGATTGTCCTTTAATGCCTCATTTAACTTTATAAGCAGCATGTCAGACATATTCTTCTCTGCCGACGGTGTATCCAGACAGCTCTTAATTCTTGTAATAACATCCGCACCATATATTTTCTGCGGATTGGAAAAAGAAAAGTACGCAAGCTGACTGTCTGTTTCGACGTCGAAGCAAGACACACCTATAGACGTTGTACCCACATCAACAGCCACATATACTCCGTTGTGATTTATTTGATTAATTAATGCGTTCTCCATAGCAAGTCCTCTATTTCAAAACAACCAACAACATTACATGAAGTTGGTTATTTGTTATTAATATATACTCTTTGGCTTCTTCTCGACCGGACGATAGCCTTTCTCTGCAAGCACATGCATAATATTATCCTTGTGTTCAGGGCCAAATGCTTCCATAGTGATTATAAGTTCAACGGCTGCGTTACGATTAAGATTAACAAACTGGTTGTGCTCAAGTTTTATGATATTACCCTGTAAATCGGCAATAATTGAGCTTACATTCTTAAGTTCACCCGGCTTATCCGGAAGAAGTACAGATACGGTAAATATTCTGCTTCGCGCAATAAGTCCATGCTGAACAACGGATGCAAATGTAATAACATCCATGTTACCACCGCTCAAAATGCTTACAACTTTCTTGTCATTAAACGGAAGATTCTTAACTGCGGCTGCTGTAAGAAGTCCTGAATTTTCAACCAGCATCTTGTGATTCTCAAGCATATCAAGGAAAGCAACAATAAGCTCACTGTCATCAACAGTTATAATCTCATCAATATTCTCCTTAATGTATGGGAATATATTACTTCCCGGTGTCTTAACTGCTGTACCATCCGCAATTGTATCAACTGCAGGAAGTGTTGTTACCTTGCCGTTTTTGATTGACTCTTTCATACATGCGGCACCTTTCGGTTCAACACCGATAACCTTGATGTTTGGATTTAACATTTTTGCAAGTGTTGAAACACCCGTTGCAAGTCCACCGCCACCAATTGGTACAAGAATATAATCAACGGTAGGCAATTCTTTAATTATCTCCATTGCAATTGAGCCTTGTCCACAGGCAACATCCAAGTCATCAAAAGGATGTATAAATGTAAGACCTTTATCCTCAGCAAGTTCTAATGCATACTGGCATGACTCATCATAAACATCACCATAAAGTATTACTTCTGCACCGTATGATTTGGTTCTGTTAACTTTGATAAGCGGTGTAGTTGTCGGCATTACGATAGTTGCCTTAACACCATAAGCTTTTGCAGCAAACGCAACACCCTGAGCATGATTTCCTGCTGAAGCGGTTATAAGTCCCTTACTTCTCTCTTCGTCAGAAAGTGTGGAAATCTTATAATATGCACCCCTAATCTTATATGCACCGGTAACCTGAAGATTCTCCGGCTTAAAATATACTTTGTTACCTGAAAGCTCGCTGAAATATTCACTGTAAATAAGTTTTGTAGGATTAACAACTTTCTGTACTGTGTTATATGCTTCCTCAAACTTGTCCATTGTAAGCATTATCAATTCCTCCATACTATTTCAAATATTCGTCATATTTTTCTTATTCTTCCGGCATAAGAATCTCAATATCAGATCTTGTATCCATATCAGCAAAAAGTGCATTCACGTAACTATCCGGATCAAATTTCTGTAAATCTTCTATATGCTCACCAACACCAATATACTTAACAGGAACATTTAGCTCCGACTGAATAGCTATTGCAATTCCACCCTTCGCTGTACCGTCAAGCTTTGTAATGATTATTCCATCAATCTGTGTTACATTTGAGAACTGTCTTGCCTGTTCTAATGCATTCTGACCTGTTGAACCATCAAGAACTATAAGCGTTTCAAGATGTGCATCCGAGTATTCCTTCTCGATTATTCTCTTCATCTTCGCAAGCTCATCCATGAGGTTCTTTTTGTTATGGAGTCGTCCGGCAGTATCAACAAGAAGAATATCAACATCTCTTGCTGCAGCAGCTTTGACTGCGTCAAATGTTACAGCAGCGGGATCTGAACCTTCATCCTGTGCAATAATCTCAACTCCTGCACGATTAGACCATGTCTTAAGCTGGTCAATTGCAGCCGCGCGGAAGGTATCAGCGGCACACATCATAACCTTCTTACCTCTGCCTTTGTATTGAGCAGCAAGCTTACCGATTGATGTCGTTTTTCCTACACCATTAACACCAATGATAAGCATAACTGTCTTCTTATCCTCAAAATCATACGCCTCGTCTTCGACAAACATCTGGCTCTTGATAAGGTTAATAACAAGTTCTCTGCATTCTTCAACTTCTTTGATATGATTTTTCTTAACAAGATCCTTAAGCTCATCTATTATCTTCTCGGTTGTGTCAAGTCCTAAGTCAGCAGTAATAAGTGTCTCCTCAAGTTCATCATAGAAATCATCATCAATCTCTGAAAATCCTGAGAAAAGATTATTGAAGCTTTCATTGATACTGTTTCTTGTCTTGGTAAGTCCGGATACAAGACGTGAGAAAAAACCGCCTTCCGGTTTCTCATTAACTTCTTCTTGCTCGGTAACTTCTTCCTTCTCGGCTACTTCTTCAACCTCTTTGGTTGTTTCTGTTTCTTCAGATTCTTCTTCGGGCTGTTCTTCAACTTCTTCACTAACTTCAGCCTCTTCTACTTTTTGATTTTCTTCTAATACTTCATCTTTCTTTTCAGACTCTTGTATAGTATCTATTTTCTCTGCCTTTTCAGGCTCTTCATTAACATCATTGACTTCTTCCGTTGTTTCTACCTGTTGTTCTTCATCTTCTTCTGTATTTTCTTTTAATTTCTTGTTTTCCAATATAGAACCTATAATAATTCCAACAATACCACATATCAAAAGACAAGCAACACCAATAACAGTTCCCTTTGTCGTGCCGTCTATCTTAATCATTAAACCAAGCAATATTGCTCCAATAACTCCACCTATTATCGCAGCTGTTCTTATTGTCGTCTTATCATCATTATTCATTATAAATTACCCCTTTTATATATATTAAAAATCGCTTGCAACATTATATCACAATTAAATCAGTTTTGATACACTATTTTTGCTATATTAAATAAAGACTACCGTTCGTAATCACTAAACGGTAGTCTCTTAACGCAAATCACTCATGCATAGTGTAGTCCTTATCTTCATCAATAATGGAAATCATGCATCTTGCAACTTTCTCATCAAACTGAGTTCCTATATTCTTCTCAAGTTCACTGCGAACCTTTTCCTGGGACATATAACCTCTGTAGCTTCGGTTAGACGTCATCGCATCATAACTGTCGGCAACGGCAATTATTCTGGCTTCTATCGGAATATCATAACCTGATTTTTGATCAGGATATCCCGTTCCATCAAATCTTTCATGATGCCATCTTGCTCCGGTTGCAAGGTCAGGACGACTCTTAATCTCTGCCAATATATCAAAACCGGTAACCGGATGTGTCTTAATCACATCATATTCAGCATCTGTAAGTTTGCTCGGTTTATTGATTATTTCGTTAGGGACACCTATCTTACCTATATCATGCAACAACCCTCTGTAATATATGTTCTCGCATTGTTCCTCAGAAAGTCCCATTCTCTCTGCAATCATTCTTGCATAACGTGCCACTCTGATGGAATGACCCCTTGTATACTCATCCTTCGCATCAATTGTGTGAGCAAGTGCTTCCATGACTTCAACAGAAAGCACCTTAATCTCATCTCTTGCTTTGACAAGTTCGTTCGTATATTTTACGTTTTTGACAATTACATGAAAAGCAATAATAAGCACTAAGGAAACGAATATTGAAGGATAAACAAACACTGCATAAGAACGTGTAATGTACTTAATTAACACTAAGAAAATAGGCATACTGTCTTTTATCAAAATACCTGTCTCTTCCTTGAAATCCTGTATCGCCTCAAGCAGTTGTCCGGAATTAACAATCTGTAATGTAAAAAAATATACCGAATACATGATTATGTTAAATACACCTGTCATAGCAGGAAGTATAATAAACAAACGAAGATCCGTTATCTGTTTTGTTTTCGAAAGTTCAGCAATTTGTTTGATAACAAATTGATAAAATAACGGTGCAAGCAAAAAATATAACACGAACGGAATATACGAGTACATTGAAAGAATATAGAACATACCCGGAACAATAGTAATTGAACTCATATATACAAAAATTGATAACGATGTATTCTTTGCCTTCATCAACTTCACATACAGAAACATCAATATAGCATAAACCACTAACTGTCCTGCTATAAGCACCAAGGCATTTCTTGTAAGTACGTTAATGTCATCACTCCCAACAATATCTTCATCAATAAATATTACCAACGAAAAAAGATATCCGGTCACAGGTGATAATAAAAATGTAATTATAATTTTAGGAATACTAATTTTTTCAAAAAAACACTTAACACTGATAAAAACAAAAAATACAGCAAAGAAAGTATATAATGCTAAAATACATTCCGTTGTATATGGAACCATAACCCATTCCCCCAAGTCTTACATTACATTAATCATCCAACTCATTCTCAATAAGATTAACCGATACAAGAGTTGATACACCTTTCTCCTGCATGGTTATACCGTAGAGAACATCAGCAGCTTCCATAGTACCCTTTCTATGAGTGATAACAATGAACTGTGTATCCTTTGTAAGTTTATTAAGATACTTTGCATATCTTGTTACATTTGAATCATCAAGTGCGGCCTCAATCTCATCAAGAAGACAGAATGGTGACGGCTTAAGACTTTGAATTGCAAACAAAAGTGCAATTGCTGAAAGCGACTTCTCACCACCCGATAACTGCATCATATTCTGAAGTTTCTTTCCCGGCGGTTGAGCAATAATTCTGATACCTGCCTCTAATATATCTTCATTATCAACAAGTTCAAGCGTTGCTTTTCCGCCTCCGAAAAGTTCTCTAAATACTTTGTCAAACATAACCTGAATCTCTTTGAACTTCTCCTCGAACTGAGTACGCATTGCAGTATCTAATTCCTCGATAATCTGCAAGAGATTGGTTTCTGCTTTCACAATATCGTCATGCTGTCCCTTCAAGAACTCATACCTCTCGGAAACAACCTTATAATCTTCTATCGCATTTACATTAACATCACCAAGCGACTTAATCTTAGCCTTAACAGCAGAAACCTCCTGCTTTAAGGAAGCAAGATCAATTAATGATTCATCTTTAAGCTCTGCTGCTGATTGATATGTGAGCTCATACTCTTCCCACATATACTTACTTAAATTATCAGCCTGCTCATTAATCTTCTCTACAGCTGCATTGAGCTTAAATGCTGATTTATCAAGTTTTGTAATGTCCTCATTCAACTGCTCACGTTTAGCGAAAAACTCTTTGTGTTTAGCATTAAGTTGTTCTTTGTCAGAAATATCTTTATTAAGGGCTTCTTCAAGAGTGGTGATTTCTTTGGTTTCTTCATCAATTACTTTCTTGAAACCATTAATCTTTGAAACAAGCTCTTCAATTGCTTTACCGGAATTACTCATTTGAGAACGATAAAGTTCCATTTCTTCTTTGAGCTTATTCTCTTCAGCACGAATTCTCCTCAAGTTCTCAATAAGGAAATCGTCCTGCTGCTTCATTGTATTAAACTCAATCATAAGCTGTGATACTTTTTCGTTGGCAGCTTTTAATTCATCACGTTTGGAAACAACCTGCTCCTCAAGCATTTCTATTCTTTCCTCAAGTGCTTTCTTAGCATTTTCCGCCTGCTTATGATTCTCATATAACTCATTCTTATTGTTGTTGATTTCCTCTATCTGCGCCTCTAATTCCTTACTTTCCTTATTAACGGAAGCATACGCATTGGCAGTCTCGGCAAGATTCTTTGAAACTTGTTCGATGTTAAGAGTAACTGTGTTCTTTGAAAGATATAACTCCTGAAGTTTCAAATTAATATCTTCCTTCTCGGACTTCAATTCATCTCTCTTTGTACGAAGCTGTTCCTCTTCCTTGGTTGCATTAGCAATCTCATTACTCAACTCTGAAAGCTGTTTTGAAAGTTCGTCAAGCTCACGCTTACGTCCCAACAGATTCGATGAGTTCTTAAATGCACCACCGGTCATCGCACCACCCGGTGTAAGTAACTCACCTTCTTTTGTAACTATACGAAGCGACTGATGATATTTCTTATTAACAGCAATAGCGTGGTCTATATTGTCGCAAACAACTATTCTTCCAAGTAAATGATTCGTAACGGAAGTGTACTTGTCATGTACTTTAACAAGGTCTTTAGCAAGTCCAATAACTCCGGGCTCATTTAACGCCTCTTTATTATTGAACTCACTGTACTTACCACCTATTGTAGTAAGTGGAAGAAATGTTGCACGTCCGAAACGATTCTTCTTCAAGAAATTAATAAGCTTTTTGGCGGTTGTTTCGTTATCTGTTACAATATTCTGGATACTTCCGCCGAGAGCAGTTTCAACAGCAACCTCGTACTCTTGATTAACCTGAATAATATCAGCAACAACACCCACTATTCCGGGATTATTGCTTTTCTGCTCCATTACACGCTTGATAGAGTTGCCGTAGCCGTCATAACGCTCTGTGATGTTACGAAGAGCCTCTGCTTTGGATTTGATTGAAGCATATTCATTGTTAGCCTCAAAAAGCCTTTGCTTGTTATTGGCTGTTTCAATCGTACTCTTATCAAGTTCTGCATCAACAACGTCTAAACGCTCATGAAGTACAGTAACTTCCTTCTCGATATTCTCGAGAATTTCGTTATGTTTGTCGTACTCTTCTTTGTCCTTTTCCTCATCAGATTTGAACTGAAGGAAACGCTGATTTAACTGTGTTTTACGATAACTGATATTTTCGAGCATAGCATCATAACGGCCAACCTTAGCCTTTAAGTTAGACTCGCCGTTCATATACTCAATTATATCTGCTTTGCTCTTTTCTATTTCTTCCTGAAGGTTTGTAATCTCTTCTTCAATACCTTCACTTACTTCTCTTGCCTCTTCTACGACATCATCAGCAGAATCCATTTTCTCATCAAGTTCTGCCTTCTTCTCTTGAAAACTTGCCTTTTCCTCATCAAAAGCTTTGAGTGATTGATTAATTCTGTCAATCTGCTCACTCATATGTACATCAGAAGACTTGGCATTAGATATCTGCTGGTTAAGTACGTTAACCTCACCCTCGTTGTGTTCTTTTGAGAGTTTTAACTCATGAATTCTGTTTCTGTTTGAGTCAATCGATGTATTACACTGCTCAAGAACAGTTTCAATTCTTTCATACTCGTTCTTTGTTTCTTCAAACTCTTTTTTGAGTCTTTCGCTGTCGTCGTTGATAATATTAAGCTTCTCTTCATTCTCTTTGAGTGTTTGCTCAATCTTATCATTCTCCATAAGGAAAACATTAACATCAAAACGCTTGAGTTCCTCTTTGTATAACAGGTATTTTTTTGCTACTTCGGACTGTTTTTCTAAGGGACCTACCTGTTTCTCAAGCTCTGATAAAATATCATTTACACGACTTAAGTTCTCTCTTTCTGCTGCAAGAGACTTCTCCGTCGCAATTTTATTCTTTTTATATTTGACAATTCCGGCAGCTTCGTCAAAAAGCTCACGTCTCTCTTCAGGTTTTCCTGAAAGAATACGTTCAACCTGACCCTGTCCGATAATAGAATATCCCTCTTTACCGATACCTGTATCAAAGAAAAGTGCGTTAACATCTTTTAATCGGCTAACGGTACCATTTATAAGGTATTCACTCTCTCCCGAACGATACACACGTCTAGCAACAGTAACTTCTTCATAATCAATCGGAAGCGAATGATCGCTGTTATCAAGTGTAATTGCTACGTATGCCGAACCATGTGGTTTTCTAAGTTCAGTACCTGCAAAAATAACGTCCTGCATGTTAGAACCACGAAGTTGTTTTGCACTCTGCTCACCAAGCACCCAACGAACAGCATCACCAACATTACTCTTACCTGAACCATTAGGTCCAACGATACCTGTTATTCCCTCGTTAAACTCGAACTTTATACGATTAGCAAATGATTTGAATCCATATACTTCAATACTCTTTAAATACATAACTTATCCTATCTTCCCCGTAAGTTTCAATATCGCATTATACGCAGCCATCTGCTGTGCGTTTTTCTTTGATTTCCCCTGACCCTGTGCTACTGCTTTACCGTCAACAAGTACATCCATTACATACGACTTATTATGATCCGGTCCTGACTCACTTACCATTTCGTAAGTAACAACACCTTTGCCGTCTTTTTGAACCATCTCCTGCAACGTAGTCTTTGCATCGTAGAACAAGGTTTTGTTTTCTATATCCTTTAGTAAAAATGTCTTAACATAATTCTTGGCCGGTTCCATACCGCCATCCAAATATATTGCACCCAATACAGACTCAAACAAATCACAAAGAATTGAATCTCTGTCTCTTCCTCCGGTAAGCTCTTCTCCCTTCGAAAGCAACACATAATCACCAAGGTGTAATATTCTTGCTACAGAAGAAAGGGTATATTCGCACACAATGGAAGCACGTAGTTTGGTAAGCTTGCCCTCCGGCATGTCAGCATATTCCTCAAAAAGATAATTGCTTGTAATAAGTTCAAGCACAGCATCTCCAAGAAACTCCAAACGTTCGTAACTTAACATTATGTTTCTTTTCATTTCATTTATAAACGAGCTGTGAGACATTGCCTGTTTGAGAAGGTCTTTGTTAGTAAAAACATAACCTATGTTAGCCTCCAACTCCTGTTCATTATAATTAAGCATAACAACTCCACTATTGATTATACATTTATTCTTTCACTTCAAGTAAGTTGGCGCGAATCTTTCCGTTGATGTCTTGTCTGTTAAATGTTTCCACTTGGAAAAGCGCGTTCTTGACCTCTTTGTTCGTAGCATTACCATGAATCTTAACAACAAGACCCTTAAGTCCAAGAAGCGGCGCACCACCGTATTCTGCGGTGTCGAACATCTTGGCTATATTCTTAAGCTTTGGCTTAACAAGTGCAGCTCCTACCGTCGAAACCGGTGATGAAGTAATCTCTTTTTTGATTTGCTTAAAAAGTGCTGTTGCAAGACCTTCTGTAAGTTTGAGCATTACATTACCAACAAACGCTTCAGTAACAACTACATCCGCGCCGCCGTAAGGAAAATCTCTTGCCTCAATACTTCCAATAAAATTGATATCCTTGCATTCCTTCAACAAAGGAAATGTCTCTTTAACTAACGCATTACCCTTTTCTTCCTCTGCGCCAATGTTAACTATTGCAACTCTCGGATTCTTAATTCCGACAACATTCTCCATGTATATTGAACCCATCTTCGCAAACTGAACAAGGTTGCTGGGCTTTGCATCAACATTAGCACCACAATCTATAAGAAGACACACGCCACTCATTGTCGGCATAATCGGTGCAAGAGGCGCTCTCTCTATACCTTTCATCTTGCCAACCAAAACCTGACCACCAACAAGCAATGCACCCGAGTTTCCTGCCGATACAATACCGTCAGCCTTGCCTTCTTTGACCATGTTAAGAGCAATTACCATCGAAGATTCTTTCTTCTGTCTTATTGCATTAACAGGAGCATCATGACAGGTTATCTCATCAGGCGCATGAATAACATCTATTCTGTCTGCCGGATAATCATACTTTGCAAGTTCTTCCTTAAGTCTGTCTTCCGGACCAACAATGTAAACAAAAAGATCATTTTTTTCTTTTACCGCATTAACTGCACCAAGCACCATTTCTTCAGGTGAATGATCCCCACCCATTGCATCAAGAACCGCTCTAGTCATCTCTGCCATAATATCCTCCATTTCTGTCCTCTTATCAAAACGCAACTTAATTAATATAACATAATTTTCCTAATTTGACAAATCTACAATATTCCCAACGACCTTGGGAAAAAGCCGATCACAAAATGTAACAAAGCACAACCCCATATATTTCGATTGCTCTCATAGTAATAGCCTGTCGCAAGGCAAAACAAACACGCAACAACCATATAATACAGGGGATAACTCATATGCAAAATAAAGAAATAAAGCGCTGTTAGCCAAACCGTATAATTAACATGCTCCTTACCCGCCATAATTCTGACGTTGTCCTGAACGAAGGCTTTGATAAAAACCTCCTGAAAGAACACATTTAACGGGTAAAGCCACCTCGTTCTTATATTTAGGTAAAGTTTGAAGAATGGCCTTGCCGCAACTTTGGGATTAAAATGACCTTTGAAAATCCTTATTCCAATCATACAAAGAATCATCAAAACCGCAATAGAGCCTGATCTTATAAGAATTCTCACAAATTCTTTCCTGCTTATAATAATGTCTCGCAAATTAATCTTCATTGTCGTATTAAGCGCGAAAATTATCATTTCAAAAAACAGAAGAAGTCCCAAAAACTTTGTCGTAATATACGCATTCCTTCTGCCCGGCTGTATTCCTGTCTTAAGTTCAAAAAACTTAAAAATCAATTGTTGAATTACCAATGTTATTACCATAAAAATCACAACTGTTCTGGTGTGTTTCTTATGATATGAATCTACTGTATTTTTAACCAAAATGTCGCCTCCATAAATACTATCTAAGGCTTCCAACCTTGACTATCTGATAACCCATTTTAACTTCTTTTCTTACCGACTGCGAGTTTTCAATTGCATCAACAAGCATGTTCGCAGCTTCTTCCCCACTCGTTTTGTAGAAGAAATGTATAGATGACATTTTCGGATCGCAAACTTTTGAAATAAGGCTGTCTCCAAATCCTGCAATCTGAACATCTTCAGGTACTTTATAACCCGCCTGTTTCAAATACGCCATAGCACCTATGGCAATTTTGTCAGTCGCACAAATCATTGTATCTATAGTAGGGTCTAATTTCATGAGTTTTTCAGCACTATCAAAGCCATTCTCAATGCGGAATGCACCATTTGTACAATGGTCGTCATCAACCATTATTCCCTTATCCTTACAGGCATCTAAAAAACCGTTAAGTCTTTGCTGTCCAACAGCCTCATCATCCGCAACCGCACCTATATATGCCGGCCTGCTGCCATTTTTCATAACTTCACTCGTAAGTGCCTTCGCAGCACCGTAATCATCGTAATATACACATGAATAATCAGATGTATGCTGTGCAAGAACTACAAGTGGAACCGAAATCTGTTTCATAACCTTGTAATGTTCTTTTGATAGTACTGTTCCGATAAGAATAATACCGTCAACATGATTAGAAGAAAGTTTTTTTAGATATTGTATCTCTTCTTTGCTATTATTACTCGTATTTGCAAGCAAAAGCTGATACCCTTTATCCGACAAAATATCACTAATCCCCTCAACCATTCGACTAATGGAATCCGAATTAATTTTAGGAATAATAACACCAATAAATCCGGTTTTCTTTGTACGCAACATCTGCGCCTGTGCTGATGGCATATAACCGGTCTCTTCAATAACCTTGCTAATTCTGTCTCTCTTCTCGTTACTTACATAACCGTTATTAAGATATCGTGAAACCGTAGCTCTTGAGACGCCTGCCAGCTCCGCAATCTCATTTATATTCATAGTAATGCCTCCGTTTATATACTATTATTCCGATATTATTTATTTGCTCATTCTATCATAATATGGTATCGATTTCAAGAAATGAACTCGAACAAATAAAATACAAAAGTAACATTTTTCCATCTGTTGCTTATACTATTGATAACTATTGTTTTTTAAAGGTTTTCCATGAGCAGATTTCCTATTCAAGCTACGCAAAATAATATCGATAAAGGATATATTAAGATAAATGTTACATCCAAGACGAACTTAAAACCTGTTAAAAACGCAACAATAGAAATATCATCTGTCGGCGCCCCCAATAACCCCATCATGGAATCCACTACAGATTCTGACGGAATAAGTGAAACTTTCGAATTGCCGTCTCCGCCGGTCGAATATTCTCTTGAACCATCCGATAATCAACCCTACAGTGAATACAATTTGAAAATAACCTCTGAAAATTTCAATGAAGTGATTATTTCAGGCATTCAGATACTTGCAGGTGAAACCGGAATACAACATGTCGAATTGACTCCCAATATCAATCCTTCTAATAATACAGAATATGATCCTGCCGTTATTGATCCTCACACTCTATGGGAATATTATCCTCCCAAAATAGCCGAACCAGAAATCAAACCAATACCCGAAGGCGGTGAAATCGTGCTTTCCCGCGTCGTTATTCCGGAAATTGTTGTTGTTCACGACGGCGCCCCCTCTGACATGTCAGCAACAAATTATTATGTACAATACAAAGAATATATCAAAAATGTTGCTTCCAGCGAAATCTATGCAACGTGGCCAGAAAGCACAATATATGCCAATATTTTGGCTATCATGTCATTTACACTTAACAGAGTCTATACAGAATGGTACCGGGGAAAAGGATATGATTTCACTATTACGAGTTCTACGGCATTTGACCACAAGTGGACAAAAAATAAAACAATATACGAAAATATTTCTCAGATTGTTGATTCGATATTTGCCAATTACCTTTCAAGACCTGATGTTACTCAACCAATACTAACACAATATTGCGACGGAAAACGTGTCACTTGTCCGAATTGGCTTTCTCAATGGGGTTCAAAAGCACTCGGTGACCAAGGATATTCAGCGATAGAAATACTTAGGAATTACTACGGTAGTGATATATACATAAATGAAACCACTCAGATTTCAGGAATACCTTCCTCGTGGCCGGGGTATGACCTTGCAATCGGCAGTACCGGAAACAAAGTAAGACAATTACAAGAACAACTTAATAGAATTGCAAGGGCTTATTCATCAATACCAACCCTCGTTACAGATGGAATATACGGAACAAATACAGAAGCTGCTGTGAAACAATTCCAGAAAATATTTAATCTTCCGGCAACAGGCGTTACAGATTATCCGACATGGTATAAGATTTCCCAGATATATGTCGGAGTAAGCAGCATCGGCGCTTAAAATTGCTGTTTAGTTAAGTTTTACGAGCGAAACTTCTAATTGTTTTAAGGCGTCTCTTATGATTACAGTTCCATCGCAGGCCGCTTTCGCTGCGTATAAGAACGCAACGGTACTAAGCTCGTACCTTGTACTCGCTAA